>DASTGG010000213.1:0-12473 GCA_035719385.1 Usitatibacter sp.
TCGGCGTGTTGGTCGCGATCTTGAGCGAGGGGGCGGGCTTGCACCCGTAGACCGAGCCGCGCCCGGTCGTGAAGCAGATGAGGTTGGCGCCCCCCGCCACCTGGCCGGTCGCGGACACCGGGTCGTAGCCGGGCGTATCCATGAAGACGAAGCCGTGCTGCGTCACGCACTCGGCGTACTCGTAGACCGCCATGAGCCCGGTGGTGCCTCCCTTCGCGACCGCGCCCAGGGACTTTTCCAGGATCGTCGTGAGCCCACCCGCCTTGTTGCCCGGCGACGGATTGTTGTTCATCTCGCCGTGGTTGCGCGCGGTGTATTCCTCCCACCAGCGGATGCGCTCGACGATCTTCTCGCCCACCTCGCGGCTGCGCGCGCGGCGCGTGAGCAGGTGCTCGGCGCCGTAGATCTCCGGCGTCTCCGAGAGGATCGCGGTGCCGCCGTGCTTCACCAGCAGGTCCACCGCGGCGCCGAGCGCGGGATTGGCCGTGATGCCCGAATAGCCGTCGGAGCCGCCGCATTGCAGGCCCACGACGACGTGGCTCGCCGGAACGATCTCGCGCTTCACGCGGTCGGCCGCCGGCAGCATCTCCTTCACGATCGCGACACCTTCGGCGACGGCCTTGGCCGTGCCGCCCTTGTCCTGGATCGTCATGGCGCGCAGCAGCGTGTTTTCCCGCAGGCCCTGCGTGAAGAAGAGCGCGTCCATCTGGTTCGCCTCGCACCCGAGGCCGATGACGAGCACCCCTGCGAAGTTCGCGTGCCGCGCGTAGCCGGCGAGCGTGCGGCGAAGCACGTCGATGCCCTCGCCCGTCGAGCCCATCCCGCAGCCGGTGCCGTGCGTGAGGGCGACCACGCCGTCGACGTTCGGGAAATCGGCGAGCGCGGCGCCGCGGAACTGCTCGGCGACGTACTTCGTGACGGTGGCCGAGCAGTTCACCGTGGAGAGGATGCCGATGTAGTTGCGCGTGGCCACGCGCCCGTCGGGCCGCACGATGCCGCGGAAGGTGGCGGGCGTCGCGACGGGCTCCGTGGGCACGTAAGCCTCGCCGAACGCGTAGTCGCGAGCGAAATCGCGCACCTCGAGGTTGTGCACGTGCACGTGCTGGCCGGGCGCGATGGCGCGCGTCGCGAAGCCGATCACCTGGCTGTAGCGGCGCACCGGCTCGCCCGTGGAGATGGCGCGCGTCGCGACCTTGTGGCCGGCCGGGATGCGCTCGGCGCAGACCACGCCTTCCTTCAGCAGGCTGGTGCCGGCCTCCAGCTCGCGGCAGGCGATGACGACGTCGTCGGCGGGGTTGAGACGCAGGTACAGGGGCGTTTCGCGAAGCATGGCGGGACCTTCAACGGAATTGCTGCGGCAGCCACAGGCTGATCGAGGGAATATACGTCACCACGACGAGGCTCACGAGCAGCGGGATGAGCCACGGCAGGATCGCCATGGTCGTGCGCTCCACCGAAAGCTTCGACACGCGGGCGAGCACGAAGAGCACCAGTCCCATCGGCGGATGCAGCAGCCCGATCATGAGGTTCAGCACCATGACGAGGCCGAAGTGCACCGGGTCGATGCCGAGCTTCTGCACGATGGGCAGCAGG
The DNA here is from genome assembly GCA_035719385.1 of Usitatibacter sp. GTDB lineage: Bacteria > Pseudomonadota > Gammaproteobacteria > Burkholderiales > Usitatibacteraceae > Usitatibacter. Next base: position 1,594 of record DASTGG010000213.1, read on the forward strand.
ATCGGCACGAGGATCGTGATCGCGGCCGTGGGCTCGAGGAAGCAGCCCACGAAGAGCATCAGCAGGTTCGCCAGCAGCAGGAATACCTGCGGGTTCTGCGTGAAGGCGAGCACCCAGGCCGCGATCATCTCGGTAGTGCGCGTGGCCGTGAGCATCCAGCCGAAGATCGACGCGGCGGCCACGATGAGCAGCACCGCGGCCGTGGTCTCGATGGTGTCCATCGAGACCTTGATGAGCTTCTTCCAGTGCAGCGTGCGGTACCACACGATGCCCAGGAACAGCGCCCACACGCACGCGGCGATCGCGCCCTCGGTCGCGGTGAAGACGCCCGTGGTCATGCCGCCGATGAGCAGCACCGGCGTCATGATCGGCAGCACGGCATTGAAGCGGAACTTCCAGTCGGCGAGGAACAGCGCGGCGAGGCCGCCCACCACGGTGAGCGTCGGCGGCGTCTCCCCGTATGCCACCAGGACCCAGATGAGCGCGGGCCACGCGGCCACGATGAGCAGCTCGCCGAAGCCGCGCAGCACGCGTGGCCACTGGAACGGGATGTCGGCGCCCCACTTGTTGCGGTGCGCGAAGAACGCCACCGTGACCATCATGAGGATCGCCATCACGGCGCCGGGCACGATGCCCGCGAGGAAGAGCGCGCCCACGGAGACGTTCGCGAAGAGCGCGTAGATCACGAAGGGCAGCGAGGGCGGGATGATGGGGCCCAGCGTGGCCGAGGCGGCCGTGACGCCCACGGAAAACTCGGTCGAGTAGCCGTGGTCCTTCATCGCCTTGATCTCGATGGTACCCAGGCCCGCCGCGTCGGCGATCGCGGTGCCCGACATGCCGGCGAAGATGACGGAGCCCACGATGTTCACGTGGCCGAGGCCGCCGCGCATCCAGCCGACCAGCGCGAGCGCGAAGTTGTAGATGCGGTTCGTGATCCCGGCGGAGTTCATGAGGTTGCCGGCGAGGATGAAGAACGGCACGGCGAGCAGCGGGAAGGAATCGAGGCCGCCCACCATGCGGTGGATCACGACGTAGTCGGGCACCATCCCCGTCACCATCGCGAGGACGAGGGAGGCGCCGGCCATGGCGATCGCCACGGGGATGCCCGAGGCCATGAACCCCAGGAACATCAGCTTGAAGGTTCCCGGCCCCATCAATGCGCCTCGTCGGCGAGCTCAGGCCGCTCCAGCACCGAGGCGCCGCGCTTCCAGTTGGCGAGGGCCACGCCGATGCCGCGCCACGTCATGAGCGCGAAGCCGGCGAGCACGAAGCCGTACACGAGCCCCATCGGCAGGTCCACGATGGCCATGCGGCTCGAGCCGATCTTCTGCATGAGGGCGTAGGTCAGCCACACGCAGTACCCGAGGAAGAGCACACGCGCGATGTCGACGAGCGTCGACAGCACGCGGTTCACGCCGTGCGGCAGCAACCGGTAGAGGAAATCCACCTGGATGTGGTTGTTCTTGCGCACGTTGATCGCGCCGCCCACGAACGCGGTCGCGATCAGGAAGTAGCGCGCGATCTCCTCGGTCCACGAGGCCGAGTCGTTCAGCGCGTAGCGGGTGAAGAACTGGTAGAAGATGACGATCGCGAGGATCCAGAAGAGCGCGAACGCGGCCCAGTCCTCGAAGCGGTAGCGCGAGATGTCCACTTCCTCCTCGTGGACGTCGAACTCGCCGGCTTCGTTCAGTACGTGATCCTGCTCCACGCGCTCTCCCTATCCCGCCCGGTTGCGTTTTTCCCAGCTGATGCTGAAGCGCTTCGCCGCATGGTCCATGTGCCGGCGCATGGCGGCGCGCGCGGCGGCTGCGTCGCGACGCGCGATGGCCTCGGCGATCTCGCGATGCTCGCGGATCGCGAAGCTCCAGAGCGACGGCGTGTCGAAGTGGTGCTCGAGGCGCAGGAAGAGCGGGCCCGTGCGCTGGTCCCACAGCGTCTTCACCACGAGCGCGAGCGCGCTGTTGCCGCTCGCTTCCGCCACGCGCAGGTGGAACTGCCGGTCGGAGGCGAGCGGCATGAGGCCGCGGTCGCGTTGGGCTTCCATCTCGTCGAGCGCTTCCTCGATGGCCTTCATCTGCGGGCGCGTCGCATGCTTCGCGGCGAGCGCCGCGCATTCCGACTCGATGATCCAGCGCGCGCGGATGAGCTCGAAGGGACCCGAATCCGCGGGCAGCGGCAGCGTGCGGCCCGGGCGCGCCCCCGCGACGTACACGCCGGAGCCCACGCGCACCTCCACGTAGCCCTCGACCTCGAGCGCGATCAGCGCCTCGCGCACCGAGGGACGCGACACGCCGAGCTGCTTCGCGAGGTCGCGCTCCGGCGGCAGCCGCTCACCGGCGCCGTACTCGCCCTTCTCGATCAGCGCCGCGATCTGGTCGGCGATCTGCCGGTACAGGCGGCGGCTTTCGACGGCTTGGAGCGGCATCTGGTAAAGTGGTCAGGCCAATTCGGCCGAGCTTTTCACGCCGCCGAGGGCCTGTCAAGAAATCTTCCGGAGAGGGAACAATGGCCAATCGCCTCAAGGGCAAGCGCGCCCTGGTCACGGCCGCGGGCCAGGGCATGGGCCGCGCCGCCGTGCAAGCTTTCGTGCGCGAGGGCGCGAGCGTCGTCGCCACCGACATCAATGCCGACCTGCTGCGCGAGCTCGCGGGCAACCCCGCCGTCACCACGTCGCGCCTCGACGCGACCGATGCGGCCGCGGTGCAGCAGTTCGTGGAGAAGACCGGCGCCGTGGACATCCTCTTCAACTGCGCGGGCTGGGTGCACCAGGGCACCATCCTCGAATGCGGCGTCGAGGACTGGGACCGCAGCTTCAACCTCAACGTCCGCAGCCAGTTCCTCATGTGCAAGGCGATGATCCCGAAGATGATCGCCGCGGGCGGCGGCGTGATCCTCAACATGGCCTCCGTGCTCGGCGCCGGGAAGGCCGCGCCCAGCCGCCTCGCCTACGCCTCGAGCAAGGCCGCGGTGGCGGGCTTCACGCGCGCGCTCGCCATCGACCACGTGAAGCAGAAGATCCGCGTGAACTGCGTGTGCCCCGGCACGGTGGATACGCCCTCGCTCCACGACCGCATCAACGCGTTCGCCGACCCCGTGCAGGCGAGGAAGGACTTCGTGGCGCGCCAGGCCATGGGGAGGCTCGCCACCGCGGAGGAGATCGCGGAAACGTTCGTCTACCTCGTGTCCGACGAATCGTCGTTCATGACCGGGCAGGCGGTATTCGTCGACGGCGGCATGAGCCTGTAAGTGTAAGATTGGGCCCCCGCCTACGCGGGGGCGACGTCATCCCCGCGCAGGCGGGGATCCAATCTCGAGGACAAAGATGAGACTCCTTCGCTACGGTGCCCCGGGCCGTGAGAAACCCGGCCTCGCGGACAAGGACGGCAACGTCCGCGACCTTTCCAAGGTCATCGCGCAGATCGACGACACGCTGCTCGCCCCGCGCAACCTCGCGCGGCTGGCGCGCGTGAAGCCCGAGACGCTGCCCATCGTGCGCGGCAACCCGCGCCTGGGCGTGCCCTACGCCGGCATCAGCAAGTTCGTCGCGGTGGGCCTCAACTACACCGACCACGTGAAGGAGTCGGGCATGCCGACGCCCACGGAGCCGGTGCTGTTCATGAAGGCGACCACCTGCCTCACCGGGCCGAACGACGACGTGATCCAGCCCAAGGGCTCGACCAAGCTCGACTGGGAGGTGGAGCTGGGTGTGGTCATCGGCACCAAGGCGCAATACGTCCCCGAATCCAAGGCGCTCGACTACGTCGCGGGATACTGCGTCGTGAACGACGTCTCCGAGCGCGATTTCCAGCTCGAGCGCGGCAGCCAGTGGGATCGCGGCAAGGGCTGCGACACCTTCGGGCCCGTGGGCCCGTGGCTCGTCACCACCGACGAGATCACCGACCCGCAGACGCTCGACATGTGGCTCGACGTGAACGGCGAGCGCCGCCAGACGGGCAACACGCGCACGATGATCTTCAACTGCGCCTACCTCGTCTCGTACATCAGCCAGTTCATGACGCTGCTGCCCGGCGACATCATCACCACGGGCACGCCGCCCGGCGTGGGGCTGGGCATGAAGCCGCCGCAATACCTCAAGCCCGGCGACGTGGTCACGCTGGGCATCGAGGGGCTGGGCGAGCAGCGCCAGCGCATCGTCGCCTACCCGGGCAAGTAGATGCAGCTCTTTCCCCGTGAACGCCTGGAGGCGTGGGCCCTCGCGTGCCTGGAGAAGGCGGGCGTGCCGCATGACGAGGCGAAGCTCGTGGCCGATTCGCTCGTGCAGACGAGCGTGTGGGGCATCGATTCGCACGGCATCCTGCGCCTCACCCATTACCTGCGCCGCCTCACCCTCGGCTCCATCAAGGCCGCGTCCACGCCGGTCGTCACGAGGACCGGTCCGGTCACGGCGCAGGTCCACGGCGAGGACGGGCTGGGCATCGTGCACGCGACGCTCGCGATGGAAGTCGCCATCGAGATGGCGAAGGAAACCGGCGTGGGCGTGGTGGGCGTGGGCCACTCCTCGCATTGCGGCGCCATGGGCCTGTACACGCGCATGGCCGCGAGGGAGCACCTCGTCGGCATCGGCATGACGCATTCGAACGCGATGGTGATCCCGTTCGGCGGCAAGCGGCGCTTCTTCGGCACGAACCCGATCTCGTTCGCGTTCGCGCGCAAGGGCGGCGAGCCGCTGTGCCTCGACATGGCGACGAGCCAGGTCGCGTGGAACCGCATCCTCAACGCGCGCATCGAGGGCCGCACGCTCGAGCCGGGGCTCGCCGTCGATGGGCAGGGCAATCCCACGACCGACCCGAACAAGGCCGAGGCCAACATCCCGCTCGGCGGGACCACGTACGGCTACAAGGGCTACGGCCTCGCCATGGCGGTGGACATCCTGTGCGGCCTGCTGAACGGCATGACGTACGGCCCGCACCTGAACGACATGTACGGCGATCTCGGGAACCCGCGCAAGCTGGGCCATTTCCTCATGGCGATCGACCCCAGGCGCTTCGCCGGCGGCGACACCATGGAAGCGTCGATCGACGCGATGATCGCCGACCTGCGCAGGGAAGGCGACGTGCTCTATTCGGGCGAGCCGGAATACATCGCCGAGAAGGAGCGCCGCGCGAAGGGCGTTCCGGTCGAGCCCGAGGCGCTCGCGGACATGAACGCGTGGTCCGTGAAGCTGGGCGTCCCTCCCCTCACCGAGGCCGCGAACCGGTGAAGCGCGAAGTGCTGGTGATGGGCCCGTTCTACGCGCCCAAGCTCGCGGAGCTCGAGCGCCGATTCACCGCGCACAAGCTGTGGCTCGAGAAGGATCGCGACGCGTACCTCGCCTCGGTCGCGGAGCGCATCACGGCCGTGGCCTCGTCCGGCGCGCGCGGCATCGATGCGGCGACCATGGACAAGCTGCCGAAGCTCGAGCTCATCGCGCACTTCGGCGTGGGCGTCGATTCCGTCGATACGGAAGCGGCGAAGCAGCGCGGCATCGCCGTGACCAATACCCCCGACGTGCTGACCGAGGACGTGGCCGATCTCGCCATGGCGCTGCTGCTCGCCACGGTGCGCCGGATTCCGCAAGGCGATCGCTTCGTGCGCGAAGGCAATTGGGCGCGGGCCGCGTTCCCGCTCACGGACACGCTGCAGGGCAGGACGCTCGGCATCGTCGGCATGGGCCGCATCGGGCGCGCCATCGCGCGGCGCGCCGAGGCGTTCAACCTGCGGGTCGCCTACCAGGGGCCGAACCGCAAGGCCGACGCGCCGTGGCCGCACTTCGCGAGCCCGGCCGCGCTCGCGCGCGAGTGCGACTTCCTCGCCATCGCGTGCCCGGGCGGCGAGGCGACGCGCGGCCTCGTGGACCGCGAGGTCATCGAGGCGCTGGGGCCCCAGGGGGTGCTGGTGAACATCTCGCGCGGCTCGGTGGTGGACGAGCCGGCGCTGCTGGCCGCCCTGAAGGACGGGCGCCTCGGCGCGGCGGGCCTCGACGTCTTCTACAACGAGCCGCGCATCGACGCGGCCTTCCTCGCCCTGGACAACGTGGTGCTGCAGCCGCACGTGGGCAGCGCCACGCATCCCACGCGCGCCGCGATGGGACAGCTCGTGATCGACAACCTGGAAGCGTTCTTCGCCGGCGAGCCGCTCAGGACGCGCTACGCCTGAGCCACGGCGGCCTGCGCCAGCCGCACGGTGTTGCGGCCCTCGCCCTTGGCGCGATAGAGCGCGCTGTCGGCTCGCCGCACCGCATCGCCCTCGGACGCATCGCCCGGCCGTGCGCACGACACGCCGATGCTCACCGTGACGGAGCCGAAGCCGGGAAAGCGTCCCGCCTCGATGGCGGCGCGCACCTTCTCGGCCGCCTGCATCGCGCCCTCCTCCGTCGTCTCGGGCAGGATCGCGATGAATTCCTCGCCGCCGAAGCGCGCGACGAAATCGGTCTCGCGCAGCGACTCGCGCAGGCTCAGGGCGAAGCTCCGCAGCACCTCGTCGCCGGTCTCGTGGCCGAAGCGGTCGTTGATGCTCTTGAAGCGGTCGATGTCCAGCAGCACGACGGCGCAGGGATGGCCGCCGCGCTTCATGCGCGCGAACTCCGCGCGCAGCCGCTCGTTGGCGCTGAGCCGGTTGTCCAGCCCCGTCAGCGTGTCCTGGCGCACGGCGCGCTCGAGCGCGTGGTTGGCCTCGGTGAGCTGCGCGGTGCGCTCCGCCACCTGCCGCGCGAGCTGCTCGCGGAAGCGCGCCTCGCTCTCGCGCAGCGCATCCTGCGCGCGGCGGCGCTCGGTGACGTCCTGCACGGTGCCCATCAACGCGACGATCTCGCCCTGCGCATCGGCCAACGGCCGGCACGTGACGTCCGCCCACATGCGCTCGCCGCCCGGCCCGTTCACGGCGAGCTCGACCTGGAAGCCCTCGCGCGTGCGCACCGCGAGCCGCACCGCTTCGCTCGCGCGCTCCCAATCCTCCACCGGCAGCACCGTCCCGCGCATCTCCTCGAAGGTACAGTGCCCGTGGCCGAACAGCTCCCGCGCCTCGTCGGAGAGCTCCACGTCGCCGCGCGCGCGGCTCCAGTGCCAGCTGCCCAGGCGTGCGATGCGCTGCGCCTCCCGCAGCTCGGCTTCGCGCGCCCGCAGCGCCGCGTTCGCATCCCGCAGCTCGCGCGTGCGGGCGGCGAGCAGGTCCGCCGCCTCGCCGATCGCGTGCCCGACCTCGTCGGCTTCACGGATCGAGGTGCCGGGCGGCGCGGCGCCCTCGCCGGCGCCGAGCGCCATCGCCGGCGCCACGAGCGCGCGCATGGACCGGCCGATCATGGTGGCCGCCGCGGTCGCAAGGCCCACGCCCGCCGCGAACAACACGGCGAAGATCATGGCGAGCGCCGCGAGCGCGCGCCTGAGCTCGCCCTGCAGCAGCTCGCGCGGAACGCCGATGCCCACGCTCCATCCCGTCGCGGCCGAGCGGCTGTACGCCGACACCACGTCGATGCCCTCGAGGGTCTTCGTCTGCATGGTGCCTTCGCCGGTCTGCGCGATGCGCTCGATGAAATCCGCCGCGCCCTTCTGCCCCACGAACCGCTCCGGCGCCTGGGAGCGCGCGACGATCGTCCCGGACCGGTCGAAGATCACCACGATCCATTCGCCCGGAAAGCGGGCGTTGGCCGCGAGCGCATCGAAGTCTCCCGGCATCAGCCCGATGCTGAGGTCGTAGATGACGCGGCCGTCGCGCTTCACCGGCACGTCGATGCTGATCACCGGGCGGCGCAGCACGCCGCCCGTGTAGAGGTCGGACATGACGGGGGCGCCGGTCTCGAACACGCGGCGCACGAGATCGGGATTGCCGTGGCGGGGCAGCGGCTCGCCGTATTCGCGCAGCGTATTGAGCACCTGCTGGCCCGACGCGTCCGTGAGCACCACGTTGCGGCCGACGCCGGCGAGTGCGAGCAGCTCGCGCGAACGCGCGTGCAACGCGGGCAGGTCGCCGCGCAGCGTGGCGTTCGCCGTCGCCAGCGTCTGCGCCAGCACCCGCGCCTTGTCGAGCTGCTCGTCGACGGAGCGCAGCAGCATGCGCGCGGCCGCGACGTGGTCCTTCTCGCGCTCGGCGAGGCCGGTGCGGTATTCGCGAACGAAAAGTACGCCGGCGCCGATGAGACCCGGCAACAGGCTGGCGAGCACCAGCCCGATCAGCACGGTACGCACACGCCAACGGCGAACGGCCCAAGCCATGTGGAAGGCTCCGCGGTCGTGGCACGGCCGCCAGCATCGATGGTAAACCAAGCCGTCCGCGGCCCGCATTGCCGCATGACAAACCGCGACGAGCGAAGGGCGTCGGCGCGTTCAGCTCACGCAGGATGCGCCGAGCGCTCGCGCAGCCAGCCCAGCCCTTCCGACGTTCCCGCGCGAGGCCGGTACTCGCACCCTACCCATCCGGGATACTTCAGCTCGTCGATCAGCCTGAAGAGGTACGGGTAGTTGACCTCGCCGATGTCGGGCTCGTGGCGCTCGGGCACGCCGGCCACCTGGATGTGGCCCACGTCGCGGATGTAGCGGCGGATCTTCGTCGCGAGGTCGCCCTCGACGATCTGGCAGTGGTAGAGGTCCATCTGGACCTTGAGGTTCGTCGCGCCCACGTCGAGGCAGACGGCGTGCGCCTCGTCCTGGCGGTTGAGGAAGAAGCCGGGGATGTCGCGCGTGTTGATCGGCTCGATCACGATCGTGATGCCGAGCGACCCGGCCTGCTCGGCGGCGTAGGCGAGGTTCGTCACGTACGCCTCGCGATGGCGCGCGCGGTCCTCGTTCGGCGCGATGAGCCCGGGCATCACGTGCAGCGTGCGATTGCCGAGCACGCGCGCGTATTCCAGCGCCGTGCCGACGGAGCGGCGGAATTCCTCCTCGCGGCCCGGGCGCGCGGCGAGGCCACGCTCGCCCTTGGCCCAATCGCCGGGCGGCGCGTTGAAGAGCGCGAGCGTGAGGCCGTTGGCATCGAGCCGCGAGCGGATCTCCTGCGCGGGATGCTCGTACGGGAAGAGGAACTCCACGCCCTTGAAGCCGTCGCGCGCCGCCGCGGCGAAGCGCTCCAGGAACGGGTGCTCGTTGTACATCATCGTGAGGTTCGCGGCGAATCGGGGCATGGCGGTCACCATTGGGCGCCGAAGGTACGGCGCAGCTCGTCGATCTTCATGTCGTCCAGCGGCTCGACGCGCCGCGCGGACAGCAGCCACAGCTTCGCCGTCTCCTCCAGCTCCTCGAGCACCGCCATCGCGGCGGCGGGCGTCGCGTGCCACACGTTCGGGCCGAGCCGCTCGAGCATCACGGCGCGGATCGGCGCGCCGCGCCGCGCGAACGCCTCGATCGCCCGCGCGACGAGGTCGCCCACGCGCGCATCGCCCGGACGATGGTAGGGGATGAGCGGCGTATGCCCCACCTTCATCACGTAGTATGGCGTGATGGGCGGGACGATGTCGTCGGCCTCCCAGGCGCCGGCCAGCGTGAGCGCCACGAGGTGCGTCGAATGCGTGTGGATCACGCAGCGCGCGGTGGAATCGGCCTCGTAGATGCGCCGATGCAGCGCGAGCGTCTTGCTCGGGCGATCGCCCGCGGTGTGCGTGCCGTCGGGCGCGACGCGCGCGAGGCGCCCAGGCTCGAGGAAGCCCAGGCAGGCATCGGTCGGCGTGATGAGGAAGCCGTCGTCAAGTCGCACGCTGATGTTGCCGGCCGTGGCGTGGACGTAGCCGCGCGCGAAGAGGCTCGCGCCCACGCGGCAGATTTCCGCGCGCAGCGCCGTTTCATCCATGGGCGGCTTGCGGGCTCTGCGCGCCCTCGAGCATGCCGAGCGCCTTCGCGAAGAAATCCGGCGCGCCGAAGTTGCCGGACTTGAGCGCGAGGTGCATCGGCTCGCCCGCCGCCTGCGAGTGGGCCGTGCACCACGGCACGCCCGGATCGATCTGCGGGCCGATGCGAAGCCGCTCCACGCCCAGGGCCTGCAGCACGGCGCTCGACGTCTCGCCGCCCGCCACGATCAGCTTGCGCACGCCAAGCGGCACCAGCCGGCGCGCGACGTCGGCGAGCATGCGCTCGACCAGCGCGCCGGCGACATCCACGCCCATCTGCGACTGCACGGCGGACACCGCCTCCGGCACCGCCGTCGTGTAGATGAGCACCGGGCCCTTCGCGAGGCGATCCTGCGCCCACGCCGCGGCGCCCTCGACCACGTTCTTGCCATCGGCCGCCGCGATGGGATCGAGGAACAGCGCCTGCCCGCCGCGGCGCACGAACTCGGTCACCTGCCCGCGCGTGGCCTGGGAACAGCTCCCCGAGATGATCGCGGCATGCCCGAGCGCCGGCGCGAGCGCGGAGGCCCGCGGATTCGACTCGAAGCCCCAGGTGCCGGGCAGCGCGATCGCCATGCCCGAGCCGCCCGTCACCAGCGGCAGGCTGCGCATGAGCGGCGCGATGCGCCGGAAATCGTCGTCCGCGATGATGTCCACGATGGCGATCGCCACGCCGGCCGAACGCAGCGCGGCCAGGTGCCGCTCGATGGCCTCGGCGCCCTGCGCGATCACGCGGTAGTCGAGCAGCCCCACGCGGCGGCGCGTCTGCGCCTGCAGCACGCGCACGAGGTTCGCGTCCGTCATCGGCGTGAGCGGATGGTCGCGCATGCTCGACTCGTTGAGCAGCACGTCGCCCACGTAGAGGTAGCCCTTGAAGACCACGCGCTTGTTCTCGGGAAACGCGGGCGAGGACAGGGAGAAATCCGCGCCGAGCGCGTCCATCAGCGCCTCGGTCACCGGCCCGATGTTGCCTTGCGCGGTGCTGTCGAACGTCGAGCAGTACTTGAAATAGACCTGGCGCGCGCCCTGCGCCTGCAGCCAGCGCAGCGCGGCGAGCGATTCGGCCACC
>DASTGG010000214.1:0-3098 GCA_035719385.1 Usitatibacter sp.
GCGCGCAGGGTCGTCGACCGCATGCGCGACGCGCGGCGCATCGACGACGCCGAGCACGCCCACGCCAGCGCCGAGCTCGAGCGCTACTTGGAGGGGGCGTCCGGCGGCGAGGACGCTCCGGAGGACGACGCGAGCTGACGACGCCTTCCCGGCCGGGGCCGGCGCGGCGTGCGGTCGCGGGCGCGCGGCGCCGCGCCGCGATAGAGTGCGCCTCGTGGCGGGGGCCGGCCCGCGCCCCGCCGGTGGGGTACGCCATGAAGATCCTCATGACGGCCGACACCGTGGGCGGGGTCCTCACCTACGCGCTCGAGCTCTCGTGCGCGCTCGGTCGGCGCGGCGCGCACGTGGCGCTCGCCACGAAGGGCGGAGTCCTCTCGGAGGACCAGTGGGCCGAGGCGCGTCGCGTCCCGGGGCTCGAGATCTTCGAGAGCGCCGACCGGCTCGAGTGGATGGAGGAGCCCTGGGAGGACGGGTTGCATCAGGCGGGGCTGCGGCCCGGTGCGCCCGCAGCGGCGGCCGGCGCGAGGAGCTTGCGCACGTCGGTGATCCTGCCCGTGACCGCGGCGGCGGCCGCCATCGCGGGGCTCATCAGGTGCGTGCGCGCGCCCTTGCCCTGGCGCCCCTCGAAATTGCGGTTCGAAGTCGAGGCGCAACGCTCGCCCGCGGCCACCAGGTCGCCGTTCATTCCCACGCACATGGAGCAGCCCGCGTCGCGCCACTCGAAGCCCGCCTCGCGCAGGATGCGGTCGATCCCTTCCGCCTCCGCGGCACGCTTCACGAGGCCCGAGCCGGGGACCACGAGCGCGGGCACCACGGCCTTGCGCCCCCGCGCCACGAGCGCGGCCGCGCGCAGGTCCTCGAGGCGGCTGTTGGTGCACGAGCCGATGAAGACGCGGTCGATGCGGATGCCTTCGATGCCCTGCCCGGGGCGCAGGTCCATGTAGCGCAGCGCCTTCTCCATGCTCGCGCGGCGCGCGGCGTCGCGCTCGTTCGCGGGATCGGGCACGACGCCCGTGACCGGCGCGCCATGCTCCGGGCTCGTGCCCCACGTCGCCATCGGCTCGAGCGCGGCCGCGTCGAGCGAGACCTCGCGATCGAAGCGCGCATCGGGATCGCCCGGCAGCGTGCGCCAGCGCGCGAGCGCGCGCTCCCATTGCGGCCCGCTCGGCGCGTGCGGCCTTCCCGCGAGATACTCGAACGTCGTCTCGTCGGGCGCGACCAGGCCGCTGCGCGCGCCCGCCTCGATCGACATGTTGCAGATCGTCATGCGCGCCTCCATCGAGAGCGCGCGGATCGCCTCGCCGGCGAACTCGAGCGTGTGGCCCGTGCCGCCGAAGGCGCCGATCTTCGCGATGAGCGCGAGGATGACGTCCTTCGAATGCACGCCCTCGCGAAGCCGCCCGTCCACCGTCACGCGGAAGGTGCGCGATTTCGCCTGCCACAAGGCCTGCGTGGCGAGCACGTGGGCGACTTCCGAGGCGCCGATGCCGAATGCGAGCGCGCCCAGCGCGCCGTGCGTGGAGGTGTGCGAATCGCCGCAGACCAGCGTGATGCCGGGCTGCGTGATGCCCTGCTCGGGGCCGATCACGTGCACGATGCCCTGCCGGTCGTCGCGCACCGGATAGAACGTGATGCGTGCGGCGGTGGCGTTGCGCTCGAGCGTCTCGACCTTGTCGCGCAGCTCCGGATCCGTGATGTCGCCGCGCCCGATCGTCGGCACGTAGTGGTCGGGCGTCGCGAAGCACGCGTCGGGACGGCGCACCTTGCGGCCGGCGTTGCGCAGTGCCTCGAAGGCGTGGAAGCTGCCGTCGTGCAGCAGGTGGCGGTCGATGTAGAGAAGCGTGCGTCCGCCGGGACCCGTCGCGACGACGTGCGCGTCCCAGATCTTGTCGTACAACGTCAATGGCATGATCGGATCCCGGCCTTCGCCGGGATGACGGTGTCACGCATGGCAGTTACCCTGCAACGCACCGTCACTTGGGTTGGTGGCCGACGGTCCCCGCGTACTTCTTCATCGCTTCTTCGCCCAGGTACTCCTTCTCCCAGGCGCGGATCTGGTCGAAGCCGGCGAACGTGTGCAGGTCGCCGAGCGGGTGCTTGCGGAAGCCTTCCATGAAGCGCGTCTCGGCCGCCGGGCCTTCGTCGTGCATCTGCAGCGCGAGGTCGTACATGGCGGCGAGCGCGGAGCGCAGCATCGCGTTGGGCGAGATGCACACGGCGATCTTCATCGCACGCAGCTCGTCGAGCGTGAAGCGCGGCGAGACGCCCGTCATGTTGTAGAACACGGGACCTTTCACCTCGCGGCAGATGCGTTGCACCTCCTCGACCGATGTCGGCCCCTCGATGAACGCGAGATCGGCGCCGGCGGCGAGGAAGGCATTCGCGCGCACGATCGCCTCGTCGAGCGAGCCGCCGGAGGCGCCGCGCGCATCGGTCCGCGCGACGAGGACGAAATCGCGGTCGAGCTCGTCGCGCGTGTCCGCGGCCGCGCGGATCTTGCCGACGGCCTCGTCGAGCGCGATCACCACGCGCCCGGCCACGTGGCCGCAGCGCTTGGGCATCACCTGGTCCTCGAGGTGGATGCCCGCCACGCCGGCGCCGATGTATTCGCGCACCGTGCGGATCACGTTGATCGCATTGCCGTAGCCGTTGTCCGCGTCCGCGATGAGCGGGATGCGCACGCTGGAGGCGATGTAGCGGGCGTTGGCGACCATCTCCGTCAGGGTCGTGAGCCCCGCATCGGGCAGGCCCGTGAGGGAGAGCGAGGTGCCATAGCCCGTCATGTAGATGGCGCCGAAGCCCGCGGCTTCGAGCACGCGCCCGCTCATGGCGCTGTAGCAGCCCGGCACATATAGCGTCGGCCCCGCGGCGATGAGCTCGCGCAGCCGGGTGGTCGCGCGCTTCATCAGTCGACCTTGGCGCCGGATTCCCGGATCACCTTCGCCCAGATCGGCTGCTCGCGGGCGATCACCTTGCCGAACTCGGCGGCGCTGGTGCTGGCGGGCTCCGCGCCCGCCTTGGTGAGGCGCTCGCGCACGGCCGCATCCTTCAGCGCGTCCGTCGCGGCCTTCTCGAGCTTCGCGAGCACGTCCTTCGGC
>DASTGG010000215.1:0-4200 GCA_035719385.1 Usitatibacter sp.
CCTCAATTTCTCGCCGCTCCTGCAGCGCACGGCCGCCGCCACCGAGGCGATCTTCCTCATGCTGCGCCGTGCCTTCGACGAGCTCGGCTACCGGCGCGTCGAATGGAAATGCGACAGCCTCAACGCGCCATCACGCGCCGCCGCGCTGCGCTTCGGCTTCGCCTTCGAGGGATTGTTCCGGCAGGCCGTGGTGTACAAGGGGCGCAGCCGCGACACCGCGTGGTACTCGATCATCGACCGCGAATGGCCCGCGCGTCGTGCCGCCTTCGAGCGCTGGCTCGACGCGGGCAATTTCGACGAGGCGGGAAGGCAGCGCGCCAGGCTCGCGGCGTTCATGCCGCCGACGCCGCGGGCCTGACGCGCCCATCGGCTACCTCATGGGGCGAGGAACGCCTGCACCTTGCCGGCGAGGATCGCATGCACCGCGCGGGTCGGATGGATGCCGTCCCAGAACATGTACGTGTCGGGATCGGCGCACACGAACGGCGCCACGTCCGGCGTGATGCACGGCGCATCGAGGACCGTGAGGCCGAAGGTCTCGTGGTTCGCCACGATGTCCGTCACGGCAGCGTACAGGTCGAAGTAGCGGATATCGATGCCGGGTAGGGCTGCGAGGGGCGCCAGGACCTGGACCTGGAGCGCCGTGTTGAATCCCGCCGCGCCCGCCGAAGCTTCGTCGGAGGCACCCATCAGCTGCGCGATCGGCGTGAGCCCCAGGTTCGGGGTGCCCAGCACGAGGAACTTGCGGGCGCCGTTCATGTAGAGCGCGATGATGTTGTCGCCGATGGACTGCAACGCGAGAAGGGCGGGCGTGGGGCTCTGCTCGCGCGCGACGTCGAACACGTCGTTGCTGCCGGCCTCGATCACGTACAGCGCGTCGGCCGGCGCGTTGCCGGCGCCGAAATCGGCGAGGAACGCCTGCACCTCGTCGCCGAGGTCGATCGCGCCTTCGGCGCTGCGGTCACGCGCGCGCGCGCCCGCGACGGCGTAGTTGGTCGCGAGCGGATTGTCGCTGGCGAAGGCCGCGTTGCCGTTCACGCCGTAGCCGAGGTTCTTCGTCAGCACCTCGATCCACGTCGATCCGTTGCTGATGTGGTGGCCGCCGCGCGCGTACGCCGCGTTGGGATTCAGTCCGCCATCGTCGTTGTTGTAATGGGGCGGCACGTTGTTGGCGCCCTCGTCGAAGCCCACGTTGTTCACGACGAAGACGTTGCCGGGATCGGAGAGGCTGTCGCCGAAGATCACGAAATGCGGCGCCGGCGGCTGCGCCAGCGCGAGAAGCGGCGAGAGGAGCAGGGCGGCGAGCAGCGACACGCCCGGTTTTGGTGCGAAATGGAGCATGGCGAACCTCCGGGGGGAGAGATTCCGCAGCCGTTCGCTGGCGATGCCCCGGGCTGTCGGCTGCGCCGGGCAGCACGAGCGAGGCGATTCAACCACGCGGCCGACGAACGCGTGTTGATGGCGGGCAACGCGGGCCGGAAAGCGGCCCGTCACATCATGCGAAAGCGCATTTCCCCCGTGCGCGCGGGCATCGCCTACCCATCCTCCCCGTGCTCGTGGCGGTGATGCGCGTCGGGAAAGTGCTCGTGCGAGTGCGTCAGCGCGTCGTGATGATGCCTGTGCGTGTGGCGCGTGCCTTCGGGCACCGGCTCGACGTGCGAGTGCCGGTGATGCTCGTCGTGCTCATGCTCGTGCTCATGGTCCATCGCGCGGTGCGCATGGCGATGCGCGTGGTGCTCGGTGAGATGCAGCCACACGCCGGCCCCCATCAGCGCCGCCGCGGCGCCGAGCTGCCACGTGACGGGATCGCGAAGGACGACGATGGAGAGGATGGCACCGGCGAAGGGGGCGGTCGAGAAGTACGCGCCGGTCCGGGCCGTGCCCAGGTCGCGCAGCGCGCGCACGAACAGCACGAGGCTCACGCCGTAGCTGGCGAAACCGAGCAACGCGGCCGCCGCCGTGACCCCCGGCGATGCGAACGATGCGCCGCCCGCGAGGGCGAGGGCGACGTTCACGCTGCCCGCGGCGAGCCCCTTCATCATCGCGATCGTGGTCGCGTCGGCGAGCGCCACCTTGCGCGTCAGGTTGTTGTCGAGCGCCCACGCGAGGCACGCGCCCACGATCGCGAGCGAGGGCAGTGTGGCCTCGAGCCCCTCGCGGCCCGGCCACGAAAGCACGGCCGCACCCGCGACGATCAGCGCCATGCCGGCCGCGATGCGGCGATCGAAGTTCTCGCGGAACACGAACCACGCGATCAGCGCCGTCAGCACGCCCTCCGCATTGAGCAGCAGCGACGCCGACGAAGCGCTGGCACGCGCCAATCCCCACATCAGCAGGACGGGGCCCACGCCGCCGCCCAAAGCGATCGCCGCCGCCAGCCATGGCAGCTCCTGGCGCGCGATTCGCGGCCCCGGCTCGCGGCGCAGGAGACGCAGGACGGCGAGCCCGCCGCCCGAGCCGAGGTAAAGCACTCCCGCGAGCAGCCACGGATCGAGCGGCCCGAGCAGCAGCTTCGCGAGCGGCGTGGCGGCGCCGAAGAGGAGCGCGGCCACCAGGGCCGCGGGAATCCCGGTCATCGGCGCATTTTGCACGCGCGGCCGCGGCATAATCGGCCTCTGGAGGAATCGACCATGAATGCCGCCGTTCTGCATACCGTCACGAAAGCCCGCGCCGTGGAGGGCGTCCTCGCTGGGCAGGCGACGTCGGACGGCGCCGGCGTGAAGCTCACGCGCGTCCTCACCCAGCCGCTGCAACGCCGCCTCGACCCGTTCCTCATGCTCGACGCGTTCGGCACCGACAATCCCGAGGACTACATCGCCGGCTTCCCCGACCATCCGCATCGCGGCTTCGAGACGGTCACGTACATGATCGCGGGCCGCATGCGCCATCGCGACAGCGCAGGGCACGAGGGGTTGCTCGAGAACGGCGGCGTGCAATGGATGACGGCCGGGCGCGGCGTGATCCATTCCGAGCTGCCGGAGCAGGAGGAAGGGCGCATGGAAGGCTTCCAGCTGTGGCTGAACCTTCCAGCGCGCGACAAGATGCGCGAGCCGTGGTATCGCGACTTCCAGTCCTCGGACATTCCCGAGGTCGTGACGCCCGAAGGCGTGAAGGCGCGCATCATCGCGGGCGAGAGCCACGGGGTCGCGGGCGCCATGCGCCGCGAGGTCACCGAGCCCCTGTACCTCGACCTCGAGATGCCCGCAGGCGCGACGTTCTCGCAGGCGCTGCCCGCGGACCACAACGCGTTCGTGTACGTCTATCGCGGCGGCGTCGAGATCGAAGGCACCGAGGTGCCCGGCCAACGCATGGCGATCCTGCGCAACGATCCCGGCAGCGACGGCGTCATCGTGCGCGCCGCGAAGCCGTCGCGCGCGCTCCTCATCGCCGGCAAGCCGCTGCGCGAGTCGATCGCGCAATACGGGCCGTTCGTCATGAGCACGCAGGAAGAGATCTTCCAGGCGATCCGCGACTTCCAGGAGGGGCGGTTCGCCTCGGAGTGAGCGCGGCCACGGGCGGGCATGACGTGGCGCATCGCCCGCGCACGCCCCCGGGACGCTCCTTGCCGCGTCGCAAGGACATGCGCGGCGCAAGTGCCATCCTCGTTCGTTCCAGGTCCATCGGACGGAGGACTCCATGCGCAGGATCGCGTTCTTCCTCGTGCTCGTGCTGTCGCTCGCAGGCGGGATCGCGGGCGCGCAATTCCCGGATCTGAAGGAGCTGCTGAAGGCGCCGGCCGCGCCGCGCGCGGGCATGAGCAACGAGCGGGCGGCCGCCGGGCTGAAGGAAGCGCTGCAGGTGGGCACCGCCAACGCCGTGAAGGTCACCGGCATGACCGATGGCTACTTCATGAACGAGGCGATCCGCATCGGCATGCCCGACAAGCTGCGCAGCGTCGAGAAGGGGCTGCGGATGGTGGGCTACGGCCCGCAGGTCGACGAGTTCGTGCTCAGCATGAATCGCGCGGCCGAGCGCGCGGCGCCGGCGGCCAAGGACATCTTCGTGGGCGCCATCCGGGAAATGACCTTCGACGACGCGCGCCGCATCCTCGGCGGCGGCGACACGGCCGCGACCGAGTACTTCCGCGCGAAGACCTCCGATCGCCTGAAGACGGCGTTCCGCCCGGTCGTGGAGAAATCCATGAAGCAGTCGGGCGTGGTGCAGCGCTACGACGACCTCATCGGCCGGGCGGGCTCGCTG
>DASTGG010000216.1:0-24145 GCA_035719385.1 Usitatibacter sp.
CCGCCTGCGACCCGGAGGACGTGCCGCGCGAGCGCCTGCCGCGCTTCGAGGCGCCGCAGGGCCCCGCGCCGCGCGTGGCGCTGGTGCTGGGCTCCGGCGGCCCGCGCGGCTTCGCGCACATCGGCGTGATCAAGGTGCTCGAGGAAGCGGGCGTGCGGCCCGACTTCATCATCGGCTCGAGCGTGGGCGCGCTCGTGGGGGCGCTCTACGCGAGCGGATACACCGCGCCGCAGCTCGAGCGGTTCGCCTACGACCTGAGCATGCTCGAGTTCTTCGAGCTCTCGATGCTGCGCGGCGCGAAGGCCTCGGGCACGCCGATCCAGCATTACGTGAACGAGTGCGTCGAGCACCGCGCCATCGAGCAGCTGCGCATCCCGTTCGCCGCCGCGGTGACGCGCGTCTCCGACCGCAAGCTCGTCCTTTTCACGCACGGCGACACGGGGCTCGCGGTGCGCGCTTCCGGCGCCGACCCGGACGAGTTCGAGCCGGTGAAGGTCGGCAATGACATGTACGTGGACGGCGACGTGGTGAGCCCGGTGCCGATCCACGCGGCGCGCGCGCTCGGCGCCAAGGTCGTCATCGCCGTGGATGTCTCCGCCTTCGCCGAGGACACGCCCGCGGGCGTGCCGAAGGAATGGATCGAGAAGGATGCGCGCCGCGCGGCGCAGGTGCGCGCCGAGGCGCCGCAGGCCGACGTGCTGCTGCATCCGAACATCGGCTACTACGCGGGCTACAAGGAGGCTTATCGGCGCCGCGTGATCGCGGCCGCGGAGGCGTACACGCGCGAGCACCTCGCCGAGATCCGCGCCGCCGTCGCGCACGCGGGGCTGGCGCTGCCCGTGCGTCAGGCGAGCTCGACGGCGATCACGCCGCCGGCCGTGACCTCCAGGTAGCCGCCGCCCTCGTACCAGTCGGGCAGCACCCAGCGCACGCAATCGCGACCCTGCACGCGATGCACGTGCCGGCCGGGCCGGTGCGTGTGGCCGTGGATCATGAGGCTGCAGCCCGATTCGGCGAACGCGCGCTGCACCTCGGCGGGCGCGACGTCCATGATCTCCACCGCCTTGCCCTGCTTGGCGCCCTCGCTCTGCTCGCGAAGCCCGCGGGCCATGGCGATGCGCCCCGGCAGGGGCTGCGCAAGCGCCGCCGCCTGCCACGCCGGGTCGCGAACCTGCTTGCGGAACGCCTGGTAGGCCGTGTCGTCGGTGCAAAGCGTGTCGCCGTGCAGCAGCAGCGTGCGCGCGCCGTAGAGGTCGACGATCGCGGGATCGGGCACGAGGCCCACGCCGGTGCTCTCGGCGAAGCCCTTCGCGATGAGGAAGTCGCGGTTGCCATGCATGAGGCGCACGGGCAGCCGCGAGGACGTCGCGCGCAGGGCCGCGGCCACGCGCGACGGCACGGGCAGGTGCAGGCTGTCGTCGCCCACCCAGTACTCGAAGAGGTCGCCCAGGATGTAGAGCGCGTCGGCGCCGGGGGCGGCCTCGCCGAGGAACCGCTCGAACCGCGCCAGCCCCTCGGGGCGCGATTCGTCGAGATGCAGGTCCGATATGAAGAGCGTGCGCCCGGCGCTACGCCCCAGGGGCGCCATCGACTAGATGCACTCGGCCTTCTCGATCACGACCGGCGTGGTGGGGACGTTCTGGAAGGGGCCGGAGTTGCCCGTGGCGACCTTCTTGATCTTGTCCACCGTCTCCTTGCCCTCGACCACCTTGCCGAAGACGGCGTAGCCCCAGCCCTGCATGGATTCGCCGCTGTAGTTGAGGAAGTCGTTGTCCTTCACGTTGATGAAGAACTGCGCCGTGGCCGAATCGCGCACGCCGGTGCGTGCCATGGCGACCGTGTAGTTCTCGTTCTTCAGGCCGTTGGTCGACTCGTTCTTGATCGGCGCCTGCGTGGGCTTCTGGTGCATGTCCTTGTCGAAGCCGCCGCCCTGGACCATGAAGCCGTCGATCACGCGGTGGAAGATCGTGCCGTTGTAGTGGCCCGATTCGACGTACTTGAGGAAGTTCTCGGCGCTGATCGGCGCCTTCTCCTTGTTGACCTCGATGACGATCGGTCCCATCGAGGTGGTGAGCTTCACTTTCACGGCATTTCCTTTCGAGGCGGTGCACGAGGCACCGGAGGTTTTGGACGGCGTGGCCGGCTGCTGGGCGAACGCGGCGAGCGGAAGGGCCACGGCGGTGGCGAGCGATGCGAGGACGATGCGGCGGGCGATGTTCATGTGCGCGGTCTTGGGTTGGCTCGGAAGGTTCAGGAAACGACGATCTCGTGCAGGATGCGCCAGCTGCCGCCTTCGCGGATCCAGTACTGGCGCTTGAGCGTGCGGTTGGAGGCGTTGCTCGAGCGGTAGTCCTGCTCGAACGACACCATCACCATGTCCTTCACGCCGGGATAGGCGAAGGCGCTCAGCTCGCCGATGCCGACCTTCACCCACGTCTTGCCGGCATTGACCTTGAGCTTGCGCGCCTTCCAGGAAGCCGCGTCGCCGGCCTCGGGCGTGAAGGCTGCGGCGTAATGCGAGAAGTAGCGCTCGTTGTCGAGGCTCTCCCAGTCGGCCTTCCACGCGTTGAACGCCTTCATGAACGCGTCGCGCTGGGTCTCCCAGGTGAGCGGGTCGCGCCACTCGACGCCCTGGCCGATGACCACCGGCGTGCGGCTCACGTCCACGTACTTCGAGAGCTTCGCGAGGTCGTCGTTGGTGAGCACCACGCAGCCGTCCGTGGCCCAGGGCGCGCGGCTGTACGTGTCCGAGGGCGTGCCGTGCAGCCAGATGCCGTGGCCGCCGCGGCCGTTCATGCGGTCCCAGTCGTTCGGGTAGCTGATCGGGAAGGCGCGCGGGCCGTAGAAGTCCGGCAGCTTCTCGCGCTCGGCCACCACGGTGTACACGCCGATCGGCGTCTTCTGGTCCGCCTCGCGCTGCTTCTCGACGCCGTTCTTGCCGATGCTGATGTAGAAATCCGTCACGTAGCGCGGCCGCCCATGGTCGTTCGCATAGACGAAGAGCCGCGAGCGCGACGTATCCACGAGCAGCACGTGCGCCTGGCCGGGCGCGAGCAGCATCAGCGGCGTGGGCAGGAACTCCACCGGCGGGGCGGCCACGTAGCGCTGCACGCGCACGCGCGCCTCATCCTGCAGCGGCGCGACATCCGCGTTGGCGACCACGGCCTTCGCGCCGAATGCGGCCGGCTTGCCCGCGCGGGCCATGAGCAGGTCGCCCTTGATCATGTAGCCGAGCCGGAAATTGGGGCTGCGCTCGAGCGCCTTGTCGATCTCGCCCAGCGCCTTCTGCAGGCCCGACTGGCGCAGGTCCACGATGGCGCGCACCAGCGCTCCCTCGATCTCGTTGGCGAACGCGGGCGCGCCGCCGAACGAGAAGCTGCCCACGGGGCTGCCGTCGGCGAGCGCCGAGGCGGCGGTGGCGAATCCGACAATGGCAAGCCGCTGCGCGAGGCGCAGGCCGCGGTGGATGCTTTCCACGCGCCTCGTCACCCGCCGACGCGCTCCTGCTTGATGAGCCAGCGGTCGCCGGCCTTCTCGAGCTTGAGCGTCTTCGTGCTGTTGGCCTTGGTGATGTCCGACTTGTACGACTGCCGGACGACGGCGGTGGCTTCGTTGCCGTTCACGCGCACGGACTTCACGTTCACGTCCACATGGATCGATTTCGGGCGCTCGATGCGGTCGGCGCGCTCGCGCTCCCACGCCTTGCGCGAGGCGCCCCTGGGCACCTCGAAGTCCGACGCGTAGTGGGCGAGGTAGCCCTTCACGTCCTTGCGGCTCCACGCGCTCGCCCAGTCCTCGATCGCGGCGACGATGCTCGACTTGTCGTCGCCGGCTGCAGCGGCGGGAGCTGATGGCGCTACGGCGGGCGCAGCGGACGGCGCGGCGGAAGCGACGACCGCCGGGGAAGCGGCGGCGGGCGCGGCCTGCGGCTTCGAGGGCGCGGGGGAGGGCACCGGGGCCACGGAGGCGGCACGCTGCGCGGTTTTCGGCGGCTCGGTCTTCTCGACTGCCGGCGCCTTCGTGGGCTCGCTCTTCGCGGGCTCGGGCTTCGCGGGTTGCGGATTGCTGCCCGCGGGCGGCGTGGGCGCGCGCTGGCCGGCGGTCTTCGAGAAGATGTCCTTCACCATCGAGAGCTTGAGCTGCGCGGTGGCGTTGTTCTTGTCGAGCTGCAGCGCGCGGTCGTAGGCGCGGCTCGCGAGCTGCGCATAGATGTCGCCGAGGTTCTCGTGCGCGGTGGCGTAGCTCGGATGCGTGTGGATCGCGAGCTCGAGCGCGGACTTCGCCTTGTCGTAGTTGCCTTGCGAGGCGTAGAGCACGGCGAGGTTGTTGTACGGCTCGGGGAGTTCCGGATAATCCTCGGTAAGGCCGGTGAAGACCTGGATCGCCTCGGTCGTGCGCTTCTGCTCGGTGAGCAGCAGGCCCTTCAGGAAGCGGCCCTGCGCGTCCTTCGGCTGCGCCTTCAGGAACGTCTCGACCTTGTCCAGCGCGGGCTGCACCTTGCCCTGGCCGTAGAGCTTCTGCGCCTCGCGCAGGTCGTCCGCGGGGGCGGCGAAAGCCATGGCCGCGTGAATGCCGAGCCAGGCCGCGGCGAGGGCCGAGACGAGCCGTCCCATCATCGGAATCCGGTGCAGCATCGTGCTATAATTTGTTGAATTTAATGGAAAACAATATTCTACCCGCCTTCGTGGGCCTTCACAATCCGCCGGCGCAGCTGCAGCTCTACAACACCCTTTCCCGGACGAAGGAAGCCTTCGAGCCGAGGGTTCCCGGCAAGGCCGGGATGTACGTCTGCGGGCCCACCGTCTACGACTATTTCCACCTCGGCAACGCGCGCACGTTCAGCGTGTTCGACATGGTCGCACGTTGGTTGCGCGCGTGCGGGTTCGAGGTCACGTACGTGCGCAACATCACGGACGTGGACGACAAGATCATGGAGCGCGCGCGCGCCCAGGGCGAGGACATCGAGGCGCTCACGGCGCGAATGATCGACGCACTGCACGAGGACTCGGCGCGTCTGGGCCTGCTGCCGCCCGATCGCGAGCCGCGCGCGACCCGCCATATCGCCGAGATGCTCGAGATCATCGGCACGCTCGAGAAGAAGGGCCTCGCGTATCGCGCCGGCAACGGCGACGTGTGCTTCTCGGTGCGCGACTTCCCCGGCTACGGCAAGCTCTCGCGGCGCAACCTCGACGACCTGCGCGCGGGCGAGCGCGTGGCGGTCGATGCGGCGAAGCGCGACCCGCTCGACTTCGTGCTGTGGAAGGCGGCCAAGCCCGGCGAGCCCGCATGGCCGTCGATCTTCGGCGAGGGGCGTCCGGGATGGCACATCGAGTGCTCGGCGATGTCGTGCAAGGAGCTCGGCATCCCGTTCGACCTGCACGGCGGCGGCTGGGACCTGCAGTTCCCGCACCACGAGAACGAGATCGCGCAGAGCGAGGGCGCGCTCGACCGCCCCTTCGTGCGCTACTGGATGCACTCGGCGTTCCTCAACATCGACAAGGAGAAGATGTCGAAGTCGCTCGGCAACTTCTTCATGACGCGCGAGGTCCTCGACAAGCTCGACGCCGTGCAGGGCGGCGAGCAGCTGCGTTTCTTCCTCGTGCGCGGCCACTATCGCAGCGAGCTCAACTACAGCTGGGACACGCTCGTGGACGCGGGCAACACGCTGCGCGGCTTCTATACGGCGCTTCGCGAAGTGGCGCCCGCGCAGGTCGCGCTCGACTGGTCGAACCCTTACGCGCGGCGTTTCGCCGAAGCGATGTGCGACGACTTCGACACCCCGGTCGCCTTCGCGGTGCTGCACGACTTGCGCGGCGAGGTGAATCGCACGCGCTCGCACGAGCTGGCGGGGCTGCTGAAGGCGCTCGGCGGCACGCTGGGCTTCCTGCAGGCCGATCCCGAGGCGTTCCTCAAGGGCGCGGCGGTCGAGATCGACGTCGATGCCAGGGTGGCGGAGCGCAATGCCGCCAAGAAGGCGAAGAACTACGCGCTCGCCGACGCGATACGCAAGGAGCTGGAAGCCGCGGGCATCGTCCTCGAGGACAAGCCGGGTGGTGTCACCGAATGGCGGCGGAAGTGACTTGACGCTGCGCTGCTAACCAACACCGAGTTTCACTGAAAAGAGAAAGCCGCCCGAGGGCGGCTTTCTGAATTGGGCCCCGGCCCATCGCGGCAACAGCAGCGACCGGGGTGACGTGCAGTTCAGCGCACGAACTTCTCGTTCCTCGAGATGATCGTGAGGTCCACGAATTTGGACCCGTTGTGGTTGTCGGGCGAGTACGCGACCTTGAAGCCGCCCACGTCGTAGGGATCGAGCGACTCCATCGCCCGGATGAAGCTGTCGCGGTCGAGCTTGCGCCCGGCGCGCTTGAGGCCCTCGACCATCACCTTGGCGGCGATGAAGCCTTCGAGCGTGCCGAAGCCCGGCTCGGCCTTCGCCTCGTCTAGCAGCTTGCGGTACTCCTTCACCACCGGGATGCTGGTGTCCCACGGGAACGGCATCACCTGCGAGATCTGCACGCCGCGGCCTGCGTCACCCATCTCCTTGGCGAGCGCCTTGCTGCCGACGAAGGAGACGTTCCAGAAGGTGGGATCGGAGCCCGCGGCCTTCATCGCCTTGATGAATGCCGCGCAGTTCTTGTAGGCGCCGATCATCACGACGGCCTGCGGTTGCGCCTTCGAGATCACGTCCACGGCGGTCTTCACGTTCACCGTGTTGCGCTCGAACGTGCCCTTGGCGGCCACGTTCATGTTGCGCTTCTTGAGCGCGCGCTCCACGCCCGCGAGGCCGGCCTGGCCGTAGGCGTCATCCTGGTAGAACACGGCGATGCGGTCGATGCTCATCGCGGTGAGGTGCTGCACGATGGCTTCCGTCTCGTCGAAGTAGCTCGCGCGCACGTTGAAGATGTAGCGGTTGAACGGGTTGCGCAGCAGCTCCGCACCCGTGAACGCGCCCACGTAGGGCACCTTCGCCTCGGTGAAGATGGGCAGCACCGCCTGGCTGGTCGGCGTGCCCACGTAGCCGAAGAGGGCGAAGACCTTGTCCTCGTTGATGAGCTTCTTCGTGTTCGCCGCGGCCCGCGGCGGCTCGTAGCCGTCGTCGAGCGTCTTCAGCACGATCTTGCGGCCGTTCACGCCGCCCGCCGCATTGACGTGATTGAAATAGAGCGACGCGCCGAGCTGCATGTCCTTGCCCAGCTCCTGGGCAGGACCCGTCAGGGCGACCGATTGCCCCAGGACGATTTGCGAGTCGGTGACCCCTTGCGCCGCCGCCAATCCGGCGGCCAGGACGGCTGCAAGCCCCACTAGAATTCGCTTCATATGTCTCCCCCAAGTCCCCAAGAACGCAGGAGAAGATCATATATCGCGTTCAGCCCGCAAAGAACTCCCGGACCTTCTCCATGAAGCTCTTGGCACGGGGGCTGTGGCGGCCGGCATCCTTCGTGTTGATCTCCTCCAATTCACGCAGCAGCTCGCGCTGCCGCTCGTTCAGCCGCACCGGGGTTTCGACCACCACCTCGCACAGCAGGTCGCCCGGGTAGCTCGAACGTACCCCCTTGATTCCTTTGCCTCTTAGGCGGAAAACCTGGCCCGTCTGGGTCTCCGCCGGGATCTTGATCTTGGCCGATCCGTCGAGGGTCGGAATCTCGATTTCACCCCCCAGCGCGGCCAGCGTGAAGCTGATCGGCATCTCGCAATGGAGGTCGTCGCCGTCCCTCTGGAAGACCCCGTGTTCTTTCAAATGTATTACGACGTAGAGGTCGCCCGGGGGCCCGCCGTTGACGCCGGCCTCCCCTTCGCCGGCCAGGCGGATGCGGTCGCCCTCGTCCACGCCGGCCGGGATCTTGACCGCCAGCGTCTTGTGTTTCTTGAC
Organism: Usitatibacter sp.; assembly: GCA_035719385.1. Taxonomy (GTDB): domain Bacteria; phylum Pseudomonadota; class Gammaproteobacteria; order Burkholderiales; family Usitatibacteraceae; genus Usitatibacter. The sequence goes on from DASTGG010000216.1 coordinate 7,874, forward strand.
CCGCCCGGCGCCGCGGCAGGTGCCGCACGGGTCCACGATCATCTTGCCGCTGCCGTGGCAGGTGGGGCAGGTCTGCTGGATCGAGAAGAAGCCCTGCGAGAGGCGCACGCTGCCCGAGCCATGGCAGGTCTCGCACGTCTTCGGATGCGTGCCGGGTTTCGCGCCGGAGCCATGGCACGTCTCGCACGTCTCCATGGTGGGGATGCGGATCTTGGTCTCGGTGCCGCGCGCCGCCTGCTCGAGCGAGATCTCGAGGTTGTAGCGCAGGTCCGCACCGCGATAGACCGACGAGCGGCCGCGGCCCTGGCCGCCGCCGAAGATGTCGCTGAAGATGTCGCCGAAGGCCTCCGCGAAGCCGCCGAAGCCGGCCGCGCCTTCGCCGAAGCCGCCGCCCATGCCCATCTGCGGGTTCACGCCCGCGAAGCCGTACGCGTCGTACGCGCGCCGCTTCTCGGGCTCGCAGAGGATCTCGTAGGCTTCCTTCGCCTCCTTGAACTTCTCCTCCGCGTCCTTGCTGTCCGGGTTGCGGTCCGGGTGGAACTTCATCGCGAGCTTCCGGTACGCCTTCTTGATCTCCTCTTCGGAGGCGTCGCGGTTCACGCCGAGCACTTCGTAGTAGTCGCGTTTTTTTTGCGGCATCGAATCCGGGTTCTTTCAACAAAAGCGGGGCCTGGTCTCGCGATCAGGCCCCGCGGTTGCGCTCGAAGCCGGCCTGATCAGGCCGACTTCTTGTCCTTCACCTCAGTGTACTCGGCATCGACCACGTTGCCTTCGGCTTCCTTCTCGCCCGGCTTCTCCGCGCCCGGCTGGGGACCGGGGCCGGCCTGGCCCGACGGACCCGCCGCGCCCTGCGCATTCTTGGCCTGCGCGTCGGCGTAGATCTTCTCGCCCAGCTTCTGCGAGGCCTTGGCGAGCGCCTCGGTCTTCGCGTCGATCTCTTCCTTCGAGCCGGTCTTGATGATGCCCTCGAGGTCCTTGATGGCCGACTCGATCTTCTCCTTCTCGGAGGCGTCGATCTTGTCGCCGTACTCGCCGAGCGACTTGCGGATCGAGTGCACGAGCGCATCGGCCTGGTTGCGCGCCGTGACGAGCTCGAGCGCCTTCTTGTCCTCGTCCGCGTGCGACTCGGCGTCCTTCACCATCCGCTGGATCTCGTCCTCGGACAGGCCGGTGTTCGCCTTGATGGTGATCTTGTTTTCCTTGCCGGTGGCCTTGTCGCGCGCCGAGACGTGCATGATGCCGTTCGCGTCGATGTCGAACGTGACCTCGATCTGCGGCATGCCGCGCGGGGCGGGCGGGATGCCTTCCAGGTTGAACTGGCCCAGGCTCTTGTTGCCGCTCGCCACGTCGCGCTCGCCCTGGAGCACGTGGATGGTCACCGCCGCCTGGTTGTCGTCGGCCGTCGAGAACACCTGCTGCGCCTTCGTCGGGATCGTGGTGTTCTTCTGGATGAGCTTGGTCATCACGCCGCCGAGCGTCTCGATGCCCAGCGACAGCGGCGTCACGTCGAGCAGCAGCACGTCCTTCACGTCGCCCTGCAGCACGCCGCCCTGGATCGCGGCGCCCACCGCGACCGCCTCATCGGGGTTCACGTCCTTGCGCGGCTCCTTGCCGAAGAACTCGCGGACCTTGTCCTGCACCTTCGGCATGCGCGTCATGCCGCCCACGAGGATCACGTCGCCGATCTCGGAGACCTTCACGCCCGCGTCCTTGATGGCGATGCGGCACGGCTCGATGGTGCGCTCGATGAGGTCGTCGACGAGCGCCTCGAACTTGGCGCGCGTGATCTTGATCGAGAGGTGCTTCGGGCCCGACGCGTCCGCCGTGATGTACGGCAGGTTGATGTCGGTCGCCTGCGAGCTCGACAGCTCGATCTTCGCCTTCTCGGCGGCTTCCTTGAGGCGCTGCAGCGCGAGCACGTCCTTCGACAGGTCGACGCCCTGTTCCTTCTTGAACTCCGTGACGATGTAGTCGATGAGGCGCTGGTCGAAGTCCTCGCCGCCCAGGAACGTGTCGCCGTTCGTGGAGAGCACCTCGAACTGGTGCTCGCCCTCGATGTCGGCGATCTCGATGATCGAGATGTCGAACGTGCCGCCGCCCAGGTCGAACACCGCGATCTTGCGGTCGCCTTCCTTCTTGTCGAGGCCGAAGGCGAGCGCGGCCGCCGTGGGCTCGTTGATGATGCGCTTGACCTCGAGGCCCGCGATGCGGCCGGCGTCCTTGGTCGCCTGGCGCTGCGAGTCGTTGAAGTACGCGGGAACGGTGATCACGGCTTCCGTGACCGGCTCGCCGAGGTAGTCCTCCGCGGTCTTCTTCATCTTGCGGAGCACTTCAGCGGAAACCTGCTGGGGCGCGATCTTCTTGCCGCGCACTTCCACCCAGGCGTCGCCGTTGTCCGCCTTGAGGATCTTGTAGGGCATCAGGTGGATGTCCTTCTGCACCTCCTTCTCCTCGAACTTGCGTCCGATGAGGCGCTTCACCGCGAAGAGCGTGTTCTTCGCGTTGGTCACCGCCTGCCGCTTGGCCGGCGCGCCGACGAGGATCTCGTCGTTGTCCGTGTAGGCGACGATCGAGGGCGTCGTGCGGGAGCCCTCGCTGTTCTCGATGACCTTGGGCTTGCCGCCTTCCATGATGGCCACGCACGAGTTCGTGGTGCCGAGGTCGATGCCGATGATCTTTGCCATGTCCGTCTTCCTTGTTGAGGAAAGTCTTTAGTTGTCTGGAAAGTTGGGGTTTCCGCGCCGGCTTCAAGCCGCCCTGGGCGCCGAAACCACGACCAGCGCGGGGCGCAGCACCCGGTCGTGGAGCAGGTACCCCTTCTGCAGCACGGTGACCACCGTGTTGGGCTCCGCGTCGCTCTGGACCTGGCTGATGGCCTGGTGGCGGTGCGGGTCGAACTTCTCGCCCATCGGATCGATCGCCCTGATGGCGAATTTCTCGAAGGCGCTCTCGAGCTGGCGCGAGGTGAGCTCCACGCCTTCCTTGAACGATTCGACGGAGGTGTTCTCGACGGTGAGCGCCGCGTCCAGGCTGTCCTTCACGGACAGCAGCGCCGAGGCGAAGCCCTCGATCCCGAAGCGGTGCGCCTTGGCGACGTCCTCCTGGCTGCGCCGGCGGACGTTGTCGGTCTCGGCCTTGGCGCGCAGCCAATCCTCGCGGAGCTTCTCGGCATCCGCGATGGCTTCGCCCAGCTTGGCCTCCAGCTCGGTGATGCGGCCGTCGAGGTTCTGCGGTTCGGGGTTCTCCTCGCCCGCCAGGGGCGGCTGGCCAGGGCTCGCCGGGGCGCCGGAAAGGTCTGCGTCGGTCACAGGAAATTCCTTCTTGAAACAAGCGTTTGATTGGCACATGGGGACACGCGCCGGGTTTTCAACCCCGGGGACGCACCCCGGGGACGCACCCCGGGGTCCGTCCCCGGGGTGCGTCCCCGGGTCGGGGTTTGGGAGTGACCCCGGCGGGAAGGGGCGGTTCAGCGGCCTATTTGCGGCCGCCGAAGACGATCCAGCTCGTGAGCAGCGTGATGACGCTGTAGAGGATCGAGCCCACCAGCGCTGCCCAGAAGCCGGCGACGTGGAACCCGCCCACGAATTCGGCCGCGAGCCAGAAGCACAGGGCGTTCACGACGAAGATGAAGAGGCCCAGCGTGAGGATCGTCACCGGCAGCGTGAGGACCAGCAGGATCGGCCGGATCACCGCGTTCACCAGCCCCAGCACGAGGGCTGCCAGCAGCGCGGCGCCCACGGAGACCACCTGCACGCCCGGGTAGAGCCAGGCCACCAGGATCAGCGCCACGGCATTGAGCAGCCAGCGAAGCAGCAGGGAAAGCATGGGATCTCCTCGCGTCAGGCCCAACCGGAGAGCTTTTCCATCGCGAGGATGGTGAGCGCCGTCATCCAGGAAGGGGTGTCGTTCGTGGTGGATATGTAATGGAATTCCTTGCCGCCCGCCGAAAGGAACGTCTTGCGGCCTTCGATGCCGATTTCCTCCAGCGTCTCGAGGCAGTCGGCCGCGAAGCCGGGGCAGATCACATCCACGCGCTTCACGCCGTCGCGGCCGAGCGCCGCCAGTGTATCGGCCGTGGCGGGGCCGATCCATTCCTGCGCGCCGAAGCGCGACTGGAACGTCACGATCGTGCGCGGGTCGTTCCAGCCCAGCTCGGTGGCGATCAAGCGCGCGCTCGCGAGGCACTGGTCCTGGTACGGGTCGCCGCGCTCGACGCTGCGCTTCGGCAGCCCGTGGAAGCTCATCACCAGCCGGTCCGGGCGCCCGGTCTTGAGCCAGTAGTCGTTGACGTTCTTCGCGATCGCCTTGGCGTAGGCGGCGTGGTCGTGGAAATCCTTCACGAAGCGGATCTCCGGCGCCGGCCGCAGTTTCTTCACCGCGGGCTCCAGCACGTCGTTCACGCTCGCGGTGGTGCTCGCCGCGTACTGCGGATACATCGGGATCACGAGGATGCGCCCGCAGCCCTTGTCCACCAGCTCCTTCACGCCGTCGGCCACCGATGGCTTGCCGTAGCGCATGGCGCCCGCCACGGGGATGGGAGCCTTCAGCCGCTCGCCGAGGTAGCCGCGCAGCAGCTGCACCTGCCGGTCGTGGTAAACGCGCAGCGGCGAGCCGTCGGGCGTCCAGATCTTCGCGTACTTCGCCGCGCTCTTCGGGGAGCGCAGCGGCAGCACCGCGAGGTTGAGGATGAGCCACCACACGGGCCGCGGAATCTGCACGACCCGCGGATCCCACAGGAACTCGCCCAGGTAGCGGCGCACCGCGGCCGGCGTGGGCGCCTCCGGCGTCCCGAGATTCACCAGCAGGACGCCGGCGCGCATCTAGTGCTGCGAGAGGGCGGAAGAGACCAGTTTCGCGGTCACGTCCACGATCGGGATCACGCGCTCGTAGGCCATGCGCGTGGGGCCGATCACGCCCACGGTGCCGACCACGTGGCCGTCCACCTCGTAGGGGGCCGTGACGATCGAGCACTCGTCCAGCGGCACGAGCGTGGACTCGCCGCCGATGAAGATCTTCACGCCGTCCGCGCGCTCGCTCTGCTCGAGCAGCTCCAGCAGCTGCGTCTTGCGCTCGAACACGTCGAAGAGCCGGCGCAGCCGGTCCATGTCGTTGGAGAGGTCGTGCACTTCCAGCAGGTTGCGCCCGCCGGAAATCACCACGTTCTCGCTCGGCTGGCGCAGCGTCTCGCTGCCGGCGACGATCGCCGCCTGCATGAGCCCCGAGATGTCGCGGTGCAGCTCGAGCAGCTCGCCGCGCACCTTGTTGCGCAGCTGGTCGAACTCCAGCCCCGCGTAATTCTGGTTGATGTAGTTGGCGGCCTCGATGAGCTGCACCGGCGAGTACGCCCGGTCGGTCACGAGCACGCGGTTCTGCACCTCGCCGTCGCTGCCCACGATGATCAGCAGCACGCGCTTTTCGGACAGCCCGAAGAATTCGATGTGCCGCAGCACGGCGCCGCGGCGGCGCGGCGCCACCACCACGCCCGCGAAATGGGTGAGGTCGGAGAGGATCTGGGAGGCGGCGCTCACGACGCGATGCGGGTCGTCGGGCGCGAGCTGCTCCTCGAGCTGCTGGCGCTCCAGCTCCTCCATGGGGCGCACGGTGAGGAGCGTATCCACGAAGAAGCGGTAGCCCTTGGGCGTCGGGATGCGGCCGGCCGAGGTGTGCGGGCTCGTGACGAAGCCCATCTCCTCCAGGTCCGCCATCACGTTGCGGATGGTGGCCGGGGACAGCTCCAGGCTCGAGAAGCGGGAAAGCGAACGCGAGCCGACGGGCTGCCCGTCGGCGATGTAGCGCTCGACGAGGACTTTGAGAAGGGTCTGCGCGCGCTCGGAGAGCATGACCCGTATTCTACAAACAATCATGCTTTAATTGCGCCCATGACGCCCGCCTTCCGGACCGTCGCCGTCGTCGGCAAGAGCGACGCGACGAACCTCCCGCATATCCTGGACGAGCTGTCCGCCGTGCTGCGCAGCAACGGCGTGGCCATCGTCATGGACCGGCTCACGGCGGGGGTGGCCCACGTGAAGCCCGATGCGACCGTGGAAATGCAGGCGCTGCCCGCCCGGGCGGACCTCGCCATCGTCGTGGGCGGCGACGGGACGCTCATCTCCAGTGCCCGCCTCATGGCCGAGAACGGCGTGCCGCTGGTGGGCGTGAACCTGGGGCGCCTGGGCTTCCTCACGGACATCCCGGCGGACAACGCGGCCCCCGCCATCGAGGCCGTGCTGAACGGCGATTTCACGCCCGAGCAGCGCCTGTTGCTGGCGGGCTCCGTGCGCCGCGGCAACCAGACGATGATCTCGGCGCTCGCCATGAACGACGTGGTCGTGAGCCGCGGCGCCGTGGGCAGCATGATCGAGTTCGCCGTCACGGTGGACGGCGAGTTCATCTACACCCTGCGCGCCGACGGCCTCATCGTCGCCACGCCCACCGGGTCCACGGCGTACGCGCTTTCCGCGGGCGGCCCGATCCTGCATCCGGCGCTCTCGGCCATGGCGCTGGTGCCGATCTCGCCGCATACGCTGTCGAACCGCCCCGTGGCCATCCGCAGCACCTCGCGCGTGGAGATCACCCTCGTGCGCGGCATCGATGCGCGCGTGAACTTCGACGTGCAGGCGCATTTCCAGCTCGATCCGGGCGACGTGGTTTGCGTCGGCGCCTCGCCCAAGCCCGCCACGCTGCTGCATCCGAAGGGCTATCGATACTTCTCGATGCTGCGCCAGAAGCTGCGCTGGACCGAGCGCGCCTCCTAGTCCCGCCTTGCTGCGCGCGCTTTCCATCCGCGATTACGTGATCGTCGACCGGCTCGACCTCGAGCTCGGTCCCGGCTTCACCGCGCTCACCGGCCAGACGGGCGCGGGCAAGTCCATCCTGGTGGATGCGTTGGCCCTCGCGCTGGGCGGCCGCGCCGACGCGGGCGTGGTGCGCGCCGGGGCGCAGCGCGCGGAGGTGAGCGCGGATTTCGATGCCGCCTCGTCGAGCGCCGTGCGCGCGTGGCTGGAAGCGCAGGAGCTGGAGGAGGGCGATGGCGCCTGCCTCGTGCGCCGCACCATCGACGCGACGGGACGCTCGCGCGCCTTCGTGAACGGCCGGCCCGCCACCGTGGCGCAGCTGCGCGAGCTGGGCGAGATGCTCGTGGACATCCACGGCCAGCACGACCACCAGCTGCTGCTCAAGCGCGACCGCCAGCGCGCGCTGCTCGATGCGTTCGGCGCCTGCGAGGCGCTGGCGCGCGAAGTGGCGCAATACCACGCGGCCTGGCGCCGCGTGGCCGAGCAACGCGCCGCGCGCGAAAGCGCGCAGGCCACCTCGGCGCGCGAGCGCGGGCTGCTCGCGCACGAGATCCGCGACCTCGAATCCCTCGCGTTCGAGCCGCAGCAGTGGATCGAGGACCAGGCCGAGCATCGCCGCCTCGCGCATGCGCAGGAGCTCATCGCCACGGTCTCCGAAACGGCGGAGGCGATCGACGAGTCGGAAGGCTCGGCCACGGAGCGGCTCGCGGCGGCGGCTTCCCGCCTCGCGGAGGCGGCCGCGCTCGATCCCGAGCTCGAGAGCGCGCGCCGCGATGCGGAGACGGCCGCGGAGCACGCGCGCGAAGCCGCGCACCAGCTGCGCCGCTACCTGCAGCGCCTCGAGGTCGATCCCGGCCGCCTCTCGCAACTGGACGCGCGGCTGAAGGCGGTGTTCGACAGCGCGCGCAAGTACCGCGTGGATCCGGCGGAGCTGCCGGCGGCGCTCGAGGAGCGCAAGCGCCGCTTCGCCGAGCTGGGCGGCGAGGAAAGCCTCGAGCAGCTGCGCGCGGTCGAGGCGGCCAACGAGAAGGCCTATCGCGAGGCGGCCACGCGGCTCACGCAGGCGCGGCGCGAGGCCGGCCGCCGGCTCGGCACGGAGGTGACGCGCTCGATGCAGAAGCTCGCGATGTCGGGCGGGCGCCTCGAAGCGGCGCTGCAACCGCTGGAGACGCCGTCGGCCGGCGGCCTCGAAAGCGTGGAGCTCATGGTCTCCACGAACGCGGGCCAGCCGCTCGCGCCGCTCTCGCGCGTCGCGTCGGGCGGCGAGCTTTCGCGCATCTCCCTCGCGATCCAGGTGCTGCTTTCCGGGCAGGCTTCGGTCCCGACGCTCGTGTTCGACGAGGTGGATGCCGGCATCGGCGGTGGTGTCGCGGAAGTGGTCGGGCAACTGCTGCAGGCGCTCGGCCGCCATCACCAGGTGCTGAGCGTCACGCACCTCGCGCAGGTGGCGGTGCACGCACGCCAGCAGCTTCGCGTGGCCAAGCGCGAAGGGCCGCAGGGCACGCTCGCCACGGTGGATTGCCTCGACAGCGGCGAGCGCATCGAGGAGGTCGCACGCATGCTCGGCGGGCTGCGCATCACCGAGGCCACGCGCCGCCACGCCGAGGAAATGTTGCAAAACGCGCGCGCGTCGAGTACACCTGCGCGGAAGGAGAAGGGCCGGGCCGCCCCCGCTTGAGGATCGCGGGAGGATTCCCGGTCGGGGATTGCCGGGGCAGCACTGGCATGGGGGGGCGATGGAGTCCGTGGGGGGGAAGTCGGCGCTCGTGCTCGCGGGCGGCGGTGCTCGCGCCGCCTACCAGGTGGGCACGCTCAAGGCGATCCGCGAGATGCTGCCCGAGCCGCGGCGCAACCCCTTTCCCATCATCTGCGGAACGTCGGCGGGTGCCGTCAACGCAGGCGCGATGGCGGTCCATGCGGAAGACTTCGGCCGCGGCGTGGACAAGCTCCTCGACGTCTGGCGCGGCTTCTGCCCGCACCACGTCTATCGCGCGGACTTCCCCGGCGTGGCGGCCAACTCGGCGCGCTGGCTCACGAGCTTCCTCTTCGGCGCGTTCCTGAAGAACCACCGCATCTCGCTCCTCGACAACCGCCCGCTGGAAAGCCTGCTCGCGCGGCACCTCGATTTCGGCAAGATCGAGTCGAACATCATGACGGGCGCGCTGGACGCGGTGGCCATCACCTGCTCGGGCTACACGTCGGGACAGAGCTGCACGTTCTTCGAGGCCGCCCCGGCGCTCGAGGGCTGGAAGCGCTCGCAGCGCGTCGGCATCCGCGCGCGCCTCAAGGTCGAGCACCTGATGGCCTCGAGCGCCATCCCGTTCGTCTTTCCCGCCTACCGCCTCAATCGCGAGTTCTTCGGCGACGGGTCGATGCGCCAGATCGCGCCGGTGAGCCCCGCGCTGCACCTGGGGGCGGACCGCGTGCTCGTGGTGGGCACGGCGCGCATCCGCAGCGAGGCGCCCGAGCGCACGCGCGGCGACGCCTATCCGTCGCTCGCGCAGATCGCGGGCCACGTGATGAACTCGATCTTCCTCGACAGCCTGGCCGTGGACATAGAGCGCCTCGAGCGCATCAACCGCACCGTGAGCTGCGTGCCGCCCGAGGCGCTGCGCAAGATGGGCCTCACGCTGCACCACGTGGACGTGCTCGTGCTCACGCCCAGCGAGCCGCTCGAGCCGATCGCGCTGCGCCACGTGCGCAGCCTGCCGTATTCGATCCGCTTCCTGCTGCGCACCATCGGCGCGATGCGCCGCGGCGGCGCCACGCTCGCGAGCTACCTGCTGTTCGAGCAGGGCTTCTGCCGCGAGGTGATCGACCTGGGCTATCGCGACACGATCGCGCGCCGCGACGAGGTCGAGGCGTTCCTCGCCGGCGGCATGTGCGCGGTGCCGGGCGCGTTCGCGCGCACGATCAAGATGCTGGTTCCCACGCCGGCCGACGCCGACCCCTGACGATCGCCTTCGGCAACGGCGGCTCTCTTCGCCGCCACACCCGCTAGAATCGCGGCATGCCGCGCCCCACGCCGCACCGCCTGAGCGATTACCGCCATACGCGCGAGATCACCACCCGGTGGATGGACAACGACGTGTACGGGCACGTGAACAACGTCGTGTACTACTCGTTCTTCGACACGGTGGTGAACGGCTGGCTCATCGAACGCGGCGCGCTCGATATCCACAAGGCCGAGGTGATCGGGCTCGTCGTGGAAACGGCTTGCCACTATTTCGCGCCGCTGAGCTATCCGGGGACGCTAACCGCGGCGCTGCGCGTGGCGCATGTCGGGCGATCGAGCGTGCGCTACGAGATCGCGCTCTTCGCGCCCGGCAGCGACACCGCCGCCGCGCAGGGGCACTTCGTCCACGTGTACGTGGATCGCGCCACGCGCCGGCCCGTGGCCGAGCTGCCCGCGGCGCTCGAGGCCGCGCTGGAACCGCTGCGGGCTTAGTTTTCGCCTGCGGCCCTGGAGCCGACCCTCAGCGCAGCGTCACGGCAGAAGGATCGAAGACCGCGCCACGTTGCCGCCGGCACCCACCGCGCGCGCGAGGAATTGCGCGACCGATTCGATCTCCTCGGCGCACACCGCGTGCGGCATCGGCCACGTGTGCCATTCCACCGAATAGCCGCGCCGCTCGAGCGAGGCGCGCGACGCCTCCCCAAGCTGCAGCGGGATCACCTGGTCCTCGGTCCCGTGCGCCATGAAGATGGGCGTCACGCGGTTGGCCGAAGAGGCCTCCGCATCGAGCGAATCCTCGAGCGTGAGGTAGGTGGAGAGCGCGACGATGCCGCCGAGGCGGTTGGGGTGGCGCAACCCGGTCTGCAGGGCGATGGCTCCGCCCTGCGAGAAGCCCGCCAGCACGATGCGCGTCGTGTCGATGCCGCGGTCGCGCTCGCGCGCGATGAGGCGCTCGACCGCGAGCTGCGATTCGCGGATGCCGCGCTCGTCGGGCAGGCGCGCGATGTCGTTCATCGCGATGTCGTACCAGGCGCGCATCACGTAGCCGTTGTTGATCGTCACCGGCCGCTCAGGCGCATGCGGGAAGATGAAGCGCAGCGGCAGGTCCTGCGGCAGCGGCAGCTCGCGCACGATGGGCACGAAGTCCCAGCCGTCGGCGCCGAGGCCGTGCATCCAGCTGATGGTGGCCGGTGGCTCGGCTCCCGTGACGAGCTCGATGTGTTCCAGCAATTCCAAGTCAGTCTCCGATGGATCGCGTTAGCGACCTGTCATTTTCGCATCGCGGATTTGGGGCGGAAGGCCTTGACGACCTGCTCGTGCGTCTCGATGTAGGGCCCGCCGATGAGGTCGACGCAGTAGGGCACCGCCGCGAAGATGCCCTTCACGACGGGCTTGCCTTCCACGTCCTTGAGCCCTTCGAGCGTCTCCTTGATCGACTTCGGCTGCCCCGGCAGGTTGAGGATGAGCGCCTTGCCGCGGATCACGGCCACCTGGCGCGAGAGGATCGCCGTCGGCACGAATTCGAGGCTGATGCGGCGCATCTGCTCGCCGAAGCCGGGCATCTCGCGATCGGCCACCGCGAGCGTCGCTTCCGGCGTCACGTCGCGCGGCGCGGGCCCCGTGCCTCCGGTCGTGATCACGAGGTCGCAGTGGCGCTCGTCCACCAGCTCCTTCAGCGTCGCCTCGATGACCGGGCGCTCGTCGGGAATCAGCCGGCGCTCGAAGGCGACCGGGTTCAGCAGCGCGCCCGCGAGCCATTGCTCGAGGGCGGGAATGCCTTCGTCGCGATAGACGCCCTGCGAGGCGCGGTCGCTCGTGGCGACCAGGCCCACGCGGACGGGGTCGTGCGTTTCGCTCATGGGTGGCGTGCCTGCTCCTGGATGAGGGTGTTCAGCATGTGGAAGAGCTCGCGGAAATGCTTCGGCGCGCGCTTCTCGCGGCGCTCCTCGCCCGCGGCGGCGACCAGCACGCGCAGCTTGTGCGCATCGGCGTGCGGGAACTCGCGCGCGAAGCGCTCCACGGCATCGGCATTGTGCAGCATCTCGTCGCGCCACTTCTCGGCCAGGTGCAGCAGCGCCGTCTGCTGGCGGCTGGGCGCCTCGATGGCGCGCAATTGCTCGACGATCGGCCCCGAATCCACGTCGCGCATGAGCCGGCCGATGTACTGCTTCTGCCGCCGGATCGCTTCGTGCTTCTTCAGCCGCTTGCAGTCGAGCACCGCCTCGCGCAGAGCCTCGGGCAGCTCGAGGCGCGCGATCTGCTCGGGCGACAGGCGCACGAGCGCGGCGCCCACGTCCTGCAGCTCGGTCATCTGCCGCTTGCGCTGCGTCTTGCTGATAAACTCGTCGTCTTCCATTGTTTCGCCAGCCCCGTCACGACGGGGAAGTTTGCCACCCCGTGAAGCCGGGGAAATGTTCGTCGCCCCCGTGAAGACGGGGGCCCAATTACCTTCCCGCTTTCGCGGGAATGACAATGATGCCCGATCATCCGGTTCCCTCCACGGCCCTTCCTCTTTCGCGCGACACCATGGCCGAGATCGCGCTGCGCGCCCTGCGCGTGGCGCGCGAGAAGGGCGCGAGCGATGCCGAGGTGGAAGTGTCCGCGGCCGTGGGCCAGTCGGTCACCGTGCGCCGCGGCGAGGTCGAGACGGTCGAGTACAACCGCGACAAGGGCCTGTCGGTCACGGTCCTGTTCGGCCAGCGGCGGGGCAACGCGAGCACGTCGGACCTCCTGCCCGAGGCGATCGAGCGCACCGTGGAAGCGGCCTGTGCGATCGCGCGCCACACCGCCGAGGACGATGCCGCGGGCCTGCCCGATGAAGCGCGGCTGCTGAAGGACACGACCGGCGACCTGGACCTCTATCATCCCTGGTCGCTTACCGTCGAGGAGGCGATCGAGATCGCGCGGCGCACCGAGGCGGCGGCGTTGCGCGTGGACAAGCGCATCACCAACAGCGAGGGCGCGACGGTCTCCGCCTACGACACGGACTTCATCCTCGCCAATTCGCGCGGCTTCCTCGGCGGCTATCCCAATTCCAAGGCGAGCATCGGCTGCGGCGTGATCGCCGAAGAGCGCGGCGCGATGCAGCGCGACTACTGGTACAGCACGCATCGCAATCCCGCGAAGCTCGAGGATGCGGACACGGTTGGACGGACCGCCGGCGAGCGCACGGTGCGGCGGCTCGGAGCGCGACGGCTGCCGACCACGGAGTCGCCGGTGCTGTTCGAGGCGACCGTCGCCGCGGGCCTCGTGAGCCATTTCGTGTCGGCCGCGAGCGGCTCGAGCCTCTATCGCCGCTCCTCCTTCCTGCTCGACCGCCTGGGCACCGAGGTCTTCGCGCCGGGCGTGGAGATCTTCGAGAACCCGCACATGCCGGGCGAAATGGCGAGCGCGTATTTCGACGCGGAGGGTGTCGCCACGCAGCCGCGCATGGTGGTCGAGAACGGCGTGCTGAAGGGCTGGTTCCTGTCCACCTATTCGGGGCGCAAGCTGGGCTTGCCCACGACCGGCAATGCGGGCGGGAACCACAACCTGCTGGTGAAGCCCGGCGACCTCGACCTCGACGGCCTGGTGAAGCGCATGGGCCGCGGCCTGCTCGTCACCGAGCTCATGGGGCAGGGCGTGAATCCCGTGACCGGCGATTACTCGCGCGGCGCGGCGGGCTACTGGGTCGAAGGCGGCGAGATCGCCTTCCCTGTGGAGGAGGTGACCATCGCCGGCAACCTGCTGCAGGTCTTCCGCGGCATCGCCGGCGTGGGGCGCGACGTGCTCGTGCGCGGTTCCAAGCACTGCGGCTCCATCCTCGTCGATCGCATGACCATCGCGGGCGACTAGCCCGCTTGCCGCCTCGCCGCGTTATCGCTAGTCTTCGCTGGTTCCAAGGGGACGCACCCCGGGGTGGAAAACATCACAACGACAGGAGGGAAACATGAAGCGCAGGAAATTCCTGACGGGCGCGGGTGCGGGGCTTGCCACGGCCGCCGCGGCGATGCCCACATTGAGCCGCGCGCAGCAAAGCGCGATGCCGGAAGTGAAATGGCGTCTTGCCTCGAGCTTTCCGAAGTCGCTGGACACGATCTACGGCGCGGCCGAGATCATGTCGAAGCGCGTTGCCGCCTCCACGGGCGGCAAGTTCCAGATCCAGGTCTTCGCCGCCGGCGAGATCGTTCCCGCGTTCGGCGTGGTGGACGCGGTGCAGAACGGCACGATCCAGGCGGCGCACACGGCGCCGTACTACTTCTGGGGCAAGGACCCGGCCTTCGCGCTCGACTGCGCCGTGCCCTTCGGCATGAACGCGCGCCAGACCTGGGCGTGGCAGCTTTTCGGTGGGGGCTTGCAGCTCTTCCGCGACTTCTACAAGGGCTACAACATCTACCAGGTGCCATGCGGCAACACCGGCGCGCAGATGGGCGGCTGGTTCCGCAAGGAGATCAAGACCGTCAATGACTTCAAGGGCCTCAAGTTCCGCATCGGCGGCCTCGCGGGCAAGGTGATAGAGAAGCTGGGTGGCGTGCCGCAGCTCATCCCGGGCGGCGACATCTACCCCGCGCTCGAGAAGGGCACCATCGACGCGGCTGAATGGGTCGGCCCGTACGACGACGAGAAGCTCGGATTCAACAAGATCGCGAAGTATTACTACTACCCGGGCTGGTGGGAGGGCGGTCCGCAGCTCGACTGCTATTTCAACCTTAACGAATGGAACAAGCTTCCGAAGGAGTACCAGAACATCGTCGAGGCGGCGTGCTGGGAAGCCAACACGTGGATGATCGCCAAGTACGACGCCGAGAACCCGGCGGCGCTGAAACGCCTCGTCGCCGGAGGCACCCAGCTGCGCGGCTTCTCGCGCGACATCATGGTCGCGTCTTACAAGGCGACGATGCAGGTCTACGACGAGTTCGCGCAAAAGAGCCCGGCGTGGAAGAAGATCTGGGCCAGCATCACGAAGTTCCGCGACGAGGAGCTGCTGTGGTTCCGCGTGGCCGAGAAGGGCTACGACGACTTCATGCACACGATCCACACGATCAAGTGACGCCAGCCTGTCGCTCGAAGCGTTGACCGGCGGGCGTACACGACGCCCCTTGGATCGGAGGTCCAAGGGGCTTTTTTGCGCCCTGCGAGGTCCGGGAGCGCGGTGCGCACGAGGAGAACACATGGGAGCCTTGAGGAAGATTGTCGCGGCCGCGCTCGTTCTCGTGATGGCTGCCGGCGCCGAGGCGGAGGGCACCCTGGAGCAGATCGCCTCCTTCGACATCCCGGAGGCGAACCAGGCTGTCGCTGCGGACGGGGGGCACTTCTATGCCGTGGACAACCAGGCCATCGGCAAGTACGACAGGAAGACCGGCAAGCTGGTGAAGCGCTGGCAGGGGCCCAGGGAAGGGCCGATCCTGCACCTCGACAGCGCCATGGTGATGGACGGGAAGCTTTACTGCGCGCATTCGAACTATCCCGAGTGGCCGATGACCAGCTCGCTCGAAGTGTTCGACGCGGCGACGCTGGAGCATGTGGGCTCCCACAGCTTCGGCATCCAGTGGGGCTCGCTCACGTGGGTCGACTGGCACGACGGGCACTGGTGGATGGGCTTCGCGAACTACGACAAGCCCTACGGCCCCAATGGCACGAAGTACGGCGACAAGCGCAGCACCATCGTCGTGAAGATGACGAAGGACTACCGCGCCGTGGAGGCCTGGACGTTGCCGAAGGCGCTGCTCGACAAGTTCGAGGACATGAGCAATTCGGGCGGCTCGTGGGGTCCCGATGGCGAGCTTTATCTCACGGGGCACGATCCCGCGGAGCTCTACCGCATGCGCTTCCCGAAGGCCGGCTCGGTCCTGGAGCTCGCGCAGATCATCCCGATGAACATCCGCGGCCAGGGCATCGCGTGGGACCGAAGCGAGCCTGGCGTGATCTACGGCATCGTGCGCGCGACCGCCGCGGAGAAGAAGGCCGGCGGCCAGCACAAGGTGACGGTGTCCAGGTACATGGAGAAGTGAGCCCGCCTCGCAATTGCCGGTGACCGGCAGTCCGGCGGGCTACTTCCTTTCTCCTATTTCCCCTGCAGCTGCTTCATGAGGTCGTCGCTCGCCTTGTCCTCCGGCGACTCTTTTTTCTCGGTGGGCGTCCCGTCCGGCTTGCCGCCCAGCTCCTTCATGAGGTCCTCGCCGGCGGGAGCGGACGGCTGCTCTTCGGGAATCTCGATCTTGACCTTGTTGATGTCGATCACGGGCTGGCCCGCCTTGTACACGAGCGACATCTGCGGGAAGACGATCAGCAGCCCCACCATGATGACCTGGATGATCACGAACGGGATCGCGCCCCAGTAGATCTGGGCCGAGGTCACGGGCGCCGTGCGCTTGCCCGTCGCCTTGTCGATGTACTCGCGCGCCGGCGCCACGCTTCGCAGGTAGAACAGCGCGAAGCCGAACGGCGGGTGCATGAACGACGTCTGCATGTTCACCCCAAGCAGCACGCCGAACCAGATGAGGTCGATGCCGAGCTTGTCCGCCACCGGGCCGATCAGCGGGA
>DASTGG010000217.1:0-21183 GCA_035719385.1 Usitatibacter sp.
GTTCCTGCCGAAGGGGCAGGCGAAGCTCGACCGCCTCGACCAGGACGAAGTGCAGAAGGCCTGCAGCGATTACCATCCCGGCAAGCCGATCCCGAAGGAGCTCGCCGAGCGCATCGAGAAATCGCAGCTCGCCACGGTGAAGTACCCGGCCGACGGCAAGCTCATGGGCGACTGGAAGAGCGGCGAGAAGATCGCGCAATCCGGCGTGGGCAAGCAGTACTCCGACGATCCCAAGGTCGTCGCCGGCGGCAACTGCTACGCCTGCCACGAGCTCACGAAGCAGGAGCTCGCGTTCGGCACGATCGGGCCGAGCCTGTACCACTTCGGCAAGCTCCGCGGCTTCACGCCCGAGATGCAGAAGTACGCGTACGCGAAGGTGTACAACCCCGACGCTTTCTCGGCCTGCTCGAACATGCCGCGCTTCGGGCACAACGGCATCCTCACCGAGCAGCAGATGAAGGACGTCGTCGCGCTGCTCATGGACCCGGAGAGCCCGGTCAACAAATGAAGAACCTTCGGGCCGCGGCCCTCGCCGGCGCGACGATGCTCGCCGCAACCGCGGCGCTCGCCAACGGCGGCACCTACACCGTGCGGCTGCTCACGCCCGAGACGGCGCTCAAGGCCGCGCAGGCGGCGATGGCCAAGTGCCGCGCCGAGGGCTTCCAGGTGACCGTGGCGGTCGTCGACCGCAGCGGCATCACGCAGGTCGTCCTGCGCGACCGCTTCGCGCCGCCGCACGGCGCGGACACCGCGCAGCGCAAGGCCGCCACCGCGGTCAACTTCAAGATGAGCACTTCCGACCTCGACCGCGAGCTGCAGCCGGGCAAGTCCACCGGCGGCTTGCGCAACCTGCCGGGCGTGGTCGCCGTGGCGGGCGGCCTGCCGATCGAGGCGGGCGGCACATTGATCGGCGGCATCGGCGTGTCCGGTGCGCCGGGACCCGCCAACGACGAGCGTTGCGCCAACGCCGGCATCACCGCGATCGCCGAAGACCTGGAGTTCTGACACATGGATCGTCGCAGCTTCCTCGAGGCGCTCGCCGTAGCGGCCGCCGCCGGGCTCCCCATCGCCTCTCGCCAGGCGCTCGCCGCCGATTCGGACTCGTTCTACGACGTCCCGCGCTTCGGCACCGTGAGCCTGCTGCACATGACGGACTGCCATGCGCAGCTCCTGCCCATCCGCTTCCGCGAGCCCGACGTGAACATCGGCGTCGCCGGCGCGGCGGGCAAGCCGCCGCACGTGGTGGGCGAGGCGGCGCTGCGCGCCTACGGCATCGCGAAAGGCTCGCGCGAGGCGCACGCCTTCACATACCTCGACTTCGTGCAGGCCTCGCACGCCTACGGGAAGGTCGGTGGCTTCGCGCACCTCGCCGCGCTCGTCAAGCGCCTCAAGGCCTCGCGGCCGGGCGCGCTGCTGCTCGACGGCGGGGACACTTGGCAGGGCAGCGCCACGGCGCTCTGGACCAAGGGCCAGGACATGGTGGACGCGCAAAAGCTGCTCGGCGTCGACATCATGACCGGCCACTGGGAGTTCACCTACGGACAGGACCGCGTGAAGCAGGTGGTCGACAAGGAGTTCGCGGGCAAGGTCGAGTTCCTCGCGCAGAACGTGGCGACGGCCGATTTCGGCGATCCCGTGTTCAAGCCCTACACGATCCGCGAGATCAACGGCGTCCCGGTGGCCATCATCGGCCAGGCCTTCCCGTACACGCCGATCGCCAACCCGCGCTACTTCGTGCCGGAATGGACCTTCGGCATCAAGGAAGAGGAGCTGCAGAAGCAGATCGACGAGGTGCGCGCGAAGGGCGCGAAGATCGTCGTGCTGCTCTCGCACAACGGCATGGACGTGGACCTCAAGCTCGCGCAGCGCATGAAGGGCCTGGACACGATCCTGGGCGGCCACACGCACGACGCGGTGCCGAAGCCGGTGGTGATGCCGAACGGCTGCGTGGTGACCAACGCCGGCAGCAACGGCAAGTACCTGGGCGTGATGGACTACGAGGTCGGCGGCGGCAAGGTGCAGCAGCGCTACCGCCTGCTGCCCGTCTTCTCGAACCTGCTCCCGCCGGATCCCGAGATGGCAGCGCTCATCGACAGGATCCGCGCCCCGTATCGCGACAAGCTCGCGGAGAAGCTCGCCACGAGCGAGGGGCTCCTTTACCGCCGCGGCAACTTCAACGGCACGGTGGACCAGGTGATCCTCGACGCCATGTTGAGCGTGAAGGGCGCCGAGATCGCCTTCTCGCCCGGATTCCGCTGGGGCACCACGCTGCTGCCCGGCGAGGCGATCACCTTCGAGCACGTGATGGACTGGTCGGCGATCACCTACCCGTACGCGACGCTCTCCGAGCTCACGGGCGAGACCATCAAGACGATCCTCGAGGACGTCTGCGACAACCTCTTCAACCCGGATCCCTACTACCAGCAGGGCGGCGACATGGTGCGGGTGGGCGGCCTTTCGTACACGTGCACGCCGGGTGCGGCGATGGGGCAGCGGATCAGCGACATGCGCCTGGGCGGCGTGCCGCTCGGGCCCGACAAGAAGTACAAGGTCGCGGGATGGGCGCCGGTGGCCGAAGGCGCGAAGGGCGAGCCGATCTGGGAAGTCATCGGCACGTACCTGCGCTCCAAGAAGACGATCGCGCCGCCGAAGCTCAACCTGCCGCGCGTCGTCGGCGTCGAGGGCAATACGGGCATCGCCTGAACGCTCAGTAGGCCGCCACGCCGCCGTCGGAGCGCGGATCGGATCCGCCTTCCATCAGGCCATCGGTGCGCCGCAGGATGGCGCCGGCGTGGCCCACGATCTCGTCGTATTCGCCGACCACCTCGACCTCGTGCCCGCGGCGCGCGAGCTCGTCGATGACCGCGGCGGGGAAACGCGACTCCATCTTCAACGTGTCGCTCGCATGGCCCCAGGTGCGGCCGAGAAGCCAGCGCGGCGCGGCGATCGCCGCCTGTGGGTCCATGCCGAAGACCACGGTGCGCGTGAAGACCGCGGCCTGCGTCTGCGGCTGGCCGTCGCCGCCCATGCTTCCGTAGACCATGGTGCGGCCGTCGTCCAGCAGCGCCATGGCGGGATTGAGCGTGTGGAAGGGCTTGCGGCGCGGGCGCAGCGCGTTGAGCGCGCGCTCGTCGAGCGCGAAGCTGCAACCGCGGTTCTGCCAGTTGATGCCCGATCCGGCGAGCACCACGCCGCTGCCGTACTCGTGGTAGAGGCTCTGGATGAAGCTCACGGCGCGGCCCTCGCCATCGATGGTTCCCATCCAGATGGTGTCGGCGGGGCCCTTGCCCGCGCCCCACGGCGCCGCGCGCTGCCGGTCGACATGCGCGGCGAGGGCGTCGATGGCATCGGCGGAGAGCAGCGCGTGCGGATCGATCGCCATGTCCGCCGGGTCGGTCACGTAGCGGTCGCGCACGCGGAAGGCCTGCTTCACCGCCTCCACGCACAGGTGGACGTAATCGGCGCCCGCGGGGTCGACGCGCGCGAGCTGCAGCCGGTCGAGGATGCCCAGGATCAACAACGAGGCGAGCCCCTGCGTGGGCGGCGGCATGTTGTACACCGTGCCGTTCCAATGCGGCAGCGCGAGCGGCGTGCGCCATTGGGCGCGGTGCGAGGCGAGGTCGTCGAGCGCGAGCGGGCTTCCGACCGCCGCCAGGTCCTTCGCGAGGCCGCGCGCGAGCTCGCCGCGGTAGAAGTCGTCGAGCCCCGCGCGCGCGAGCTGCTCGAGGGTGGATGCCATGCGCTCCTGGCGGAATCGCGTGCCGGCGGCGGGCGCCCGCCCGTCGACGAGGTACGTGTCGTCGAACCCCGGCGTGCCGTGCAGGTCCTCGAGCTTCGCCTCGGTCGTGGCCGCCTGGCTGCGCGTGACGGGAATGCCGTGGCGCGCGTAGTGGATCGCATCGCCGAGCAGGCGCGCGAGCGGCAGCTTGCCGCCCAGCGCGGTGCGGCTGAATTCGAGCGCGAGGTCCCAGCCGGACACCGTGCCCGCCACCGTGTTGGCGGCGACGCCGCCGCGGAACGGGATCGACGAAAGGTGCCGGTCGCGATAGAACCCGATGTCCGCGGCCGCGGCGCTGGCGCCGCAGGCATCGATGCCGCGCACCGGCTCGCCGGGCACGTGCACGAGCCAGAAGCCGTCGCCGCCGATCGAATTCATGTGCGGATACACGACCGCGATCGTCGCGGCGGCGGCAACCATCGCCTCGACCGCGTTGCCGCCGTCGCGCATCACGGCGAGGGCCGATTGGGCGGCGAGCGAGTGGGGAGCCACCGCCATGCCGCGGGTGCCACGTATGGGCTGGATCAAAGCTGTCCTTCGGATTGCAATGGCAGCAGTGCGCTGGGGTAAGCTTACCGCCGATGGAAGTCCGGATCGAACCGCAGGCGCAGTACATCCACGTGGTCGCCAGGGGCGAGTTCAACGCCGCCCAGGCCGCCGAGGGCATCGCGCGCGTCGTCGCGGCCTGCGTCGAGCGCGACCTGCCGCGGGTGCTGGTCGACGGCCGCAGCATCGCCACCACCGTCTCGGTGCTGGAGCGCTACGAGTTCGCCAAGACCCTCGCGGAGAGCGCGCGCTCGCGCATCCGCATGGCGATCGTCGTGAGCGCCGAGAACATGTTCTCCAAGACGCTCGAGAACACCGCGCGCAACATGGGCATGGACGTGCGCACGACCGCCTCCATGGCCGAGGGCCTCATCTACCTCGGCCTGCCGATCACCAACGCGAACCACGACAGCACGAGCGACGCCTGAAACGGCAAAGCCTGCGTCGCCGCAGGCTTTGCGCGGTGATTCCCCGGCGCGGGGGATCAGAAGAACTGCTGGATGCCGAGGCCGTAGCCGGTGACGTCCGCCCCCGGTGCGATCGCGCCGGCGACCGTCGGGCCGATGCTGTACGTGCCGCTCTCCTTGTTGTCGACCTTGTAGTAGAAGAGGAAACCCTCGGTCTTCTTCGAGAAGCGGTAGATGTAGCCCACGTTCCAGAAATTGGCGCCGATGTTCGCCGTGGAGCACGACGCGCCGTTCACGCGCGAGCACGAGCCGTCGTACGCGCGGCCATACGCGCCGAACACGCTTTGCCGGCCGCCCGAGAAACGCTGCTCCAGCACCACGTAGTAGGCGTTGCGCTTGTACTCGTTGATCGCCGTCGCGAGCGAATCGTCGTTGTGGTAGCGCAGGCGCTCCCACGTCCCGGTGATGCGCGTGCCGCCGATCGTCCACAGGACCACGAACTTGTGGCCCTCGTCCTTGGAC
Source organism: Usitatibacter sp. (assembly GCA_035719385.1). GTDB lineage: Bacteria > Pseudomonadota > Gammaproteobacteria > Burkholderiales > Usitatibacteraceae > Usitatibacter. The sequence continues at coordinate 5,254 of DASTGG010000217.1, forward strand.
GAGGAGTTCGTCGCCGTGCCGCCGGTCGAGCCGCCGATCTGCGACATCCCGAAGTAGTCCTTGTGCCGGTCGTACGCGTAGCGCAGGCTCAGCGTCCCGCGGTCGAACTGGATGTACGCGCCCGTGATCGAGGGCGAGATGACCGGCCCGCCGGTGACCGCCTGGCCCTTGCCCTCGTTCACCGAGTGCTGCAGGCGAACGTGGAAGCCGGCGAAGTTCGGCGAGACGTACTGGATGCTGTTGCCCTGGCGGCGGTCGAAAGACGCGTCCGCCTTGCCGGCCACGCGCTGGAACTGCGTCGTGGTGGTGGGCACGCCCAAGCCCGGGTTGCCGATGAGCGTGTTGCGGTCGAACGTGTAGCCGCCGCGGATGGGGTTCGTCGGCAGCGCGATGATCTTGTACGGGGTGTCCCACTGGCCCATGAAGATCTCGCCCCAGACCGGATGCGCGAGGCCGATCTTGGAGTCGCGCGCATTGAAGCCCGTGTTCTGGTCGATCGCGAACGCGGCTTCGAGCTGGAAGACCGCCTTCAGGCCGGTGGTTCCGAGCTTCTCGCTGCCGCGCACGCCCAAGTTGGAGGTGCCGGCCGTGATGCGCTCGCGCCAGGGATCGTTGTTGCCGGTGTAGGCGGAGGCGGGCACCATGCTCGGCTTGTTGCCCGGAACCCCGGTGGTCGCGCCGTCGGTCTTCGCGTGGTCCAGGAACGGCATGCCCATGCCGTACAGGATGATCGCGTCGTCGTCGGCAGCGTGCGCCGCGCCGTAGAACTGCGTGGCGAGAGCAACTGCGACCAGCTTCGTCAGGAATCGCATCGAGTCTCCCCTTGTAATTCGTTGGTCGCCTCCCCGGCGTCCGGGCCCGGGAAGGGTGGTTCTCGGTACTTTCCGCAGCTTGCGGAGCGCAGTCTAGCAGATGCCCGAATTTGGGGAAATCGGCACCGAATCGCGCATCACCAAGCGAAAAGGCCCCACGCGGGGGCCTTTTCGCGGGCGCGAAGCTCAGGTCAGTTCGACGTGTACACGCCCGAGCCGACCATGACGTCGCCTTCCATCTCCGCGTAGCCGGTCTTGGTCTCGATCTTGCCGCTCGCGGGATTGAAGAACTTGAAGGTGTACGTCCCGCCGCCCTTCTGCGCGGCTTCGAGCAGGCCGCGGTTCACGAACTTGCCGTCGGGATCGCGCAGGTCGCCGAGGTCCTTGCCGATGAGCTTCGCGTTGCCGCCGTGGGCGAGGTTCTTCAGGTTCTTGTCGTAGACGTAGATGTAGAGGTCGCGGTCGACGAACTGGCCGTCGCGCCGGTTGAATTCCGCGAAGGCCTTCTCCTGGCCGTTCTTCTGGATATAGGCGCGCGCCTTGTGCACCAGCGCCTTGGCTTCTTCGAGCGTGGCGTGCTCGCTCGTGGCGGCGACGGCGGAGGTGGACACCAGCGGGGCGAGCGCAAGCATCAACACAGCGAGGAATTTCTTCAAGAGTGCTCCCTAATGTGGTCGTTTGTTTGGAAGGGGATGCGGGCGCGGCCGTGGCTGGCCGCATCTCGCGAGGAGGGCGCTCGCGCGTGTGCCCGCGCGTGACGCCCGACGCGAGTCTTCCACGTCACGGCCGCGCGATTCTGTGACCTGCGTCGCAGGGCGCCGCGCCGCCGCGTTACAACGGTAGCTAGAGCGGAGGCGTGAGGTGCGGGGCCACGCCGCGGCGTTGCGCCATGGAGGCGCCCAGCACGCGGATCGACTTGCCGTCGAGCAGGCGCCGGGCGAGCGGGAACAGCTCGCGCTCCTCGAGCTCGATGTGCCGGCGATACGCCTCGACGAATGCCTCGGCGAGCCCCGGATCGAGAGCGGTCTCGCGGCCCTCGACCAGCGCCTGCAGGTGCTCGCGCATCGCGCGCCACAGGCCGTCGAGCTCGCGATGCTCGTCGAGGAGCCGCGTCACGAGCGCGGCGAGGGCGGGCCGTTCGGAGTCCGGCACGCAGCGGTTCAGCGCCGGGAAGAGGTCTTCTTCCTCGTCGCGATGGTGCTTCGCGCCCGCGTCGTCGAAGTAGCGCATCACCGAGCGCGCCGCCTCGCGCACCTCGTCGTCCACGCCGCTCGCGGCCACCTGCCGCGCGATGCGCACCGTCAACCCGGCGAACCGCAGGACGCGCCCGTGGCACGCCTCGAGGATCTCCAGGGGGTGGTCGAATCCGGCGGCCGGCGCGTCGAAAAGTCTCATGGGTCCAGTCTCCGCGTGCGAGGCCCCGTTTTCTTGATCGTCGTCAAACGGGCCCGATTAAAGGTGCATTTGTTATGTACCTTTATTGTATCCGCCCCTAGAATCCATCGTACACACCACGAAGGAGGCGTAAGCAACCATGTCACCCACCCGCAAGCTCTGGCAATCGCTGGGCATCGTGTTCGTGCTCTCGTTTGCCGTCCTGCTGTGGCTCGGCCGCGAGATCTACCTTGCCGCGCCGCCGATCCCGGCCGCAGTGAAGACGACGACGGGCGCGACCCTTTTCACCGGCGAGGAGATCCAGAACGGGCAGCGCGCCTGGCTCGCCGCGGGCGGCCAGCAGCTGGGCACCGTCTGGGGCCATGGCAGCTACGTCGCGCCCGACTGGTCGGCCGACTGGCTGCACCGCGAGGCGACGGCCTATCGCGACGATCGCGCGCACGCCCTCTATGGCGAGGAGTACGCGAAGCTCGCGGCGTTCCAGAAGGGCGCCGTGGACGCGCTCGTCAAGGACGACCTGCGGCGCAACACTTACGACGCGGCGGCCAACACGATCACCGTGACGCCCGAGCGCGCAGCGGTCATCGCCGCCGTCGCGAAGCACTACACGGACCTCTTCGGCGACGCGCAGTCGCTCGACAAGCTTCGCGAGCAATACGCGATGAGCGACAACCTGCTGCCGGACGCGCAGGACCGCAAGGCGCTCTCCGCCTTCTTCTTCTGGTCGTCGTGGGCCGCGGTGACCGATCGCCCGGGCGAGCAGGGCCTCTCGTACACGAGCAACTGGCCGCACGACCCGACCGTCGGCAACACGATGACGAGCACGTCGTCGATGTGGACCATCGCCAGCATCATCCTGCTCATCGCGGGGATCGCCGCGATGGTCTGGTACCACGGCCGGCATCCCGAGGCGCCGGACCCGCGCGCGCCCGACCGCGACCCGCTCATCAACGCCGTCGCCACGCCCTCGATGCGGGCCACGCGCAAGTACTTCTTCGTCGTGATCGGCCTGCTGCTCTTGCAGATCGGCATGGGCGCCATCACCGCGCACTTCGCGGTCGAAGGGCAATCGTTCTTCGGAATCCCGCTCGCCAACATCCTGCCGTACTCGACCAGCCGCACGATCCACACGCAGATGGGCATCTTCTGGATCGCCACCGCGTGGCTCGCCACGGGCCTGTACATCGCGCCGCTGCTCTCCGGCCACGAGCCGAAGCTCCAGAAGCTGGGCGTGGACGTGCTCTTCTATGCGCTGCTCGCGATCGTCGTGGGCTCCACCGCGTTCGGCTGGCTCGGCTCGCTGCAACGCGCCGGGATGGACTTCTCGTTCTGGCTCGGCAACCAGGGGCTCGAGTTCACGAGCATGGGCCGCGTGTGGCAGATCCTGCTCTTCGTGGGCCTGCTCTTCTGGCTGCTGCTGCTCGGCCGCGCCCTGTGGCCGGCGCTCAGGAAGCCTTCGGAGACGCGCGGCCTGGTCGCCATGGTGTTCCTCTCGGCCACGTGCATCGGCGGCTTCTACGCGGCGTCGCTGTCGTGGGGGCAGCACACGCACTACTCCATGATCGAGTACTGGAGGTGGTGGCTCGTGCACCTGTGGGTTGAAGGGTTCTTCGAGGTCTTCGCCACGGCCGTCATCGCGTTGATCTTCACCCGCCTGGGCCTGGTATCCGCGTCGAGCGCCAACAAGGCGATCGTGGCCGAGACCGTCGTGTTCCTCTTCGGCGGCATCCTCGGCACGCTGCACCACCTGTACTGGACCGGCACGCCGACCTCCGTCATCGCGGTGGGCGCCGTGTTCTCGGCCCTGGAAGTGGTGCCGCTGTCGATGATCGGCATCGAGGCCTATCGCAACTACCGCCGCTCGCAGGCCGCGCCGTGGGTCCACGCCTACAAGTGGGTGATCCTGTCGTTCGTCGCGGTCGGCTTCTGGAACATGGTCGGCGCGGGCCTGCTCGGCTTCGCGATCAACCCGCCGGCGTCGCTCTACTACGTGCAGGGCCTCAACATGACGGCGGCGCACGGCCACGCGGCGCTCTTCGGCGTGTACGGCATGCTGGGCATCGGCCTGCTGCTCTTCTGCCTGCGTGGCCTGTACGAGCGCAGCCGGCACGCGGACCGCTTCCTCGCCCCCGCCTTCTGGGGCCTGAACATCGGGTTGGCGATGATGGTGTTCATGTCGCTGCTGCCCGCGGGCATCTACCAGGCGTACGAGAGCATCACCAGGGGGCTGTGGTATGCCCGCTCGCCGGAAGTCATCCACTCGAGGATCATGGAAGCCTTCGTGTGGCTGCGCGTGCCGGGAGACGTGGTGTTCGCGTTCGGGGCGGCGTTCCTCGCGGTGTACGCGCTGCGCCTGCTCGTCACGAAGCCCGGCAAGCCGGTGCTCGCGGATGAACCGGCCACGCGTCCCACGTAAGATGTGCTGAAACCCGCCGGGCGCCGCCTCGCGCGGCGCCCGCTTTCTTTCCGGAAGGACGGCGATGCGCCTGACCTACTTCACCGATTACAGCCTGCGGGTGCTGATCTACATGGCTACCGCGCCCGAGCGCAGGGTGACGATCGCGGAGATCGCGAAGTCGTTCGACATCTCCGAGAACCATCTCACCAAGGTCGTGCACTTCCTGGGCAAGGAAGGGCTGCTCCTCAACGTGCGCGGGCGCGGCGGCGGGCTGCAGCTCGCGGTGCCTCCCGCGCAGATCAACGTGGGCAGCGTGGTGCACAAGACCGAGCACGGGGACGTCCCCGCCGAATGCTTCAAGCAGGACGAGAACAAATGCTCCTTGAAGGGCCGCTGCCGCCTCGAGGGCGTGCTCGCCGAGGCGATCGACAGCTTCTACGAGGTGCTCGGGCGCTACACCCTCGCCGACCTCGTGAAGAACCGCGCGGTGATCGCGAAGATCCTTTTCCACGAGCACGACCGCGTCGAGCGGCCGGCGCGCAAGCGCGCGGCTTGAGCGCGCCGCGGGGCGCGCCCGGATTCACTTCAGGCGCCTGAGGCAGGCCATGAGGCGCACCAGTTGCGCCTGCCTGCGCGACCCCGTCTTCGAGAACACGGCATCGAGGTGGCTCTTGGCGGTCGCCCGCGGCATGCCGAGGTCGCGCGCGGACGCGGTGAGCGTCTTGCCGCAGGCGAGCGCTTCGGCCACGCGCGCTTCCGTCGGCGTGAGCTCGAAGATCTCGCGCAACCGCGCGATTTCCGCCGCGTGCGGCTCCGTATCGATGATCCACATGAGGGCGTGCGGCTGGTGGTTCGTGAGCCGCTCCGTGCGGCGCGCGAGCGCCTGGAACTGCATCACCGTCACGCGGCTTCCGGTCTTCGCCTCCACGACCAACGGCTTCGGCGCGCGGCCGCCGTTGCCGTGGTTCGAGGGGTGGCCTCCGGCGACGGTCGCGAGCGCGCGGCGCACCTCGGCGGTGTGGGCCACGAGCCGCCCGTGCTCGATCGTCACGTGGCGCCTGCAGCCGGAGAGCAGCGCGTCGGCGGCGCCGTTGCGGTCGAGCACGCGCGCCTGGGCGCCGAGCGCCACGTACCCATCGGTCAGCTGATCGATCGCTTCCCGCAGCGCGGTGTATCGCCCGATCAACGGCAGGATGGATGCGGGCAGGTCGTCGAGTTGCTCCAGTAATGGGGCAATCGTTTTCACGTGTCGGGTCGGCTATCGCGGCAGCGTCGGCTGCGCGAATCCAGCGGGCGCGAAGCTGACATGCTCGGAGAACGAGTGCCGCTTGTCATCCACCATTTGGTGGACGGGCTCGCAGCCGCGCATGCTCGCGGGTTCGCGAAAGAAACCCCACGGCGCGCAAGGGCTCAACGAACCACCAAATGGTGGATGCGACGCCCGCGCTTCGATGGACATGATCCGTTGGAGTCCTTGAATCGCAGAGCGGACCGATCCGCCAGCACCAGGGAGCAGACGTGTGACGACAAGCGCCTTGCCGGGCCCCCGTCCGCAGGCCGGTCACCTGCGCGGCCAGATCGAAGCCTGCGTCGCGGGAATCGCGGTCGGCGATGTACTGATCGGCATGCGCGACCTGTTTCGCGCGCTTCGCCAGACGCGGGACCGCAGCACCGCGGAGCAGTGGCGCAGGACGGCGTGCGAGGAGATTCGCGCCCATCCCGTGCGCGAGTGGGTGCACCAGGACCCGTTCACCGCGCACGCATTCCGCAGACCGCGCGGCTACCCGGGCGATGCCACGCTTTTCGACCACATCTACGGCACGGGCGGCACCGTCCGGTGGCCGCATCCGTCCACCATCGCGGGCAAGCTCTATTTCTTCACGACCAACACCGCGTCCGCGCGCGCGGTGCGATACCAGCGAGCGCTCGTCGCGCGGCTCATCGACGACGCGGCCGCAGGGAGCAAATCGCCGCGCATCCTGTCGATCGGCGCGGGGCACCTGCGCGAGATCGAGCTGAGCCGTGCCGCGGCCCGCGCGCCCTTCGGCCGCTTCGTCGCCGTCGACCAGGACGCCGCGAGCCTCGAGGTGGTGTCGGCCGACTATGCCGCGCTCGGCATCGAGGCGGTTAACATGCCGGTGAGCGCGCTGGTGAAGGACGACGGCTTCGGCCGCCAGTTCGACCTCGTCTATGCCGCGGGCCTCTTCGATGCGCTCGAGGATGCCACCGCGGCGAAGCTGGTGCAGGCGATGTTCGAGAGCCTGCGTCCCGGCGGCACGATGATGTACACCAACTTCCTGCCGAACATCGAGGACGTGGGCTACATGGAGGCGCTCATGGATTGGTGGCTCGCCTGCCGGTCGGAGCCGCAGCTGCGCGCGCTCGCCGCGGGCCTGCCCGCCGAGCAGGTGCGATCCCTCACGTGCACGAAGGATCCGGACAACAACATCGCCTTCGTGACGATCCACCGGAGGTCCTGAGGCGTTGGGGTAGCATGGCAGGTCCCCGGGCCCCTCGATCGTCGCCGCGATCCCCATGCCCCTCGCGCCGCAGCGCCATCTCTTCGACGTGCCGCGCCACGTCGCGTACTTCAACTGCGCCTCGAGCACGCCGCAGCTGAGTCTCGCGCGCGAGCGCCTCGTCGCGTCCGTACAGGCGAAAAGCCATCCGTGGAGGCGGGCGCCGGCCGATTACTTCTCGGAGGCCGAGGCGCTTCGCCGGCTGTGCGCGCAGGTGATCGGGGGCGACGAGGAGGGCTTCGCGGTCGTGCCTTCGGCGAGCTACGGCATCGCCACCGCCGTGCGTGCCATCGAGCCGCGCATCGCCGCCGGCGACGCGCTCGTGATGATGGCCGACGAGTTTCCGAGCCTGGTCCTCGCCTTCCGCCGCCTCGCGGCCGAGCGCCGCGCCACGCTCGTCGTCGTCCCGGCGCCGGCCGACGGCGACTGGACGCCGGCGATCGCGGCGCGCATCGGGCGCGGCGTGAAGGCGGTCGGCATCTCGGCATGCCATTGGACCAACGGCGCGCGCATCGACCTCGCGGCGACCGCGGCGGCGTGCCGCGCCACGGGCGCGACGCTGCTCATCGACGGTACCCAGGCGGTGGGCGCGATGCCGTTCGATTTCGAGGCGATCGCGCCCGACTTCCTCGTGATGTCGGGCTACAAATGGATGCTCGCGCCCTATGGCGTCTCGTTCCTCTACGTGGCGCCGCGTTGGCGCGATGCGCGCCCGCTCGAGGAGAGCTGGCTCGCGCGCGAGGGTGCGGAGGATTTCGCGGGGCTGGTCGCGCCGTCGGCCGTGTACGAGCGCGGCGCACGCCGGTTCGACGCGGGCGAGAAGGGCACGGCGCTGCTCTCCGGCGCCATCGCGGGGCTCGAGCAGCTTCGCGCGTGGGGTGTGGGCAACGTGGAGCAGGCGCTGGAGCGCGTGAACGCGCGCATCGCGCAGGCGCTCGTCGAGCTGGGCTTTCGCGTCGCGCCGCCGGCCTTGCGCTGTCCCCACATGTTCGGCGCCGAGCCGCCGCAGGGCTTCGAGGGCGACCTCGCCGCCATGCTGCGCGCCCACGACGTCTACATCAGCCGCCGCGGCCGGTCGCTGCGCTTCTCGCCCCACCTGCACGTCGATGATGCGGACGTCGATCGGCTCCTCGCGGCAGTGCGCTCGCTGGTGAAGCCGGAATAGGCGCGACCCGGGCGCTGTTTGGAATCCGTAGGCACCTCGAATAACAGTGCCGGTTAATATTCGAATCGGCTAATATACATACCCGCATCCGGAGGCTATCCATGATTCGCAAATCGATCCCGACGGGCCTCGCCCTGGCCCTCGCCGGCGCCGCGCTCGCCTCGGCCGCCGCATCCTCCGCGGTGGACGATGCGGCATTGCTGAAGCAGGCGCAGTCGCTGTTCAAGCCGCTTCCGAAGGACATGGCCTCGGCCGAGTTTCCCGTGACCGCGGAGCGGGTCGACCTGGGGCGACGGCTCTTCTTCGACCCGCGCATTTCCCTCGACGGGACGGTGAGCTGCTCGAAGTGCCACCAGCCCGGGCTCTACGGCACCGACGCGCTCGCCACGCCGATCGGCGTGAAGGACCGCGCGAATCCGCGCAATTCGCCGACGGTGCTCAACGCGGCGCTGCAGGTCTCGGCGCATTGGCGCGGCGACCGCACGAGCGTGGAAGACCAGGCCGTCAAGGCGCTGGTGGGGCCGCCCAGCTTCGGCAACCCGAACTTCGACGCCGCCGTGGCGAAGATCAAGGCGATCCCGGGATACGCGGACATGTTCCGCAAGGCCTTCCCCTCGGAAACCGACCCGGTGAGCGTGCAGAACTGGGGCAAGGCCATCGGCGCCTACGAGCGAACGCTCGTCACGCCATCGCCCTTCGACGACTATCTCGCCGGCAACGTGCAGGCGCTCGGCGAGACCGCGCGCGCGGGCCTGAGGAAATTCGTCGACACCGGATGCGCCGCCTGCCATAACGGCGTCGGCGTGGGTGGGGCGACGTACCAGAAGTTCGGCGTGATCGAGGAGTACTGGAAGCAGACGCACAGCCAACCGGTGGACAAGGGCCGGTTCGACGTCACCAACAACGCGGCCGACATGTACGTATTCAAGGTGCCCGGCCTTCGCAACGTGGCGATGACGGCGCCGTATTTCCACGACGGATCGGTGGCGACGCTTCCCGAGGCCGTGAAGGTCATGGCCAAGGTGCAGCTCGGCAAGGACCTGCCCGACGAGGACGTGAAGGCGATCGTCGCTTTCCTGGAGAGCCTCACGGGGCGCCTGCCGGCGGATTTCCAGCCGACGGTTCTGCCTGCCGCGCGGTTTCCCGTCGCGGCGCACTGACGCACCCGCGCCGCCGGCTCAGCGCTGGCGGCGCTCCACCGTGATCGGCTCGACCTCGACGCGGCGATTGGGCTCGAGGCACTGGATGAGCCGGGCGCGATCCTTCTCGTTGCACTGCACGACCGGGTCAGCCTTGCCCTTGCCCACGGCGCTGAGTCGCCCGGCGGCGACGCCCTTCGAGACCAGGTAGGCCTTCACCGCTTCGGCGCGGCGCTGGGAGAGCTTCAGGTTGTACGAGTCGCTGCCGAGTCGGTCCGTGTATCCGGTGATCCGCACGCGCGAGATCTGCGGATTGCCCTTGAGCGCCTCGGCGATCTCGTCGAGCTTCGCGTTCGGCCCGCGCAGCGTCGCCTGGTCGAAGCCGAAGAGCTCCTCCGCCGAGAGCGTATGGCGCTCGAAGCGAGGCGCGGGCGCGGGAGGCGGCGGCGGGGGCGCGGCCTGCGCGTAGTTGCGCTCCTCGTAGCGGCGATGCACCTCCGGCGGCGCAGGCGGCTCCGGCTCGTAGATGCGCTCGACGATGACCGGCCCGCGCGCGTACGGCGGATAGACCCATGCCGGGCGCGGATGGTAGTAGCCGTAATAGCCGTAAGGATAGTAATAGGGCGCGTAGTAACCGTACGAATGGCGCGGCCCTACCCAGTAACCGGGACCGTGCGCGTGCGCAACCGTTGTCCCGATGGCGCATGCCGCGGCGGCGGCGGCCCACTTCATGACGCGGATCATGGGCGTCCCTCGAGGGAATATCCCGTGTGAAACGCGCCACCCGCGAAACGCGTTGACGAGCCCGCGCATGCCGCGCGCATCAGTGCTGCGACCGCTCGACGATGAGCTTCCTGTACAGCTTCAACCACTTGCCGTAGTCGTCGATCGCCCTGCGGCTGTTCACGACGCGCACGGGCGCGCCCTGCTGGACCAGCCGGCGCACGGGCGTGTCGTACTTGCGGTTCGCCGGCACGCGGTGCACCTCGGTGTAGAAGCGCTGGCCGTCGGCGAGCATGTAGTCGTAGAAGAGCGCCGCCGCATGCGGATGCGGCGCGCGTCGTGAAATGGCGACGGCCGAGGGCAGCACGATCGCGGGCGGCAGCATGAACCAGTCGATGGGCGCGCCTTTCTGCTTCATCCGCTCGACGTCGTGGCTATAGACGCCGAGGAACACGGGGATCTCGCCCGCGATCACGCGCCCCGTGCTGTGCGTGTGGCCGGTGCGCACGGCGACGCCGTTGTCGCCGAGCCGGCGGAAGAGGTCGAGCCCGGCGTCCTCGCCCAGGGCCTCGACCAGCGCCTCGAACCACTCGACGTTGGTCGATTCCATGCCGATGCGCCCCTTCCATTTGGGATCGGCAAGCTCCTGCCAGGCGCGCGGCAGCTCTTCGCGCTTGATGGCGTTGGTGTTGTATGCGCAGACGAGGAGGTTCAGCCGGTCGGGCGCCCATTCGCCGCTCGCGGGCAGGACCCCGGGCAGCAGCACTTCCTCGAGAAAGGGCGAGGCGACCTTCTGCAGCAGCTGCTCGCGCGACAACGCCTCGACCTGCGGCGCGTTGGTTTCGATCGCGTCGAATTCGAAGCGCCCGCCGCGCGTCTCGGTCACCACGCGCTGCAGGATGTTCGCCTGGCTGCCGCGCCAGAAGTTGAGCGTCACGCCATAGCGCTTGCGGAAGTCGGCGGCGAGCTTGAGCTGGTCTTCCTGCGTGAGCGAGGAATACAGCATGAGCTCGCCTTCCTTCTTCGCGCCGGCGACGAGGCGCTCGGTGCGGTCGGCGCCGGCGAGGCTCGCCACCGCGAGCACGCCCGCCGTCGGCTCGACGGCCGGCGCGGCCTGGGCGAGGAGCGACGCGAGCAGCAGCAGGGCGGCGCGCATCATGGCGCGGCCTACAGGCGCAGGAGCGCGGCCGCGTTGCCGCCGAGGATCTTGTCCTTCTGCGTCGCGGTGAGGTCCTTGCGCGCGCGGATCGTGGACACGGTGTGCGGATATTCGGAGTCGAAGTGCGGATAGTCCGTGGCCATGAGGATGCGATCCTCGCCCAGCTCGGCGAGGGGGCGCGACAGGTCGCCTTCGTCCGCTTCCATGGTCACGTAGCAGTTGCGGCGGATGTATTCCGTGGGCGACATCTTCATGGCGCCGGAGATCTGCGGGAAATCCTTCGCCCACTCCCAATCGTCTTCCATGCGATGCATCCAGTAGAGGATCCACTCGGCGCTGCATTCGAAGAACACGACCTTCAGCCCGGGGAACTTCTCGAACACCCCGCCAAGCACGAGCGCCACGAGCGCCGCGCTGCAATTCGTGGGGCGGCCCAGCACGTGGGTCTTGTAGAAATTGTCGAAGCGGTCGATCAGCTCGCCGTTGCTGTTCGGATGGCACAGGAGCGGGATTCCGAGCTCCTCCGCGGCCTGGTAGTACGGGTAGAAGGCCGGGTCGTCCAGGTTGCGCGAGCCGCAGTAGGGCACCAGGTGCGAGGCGCGGAAGCCGTGCACCTCGACGCAGCGGCGCAGCTCGTCGGCCATCGCCTCGGGGCAGCCCGCGGGCGCCATGGCGCAAGGCAGGAACACGTCCTCGTGGCCCTTCACCAGCCGCGCCACCCAATCGTTGAAGAGCCGCGCGAGCTCGCGGCCCAGGCCGCCGATGTTGGACGTGGCGACGGTGATCTGCGTCGGGAAGATGAGCTGCTTGTCGATGCCTTCCTTCGCGACGTCCTCGCGCCGGCGCGACATGTCGTAGCCGCCCACCTGGCGGCGCGCCACGTCGCCCCCGCGCCAGTTCACGTCCGGGTCGTAGATGTACGGATGGCGGTGCGCGGCGTGTCCCTGCGGGCTGATCGGGTCCAGCGAATGCATGAACTTCGCCTTGTGCGAGTGGCCCTCGCTCAACCTCACGGGACGCAAGCGCTCGTACTTTCCCCCGAGCTTGTACACTTCGTCCATGAAGTAGCCTTCACGCAGGTGGGAGTCGAAGTCGATGATCATCGGGGCCCGTGGTCGACGAGGTGCGTTCTGAGTCGGCCGATTATGGCGGCGGCGCGCGCGGGCGCGTCAAGCGTTCCGCTCCGCTGGACGCTGGCGGCGGCGCTGGCGCTGGCGCCAGCGGCGGGCGCGGAGATCCGCGACATGAAGCTGCCCACGGCGGAGGACGGCGAGATCACCTATCGCGTGGACAACGCCGCGAAGCAGGCGCTCAACGCGAAGGATGACCGCGCGGAGACCCTGCCCGTGACGCTGGCGTTCGTGCCGCGCACGCCGGGAGGGCCGGTGCAGTGGACCTTCCTCTATCGCGTGCGCTTCACCGGGAAGTCGAAGCCGGTGTCGATCCGTGTCGAGACGGAGAACCAGAAGCCGGTCGTCCTCGAGGTCCGGGACGACAAGCCGGTGCTGAAGTCGGGGACGTGGTCGGGCACCACCGCGCCGGTCGAGTTCAACCGCTTCTGGGCAGAGAAGATCGCGGCCAAGGACCCGTGGATGCTGCAACGGCGCTACACGATCGCGTACGCCGACGGGGCCAAGTCGGTGCTGCACCAGCTCTCGATCCTCACCACGGAAGGCCGCGCGCAGATCCTCGAGAGCATGCGATGAAGCGCGGCATCAACTGGCTGCAGCTCATGATCGCGGCCCTCGTGGCCGTGCTCGGGCTGATCCTCGCGATACGCACCGAGGGCCTGTCGCGGCCGCGGCAGCAGATAGCCTTGCTGGGCGGATTCCTCATGATCGTCATCGCCACGGCGGCCTTCGAGGCCTATGCCCGCCGTTCGCTGGACCGTGAAAGCCGCCTGCTCGAGCCCGTGGGCCGCGCCGTGGCACGGACGATCATGAACACCGTGTCCCTCGCATGGCTGCTGGCCGCGGGGTTCCTGCTGTACGTCGTGGCGAGCGGCCGCTCCTCGACGGCATTCCAGGTCGCGATCGGGGCGCTGTTCGCCGCGGCGCTCCTGGCGGGCTGGTGGCTCAAGCGCTACCTGCGCATGGATTCGCTGCTGCCCTATGCGATCACGACGATCGTTGCGATGATGTCCCTGGCGCTATACGTGATATGGAAATGATGGTACGAACGATGAGGAAGCTCCTGTCTTGCATCGCGCTCTTCGTGCTGGCCGCGCCCGCGCTGGCGCAGCTCGCCACGCTCGACGACGACGAGCGCGCGGTGCTCGCCGCCGCGATCGAGCAGACGCGGCTGCAGGGCAACGAGAAGTGGGTGATGGTCGACAACGACGTGGCGACGTTCCAATGCGGCGGCGACACCACGATCAACGTCGGCGGCTGCGGAGGCATGCGGCGCAAGACGCAGTCGGTGGAAGAGGTCATGGCGTGGCTGCAGAACCAGCTTCCGGACGTGGGGGCCGACGTCCTCGCGAATTTCCGCACGCGCACGGAATTTCCCGCGACGGTGGGCAAGCCATTGCCCCTTCACGTCGAGCAGGTGCTGTGGGGAAAGACCGGCGACAGGAAGAGGGGCATCGTGGCCGGCACGGCGCCCAGGGGGAATCCGGATTACCTCTTCAACGTCTCGCGCGTGGGCTTCGATCCCGCGCATCGCGAGGCCCTCGCCTATGTCGCCGGCGTCTCGTGGGCGGATGCGACGCGGCAGTACGCCGAGTACGTCCACCTGCGCAACGCGGACGGGAAATGGACCGTGCAAGGGCGCGCGCGCGTGTGGCACCTCAGCGCGCGCTCACCCGACGCCGCGGAGCCGGGGCGCTAGGCCCGCGCGCCCCGGCAAGCGATCGACCAGCCCGCATCGCGTTCAGGCCCGCACGCGGAAGGCCTCCATCATGTCGTTGTCCTCGTGCTCGAGGATGTGGCAGTGCTGCACGTACGCCTGAGTTCCCGTCACGCCCGCGGGCAGCTCGAATCTGGCGCGCACGGTGGTGAGCTCGCCGGGGTTGGCCTTCACCGTGTCCTTGAACCCGCGCTCTTCGGGGTAGGGCGGCTGCATCGGGCCGAGGACGAAGGGCGCCGGATCGATTCCTCCGGGGGCCCCACCCGGTCCCGCGTACGCGGCGTTGTACGCCGCCGCGTCGAACGGCGTGCGCCCCACGACCTGGAAGTTCACGAGGTGCACGTGGATCGGGTGCGTATCCCCCGTGAGGTTCACGTAGGTCCAGTCCTCGATCGTGCCCGCGTCGATCGTCGGTCCGCCCGCGGCATCGAAGGGCAGGCCGTCGAGCGTGAGTACCCAGCCGGCGGTGTCGATGCCGACCTCGTTCAGCGTGATGAAGCGTTGCACGGAAGGCGCGGGAAGGTTTGCCGCGCGTCCGCCGGCCAACGCCGCGGGCACCCGGTTGCCCTGCGGCGAGGCGACGGTGGTGCCGACGTTGAACCGCATCACGTTGGTGAGGAGCGTGGCGGGATTCGACAGCGGCTTCGGCAACCGGCGATTCTTCACCGTCACGGTCGAGTTGGCGAACGGCGAGAAATCGACCAGGATGTCGGCGCGTTCGGCGGGCGCGAGTACGAGCTGGCGCATCGGGACCGGCACCTCGAACAGCCCGCCTTCGGCGCCGATCTGCACCATCGGTGGGCCACCGAAGTCGAGCGTGAGGAAGCGCGCATTGCAGCCGTTGAGGACGCGGAAGCGATACAGGCGCGGTTCGACGTCGAGGAACGGCCACACCTTGCCGTTCACGAGCATGGTGTCGCCGAAGTATTCGCCGATCCACGCCACGCCCGGGATCGCGCTCACGGGATAGCGGAACGTGCCGTCGGAGTTGAATATCCGGTCCTGGATCACGAGCGGCAACTCGTACGGCGCCGCGGGCAGCCCGTTCACGTTGTCCGGCGTGCCGGTGTCGAATGCATCGCGCAGGATGTACGCGCCCGCCAGCCCCGCGAGCACGTTCAGGCGCGTCGCGCCCATGGCGTGGTCGTGGAACCACAGGAGCGAGGCCGGCTGCTGCGGAGCCTGGTTGGGATAGAAGACCGATTGGGTCGCGCCCCTTCCGATGCCCAGCGGGGTGACGCCCGGGTTGCCGTCGCTGGTTCCGGCGACGAAGCCGCCGTGCAGGTGCGTGAGCGTCCGCACGGAGGCGCCGAGCGGCGTGAAGCGGGTGTCCACGGGAATCCACGGCGGGTAGAACGCGGGAAGCGAATGGGTGAAGCTCATCGAGACGGGCGTGCCGGTTCGTGCCACGACGGCCATCCCGAACGACCCGGCCTGGCCGGCGAGCCCGGAGCCGTCGTCGTACGCCCACAACGGCGTGGCGGGCAGGCCCGGGTGAAGCTGGCGGGATATCTCGCGCTGTACGAAGGTGTATGTGTCGGGTGCGCTCGCGGTGGCCACGACGATGCCGTCGCCCGGCACGGGGAGCGGTTGTACGTAGGGACGCAGCTGCGTGCCCGCGATGGCGTTCGCAGCGTGCGCGTTCGAGGTCGTCCAGGCGGAGGCGAGCATCGCGCCCGCCCCGGCGCCCAGCTTCAGGAATTCGCGCCTCGAGATGTGCGACATGGCTTTCTCCCTTCTTTTGTGCTTGCAGGGATCAAAGACATTACGCCG
>DASTGG010000218.1:0-6790 GCA_035719385.1 Usitatibacter sp.
GTCGCCGATCCTCATCCTGCACGGCGAGGAGGACGCCTTCATCAAGCCCGAGACCATCAGCGAGCTGAAGAAAGTGCTCGACCAGAGCAAGGTCGATTGGTACATGGTCACCTACGCCCACGCGGTCCACGCGTTCACCAACCCGGACGCCGACAGCTTAAGGATTCCGAACATCGCGTACAACGAGAAGGCCGCGAAGCGCTCGTGGGACGAGATGTCGCGGTTCTTCCAGGAGCAGCTCGGCGGCAAGAAGGGCTGACCGACCCGGGGACGCACCCCGGGGACGCACCCCGAAGCTTGCCGATGCGGCATCGAGATGTGCTCGTCGACGCGCTGATCGCCGGCGCGTGGGCCGCGGCGCTGAGCGGAATTCCGTCCACGCTCCACGAGCTGTTGAGCGGCGGCGACCCGATGCAGGCCACGAGGGCGGCCGGTGCGATGCTGATCCCGCCCGACGCGAGCGACGTGGCGTTGCTCGCCGCGGCCATCGTCGTGCACGCGGCCGTCACGCTCTTCTGGGCGCTCGTGCTGGCGTTCGCGCTGCCGCGGCGACACGTCGTCGCCTGGTCCGTCGGCGCGCTGGCGCTGGTGGCGGTCCTCGACCTGCGGGTGATCGCGCGCTACTTCTTCCCCGAGGTCTACGCGCTGCCCTTCACGCCGCAACTCGCCGACCACCTCGCATGGGGCGCGACCTTCGGCGCGGCGCTGGCGTGGCGTCGCGGCGCGCGACTCGTCGACGCGAAACGCACGAGGGGCCCGGCCGAGCCTCGCGACCCGTGACCCCCGCACAGCGTTACTTGCGGGCGCTGCGCTTCTTCTTCGCCCCTCCGCGCCTGGAGGCCGCCGCCTTGCGCCCGCCGCCGCGTTTCGCGCTCGCGCCGCGCTTTTTCGTCGCGCCGCGCTTTTTCGTCACGCCGCGCTTCTTGGTGGCCGCCCGTTTCGCGGTGGACGCGCGCTTCTTCGTCGCCCCGCGCTTGCCCTTGGCGGCCCGTTTCTTCGTGGCCGCCGCGCGCCGCCTGGCGCCCGCCTTCTTCTTCGTGGAGCGCCGGGTAGCCGCCTTCGCGCGGCGCTTGCGCGGCGCCTTGGCCGGCTTGCCAGCGGCGGCCGCTTCCTCCTCCGCGCGCTCGACCTGCTCGCGCGAGGGCACCTCGTTGGTCTCGTCGGACATCGGCTTCGACGTGAAATCGCGGATCGCATCCACGACGCGATCCAGCGGCCCCTGGCCATTCTTCGGGTCGTGCATGGTTTCGTCCTCCTCGTTTGCGATGAAACCAGTGTAATCCCGCGCGAGGCGGACGAGCGAGCATCACTCCATCGCCGCGGCGGGCGGCGCGCCGCCGCCATGCCGGCTGCGGCGCAGCAGCAGCACGAGCGGCAGCATCAGGAGGAAGCTCCACGTCGTGACCTGGAAGACGTCGATGATCGCGCCCATCTCGGCCTGCCGCCCGATCTGCGCCGCGATGAGCGCCATGGCGCGCGGGTCTTCGGGCGACAGGTGCAGGGGTTTCAGGTACTCGATGAGCGCCGGGCTGAAGCGCGTCACGTGCGCGCCCAGCTCGTTCCAGAGCACCTGGGATTGCCGCGTGATCAGCGTCGTCACGACCGAGATTCCCGCGGCGGCGCCGATGGTGCGCACGAGGCTGTAGATCCCGGCCGCCTCCGGGATCCGCGCGCGCTCCATCGTGGCGTACGCGATGGTCGACAGCGGCACGAAGATGAGCCCGAGCCCCAGCCCCTGCAGGAACGCCGGCCAGATGATCCAGAACGTGCTCACTTCGAGGCTGTAGTACGTCATCGCATACGACCCGGCCGCGCTCAGCAGCATGCCGGCGGCGACGAGGATGCGCGCGTCGTGCTTGCCCACCAGCCGGCCCACCACGACCATCGCGATGGCG
Source organism: Usitatibacter sp. (assembly GCA_035719385.1). Classification (GTDB taxonomy): domain Bacteria; phylum Pseudomonadota; class Gammaproteobacteria; order Burkholderiales; family Usitatibacteraceae; genus Usitatibacter. The sequence continues at coordinate 1,896 of DASTGG010000218.1, forward strand.
GTAGCGACGCCGCGCGGCGCCATGACGATGCCCGTCGTCACGATCGGATAGCCGAGCAGTCCCTCGAGCAGGATCGGCTGCAGCACGAGGCCGCCGAAGAGCCCCAGGCCCATCGACAGCATCACGAGGCACGCCATCGCGAAGTTGCGGTCCCTGAAGATGCGCAGGTCGAAGAGCGCGCGCGGTCCGAGGCGCAGGCTCCAGAACGCGAAGCCGGCGAGGCCGATGGCCGCCATCGCGGCGGAGGCGCGGATGTCGTTCGCCGCGAACCAGTCCTGCGTGGTGCCGCGGTCGAGCATGTACTGCAGGCCCGCCACGCCGGTGCCGAGCAGCGCGAGGCCCGTCCAGTCCATGCGCCGCTCCCGCCGTTCGCTTTCGCTGATCGACTGCATCGCCAGGAAGAACGAGAGGGCGCCGACCGGCACGTTGATGTAGAACGTCCAGCGCCAGCTCGCCACGTCGGTGAGCCAGCCGCCGAGCGTGGGGCCGAGCACCGGCCCGACCATCACGCCCAGGCCCCAGATGGCCATCGCCTTGCCGCGGTCCTCCACGGGATAGGCGTCGGTCATGATCGCCTGCGAAAGCGGCACCAGCGCGGCGCCGAAGACGCCCTGCAACAAGCGGAATCCCACGATCTGCGCGAGGTTCTGCGCGATGCCGCAGAGGGCGGACGCGGCGACGAAGCCCGAGATGCACACGAGCAGGAAGCGCTTGCGCCCGAGCGTCTCGGCGAAATACCCGGTGAGCGGCATCACGATGGCCGACGACACGAGGTAGCTCGTGAGGACCCAGCTGATCTGCTCGGTCGTGGCGCCGAGCTCGCCCGCCATGTGCGGAAGCGCCACGTTCACGATCGTGGTGTCGAGCACCTGGATCAGCGTCGCGGACATGACCGCGAGGGTGATCATCAGGCGCTCGGCCCCGGTCGGCAGCGTGTGCGCGGGCGCGGCCGTGGCCATCTATTCCTCCGGCGCCATCGCCACGAGGATGCTGCAGCGCACGCGCTCGAGCAGCGACTCCTCGTCCGATGCGCTCCACCAGCGCGCGATGCGCCCGCGCGGGCGGTGGCCGACCACGATCAGGTCGGCCGCGATGCGCTCCGCGGTGGCGGCGATGCAATCCACCGCGTTGCCGTACTCGAGCGAGCCGGTCGCGGCGATGCCGCGCTCGCGCAGCCACTGCACGCCCTCGTCGAGCAGCGCGTTCGCGCGGCGGTCCTCGCTCGAGGCGAGCTGCGGCGTCACGGCCTCCGGTATGGAGGACGACACGTAGCTCTGGCAGATCGCCAGCAGGTACGCTTCCGATTTCATGCAGAGCACCACGTCGGCGCCCAGCCGCAGCGCCTTGCGCCCCTCGGCCGTGCCGTCGTAGCAGAGCAGGACCTTGCGGTACACCGGCTATCCCGCCGCCTTGCTCACCTTCACCGTGGTGGTGGTGCCGATGCGCAGCGGATGGGCGGGATCCGGATCCTCGACGCGCACCCGCACCGGCACGCGTTGCGTGACCTTCACCCAGTTGCCCGTCGCGTTCTGCGGCGGCAGCAGCGAGAATGCCGCCCCGCTGCCGCCGGACAGGCTCTCCACCACCCCGTGGAAGACGTGGTCCGGATACATGTCCGCGCGAATCTCGGCGTGCTGGCCGGGGCGGATGTCCTTGAGCTGCGTCTCCTTGAAGTTCGCCTCCACCCAGTACTCGTCGTTCGCGATGACGACGAACAGCGGCGCGCCGGGCTGCACCATGTTGCCGGGCTGCAAGGTGAAGTTGGCGATGAGGCCGCTCGCGGGCGCCTTCACCTGCGTGCGCTCGAGGTCGAGCTGCGCCTGCCTGAGCGCCGCTGCAGCGGCCTGCACGGCGGCGTTCTCTTCGCCCACGTGGCCGAGCGCGCTGCGCGCCTGCGCGACCTGCGCTTGCGCCGCTTTCACCGCCGCCTCCGCGGTGGCGAGCTGCGTGCGCGAGTTCTCCGCGCCCTGCGGCGAGAGGAACCCGCTCTTCATGAGCTGCTGGTTGCGCTCCCAGACGCCGCGCGCGTTGGCCGCTTCCGCGCGACGCTGCGTGAGCACCGCCTCGGCCGAGGCGACGCCCGCCGATTCCTGCGACATGCCCTGGCGCGCGAGCTCGAGCTGCGCGCGCGCCTTCTGCACGGCGATCTCGTAGTTTCGCGGGTCGATCGTGAAGAGCACGTCGCCCGCCTTGACCGCCTGCTGGTTGCGCACGAAGACCTGCGTCACGGGGCCCGCGACCTGCGCGGCGATATCGACCTGGTTCGCCTGCACGTACGCATCGTCGGTCTCGACGAAACGGCTCTGCTCGATCCAGTAGCGGGCGGCGAAGAGCACCGCGGCAATGAGCACGACCGCCGCGACGATCCATTTGATCTGTCGGCGGCGGGGATTTCGCCCGGTGCGCGTCGGAGCAGGTGCGGGAGTGGCCGGGCTGTTGTTCGCGGTCGTGGTGGCCATCGAAATACGGACATTGCGCGGGCTCGTTCGTTCGAGGAACTCCGGCCGCCGGGGAGCGTCATTCCGGCGTAGGACTCCTCCTCTCCTTCCCCAGGGCTTCCATGAACATCCACGCGTGGGCCGCGCATGCGCCGCGGCAACCCCTGTCCCGCTACGAATACGATCCGGGGCCGATCGCGCCCGACCAGGTGGAAGTGCGCGTGCGGCATTGCGGTGTGTGCCACTCCGACCTGTCCGTGGTGAACAGCGAATGGGGCCCGTCGCCGTATCCCGTGGTCCCCGGCCACGAGGTCATCGGCGAGGTGGCGTCGATCGGCAGCGACGTGAGAGGGCCGCAGGTGGGACAGCGGGTGGGCGTCGGCTGGACGTCGTGGAGCTGCATGCGCTGCCGCAGCTGCCTGGGCGGCGACCAGCACCTGTGCGCGAAGGCGGTGCCCACGATCGTCGGGCATCCGGGCGGGTTCGCCGAGCGCGTGCGTGCGCATTGGGCATGGACCATTCCCCTGCCCGAGGAGCTCGACCCGTCGAGCGCGGGGCCGCTGCTCTGCGGCGGCATCACCGTCTTCAATCCGCTCGCGCGCTTCGGCGTGAAGCCCACGCAGCGCGTCGGCGTCGTCGGCATCGGCGGGCTCGGCCACCTGGCGATCAAGTTCGCGGCGGCCTGGGGATGCCAGGTGACGGCGTTCACGTCGAGCGGATCGAAAACGCAGGAGGCGCTCGATTTCGGCGCGCACCTGGTCGTGTCGAGCCGCGACAGCGAGGCGATCCGCGACGTCGCGGGATCGCTCGACCTGCTGCTCGTCACCGCCAACGTGCCGCTCGACTGGGCCGCGATGATGGCCACCCTCGCGCCGAAGGGACGCATGCACGTCGTGGGCGCGGTGCCGCAGCCGATCCCCGTCGCGGCCTTCGACCTCATCGCCGGCGAACGCAGCGTCTCGGGTTCGCCCACGGGGGCACCCGTGGATATCGCGGAGATGCTGTCGTTCGCCGCGCGGCACGGGATCGCGCCGCAGGTGGAGCATTTCCCCATGAGCCGCGTGAACGACGCGCTCGCGCACCTCGAAGCGGGCAAGGCGCGCTACCGCATCGTGCTGGACGCCGACTTCTGAAGCGGTCCGGGGCCGCGATTCCTTGAGCTAACGCAAAGCGCCGGATTCCTCCAGGCACAGCATCGTTTCGCCGATCCACCTCTGGAGGACCATGATGAAGATCAAAGCACTGATGATCGCGGCGGCATGCGCGTTCGCGCTGCCGGCGCTCGCCGCCGACAACGACAAGGCCGCGAACGGCGCGACGACCGACAAGGCGAAGTCCGAAGCGAAGGCGGCTGCGAAGAAGCCCGCCGTTGCGCGCGAGAAGATGGCCGGTGAGGTGCAGGCACCTGTCATCAAGAAGGACAACATCGACGTCGTTTCCGACAGCCAATCCTTCTCGCTGAGGAGTTCGCGCTGGGTGCGCGACGAGGACGAGAAGCTGCGCTGAGCCGCGCGTCCGCATAGTCCCCACCCTGGCCCGCGTCGCCGGGCGGCCGCGAGGCCGCCCGCCGGCGCGGGTTCTTTCTTCAGGCCCTGCCCGGTGACCTGAAAGGGCGCCCGCGCGAACGCGTCACTTCGCGCCGGTCGCCTGGTCGTACCACTTGAAGTATTCGAGGTACTCGCGGATCTCCGGGTCGTTCACGTTCTGGTTGGGCATCGGCAGGTTGTTGTACTCCTGCAGCAGCTTCTTCGCGTCCGGGTCGGTGCGCAGCATGTTCTCCGGAGACTTGAGCCAGCGCACCAGCCACGACTCGGTGCGGCGCTTCGTGACGCCGGCCAGGTCCGGGCCCACCTTCTTGCCGCCGCCGAGCGAATGGCACGCGAGGCACTTGTTCTCGAACGCGAGCTTGCCGCGCACGGCCACCGGATCCGTCGGCGTGGCGCTGGCGGCGATGTTGTGGTGCTCGATGTCCGCCTCCTCCGCCTTCATGCCGGCGTCGATGAGGCCGATGGCGCCCTGCGAGGCGTTGGCGAAGTGGTGGTCCACCATGATGTAGGAGCCGGGCTCCGGGATCACGAACTCGACGATGGCGCTGTTCGAGGAGCCGAGCAGGACCGTCTGCATGCCGCGAAACTGGTTGTCGGGATTGCCCTCGAACCAGACGCGGTCGAAGATCGTCCCGACGACGTGGAAGCTCGAGGTCTTGCTGGGTCCCACGTTCAGCAGGAAAAGGCGCACGCGCTCGCCCGGCTTGGCCTCGAGCGGGTTCTTCACCATGCCGTTGTGCAGGCCATTGAACACGGTGTAGTTGGGCTGCGCGTTGCGAAGCCGCGCGCCGTCGAGCACGTAGACCGGCGCCTCGCCCTTCGCGCCCTTCACCGGCGCGGCGTGGGAATGGGCGCCCTTGCCCAGGTTGTCCGCGCCCGGCAGCGCGGCGTAAAACTCGCTCTGGATGAT
>DASTGG010000219.1:0-26754 GCA_035719385.1 Usitatibacter sp.
GGCGGCTTCTCGCCCACCAGCGTCGTCTCGTGGGGCTGCGCGCGGAGCCAATCGGCCAGCGCGCCTTCGTCGGGCAACGAATGCGGCTGCTGCCACGTCGCATCCAGCCGCAGCCGCGCGAGCGCCTTCAACGCGACCTCCTCGCGCTCGGCCACCACGCCGAGGAAATTGCCGTCGCGCACGACCGCCGCGACGCCGGCGATCGAGCGCGCGCGCGCCATGTCGAGCGACACGAGCTTCGCATCCACCGACGCGGGCCGCAGCACGCGCCCGTGCATCAAGCCGGGCATCTCCAGGTCGTGCACGAATCGCGGGCGTCCGAGCACCTTGTCCGGGATGTCGAGGCGCGCCGGCGACCGGCCGATGAGGTGCCGCTGCGCCGGATCCTTGGGCTGCACCGCGCCGGTGGCCTCGCGGTCGAGCAGGCGGTCGTCGGCGAGCGCCCAGTAGCTGGTGCGCTTGCCGTCCTTCGCGATGATCTCGCCCGCGCTCACCTCGAGCGACTCGCGCGGCGCGCCGAGCTTTTCGGCCGCGCTCGCGAGATAGATGTCGCGCGCCTCCGCGCACGCATGGCGCAGCGCCGTCCCCGAATCCTGCACCGAGAGGCTGCCCGAGGTCACACCCTCGCGCGGGCTCTCCGCCGTCGACGGCGGGATCATGCGGATGCGCTCGAAAGGCACGTCGAGCTCGTCGGCGACGATCTGCGCGAGCGCGCTGGTGATGCCCTGGCCGATTTCCACCTTGCCGGAGCGCACTTCCACGAAGCCCTCCGGGCGGAAACGCAGCCACTGCCCGAGGCGGCGGTTGGTCTCGAGGCTTCCGGGCAGGCGCACCGCGCTCACGCCGCACCCCGCATCTCGGCGGCCGCGCGCAGCACTGCGCGCACGATGCGGTTGTGCGAGCCGCAGCGGCACAGGTGGGAGTCGAGCGCCGTGCGCACGTCCGCCTCGGATGGATCGCGGTTCGCCTCGAGCAGCGCCACCGCGCGCATCATGATCCCCGACAGGCAATAACCGCACTGCGCCGCCTGCTCCGCTATGAGCGCGCGCTGCAGCGCGTGGGGGCCGCGCGCATCGGCGAGCCCCTCGACGGTCGTGACGGACTTGCCCTGCACCGCGGAAACCGGCGTCGTGCACGCGTACGCGGGCTTTCCGTCCACCAGCACGAGGCAAGCGCCGCATTGCTCGGTGCCGCAGCCGAAGCGCGTGGCCTTCAGGCCCAGGTCGTTGCGAAGCACGTAGAGGAGCGGCGTGTCCGCCGCGGCGGCCGTCTCGCAGCGGCGGCCGTTCACTTCGAGGCGAAGGCCGGGCCGCGATTCGAGTTCGAGGGTCATGGGTCGATGGTCTCCGTGTCCGTGTGCCACTCGCGCCAGCCGCGCAGCAGCGGGAAGTAAAGGCCGAGGCTCGCATTCTGCCCGGCCAGCGCCGCGGCCGCATAGCGCTCGAGCTGCGGCGCGTAACGCCGCTGCTCCTCGGCGAGGAAGCGCTCGAGGTCGCCGCCCTCGTGCGTGCTGGTCTTGTAATCGACGATCCAGGCGCGGCCTTCGGCGTCCTCGAAGAAGCGGTCGATCACCAGCGAGCGCGGCACGCCGTCGACCACCAGGGTGAGGCGCCACTCGGTCGCGCAACGCCGATGCGGGCCGAGCAGCCATCGCCCGCGCGGATCCTCGAGCGAGCCGGCGAGCGCCTGCCGCACGCGCGCGGCCGCCTCCTCCAGCTCGGATTCGGCCACGCCATGGGAGGCGAGTTCCTGCCGGATGGCCGGCGCCAACGCGGCGACGCGCGCGGCATTCCAGCCCGCGAGCCCGTCCTCCGCCATGCGTTGCAGCCAGCGGTGCACCACGCTGCCCACGCGGCGCGCGGTCTCGCCGGCCCAGGAGAACTCGATGCGGTCGCGCTCCGGCTCCTGCGGCGCCGTCCACGCCACGCGCGGCGTCGACGCGAGCTGCACGGGCCGCGCCAGCCGCACCAGCAGCTCGCCGGGAGCGGGCCCCTTGCGCGCGGCCGCGGCACGTGCGGGCGCCGGCGGGCCCAGGCCCTCGGCGAAGCGCTCGCCTACCGCCGGCCAGAGCGTCGCGAGCAACGAGCCGGACGCGGGGCTGCGTATGCGCCCGTCCTCCTCGCGCGTCACGCAGGCGAGCAGGTGCAGCTCGCGCCGCGCGCGGGTGGCCGCCACGTACAGCAGCCGCTCGCACTCGTGACGCGCCTTTTCCTTGTCGAGCATGCGCAGGTATTCGTACAGGTCGTCGTGCTCCCCGCCGGCGCGGGTGATCGGCGCGAGGCCCACGCCTTCCAGCCAGAGGAAGAGCGGGCGATCGTCTCCCGCGGTTCCCGAGCCGAGGCCGGGGACGATCACCGTGTCGAACTCGAGCCCCTTGGCGCGATGGATCGTCATCACCTGCAGCTGCTCGCTCGCGTGCACGTCGGGCAGCGCGAAGAGCGCCGCCACACCCTGCTCGAACGCCGCGGGATCGGGAAGCACGCCCGCGCGCTCCTCGGCTTCGAGGAAGTCGAGATAGACCTCCGCGTCCTCGAGATCGGTCGCGTCCTCGACGCATGCGGGACCCGCCAGCGCGAGCCAGGTGGACTCGACCGCGACGCGCAGCGACGAGCGCCGGCGCGCGGCGATCGCGATGCGCAGCGCCTCGCGCGTGCGCACCAGCCGCTCGAGGCCGTCGGGAGTGAGCAGGCGCAACGCGAAATCGTCCTCCATCGCCTCCCACACGGTCGCGTGGCCCTGCCTCGCGAGCGCGTCGAGGTCCTCCAGGCGCAGCCCGCACCACGGCGCGCGCAGGACCGCGAGCCACGCGGTGCGGTCGCCCAGGTGCGTGATGGCGCGCGTGAGGGCGAGCAGGTCCTGCACCACGGGGCGCTCGCCGAGCGGCTCGATCTCGATCGCGCGGAAGCGCAGGCCCGCCGTGCGCAGCCGCGGCACGATCGCTTCGAGATGCGTGCGCGTGCGCACGAGCACGGCCACCGTCGCCGGCTTGCCGGCCTGCAGCGGCGGCCGGTCCTGCGCCTCGCGCACGAGGCGCGCCACGCGTTCGGCTTCGCCCTCCTGGTCGCCGGCGAGGAACGCGTGGTAACGCACCGCCTCGCCCGCCCGCGGATGCACCGCCTCGGAAGGCGCGTAGCTCACCGCGCCGCTCGCGAGGTCGTCGCGCGGCGCCATCACGCGCGCGAAGGTGCCATTGACCCACACGACCACGCCCGCCTGCGAGCGGAAGTTGGCCGACAGGCGCAGGTTCTCCAGCGCGACGCCGCCGATGCCCTCGCGCTGCGCGGCGAGGAACAACGCGACCTCCGCATGACGGAAGCGGTAGATCGACTGCATCGGGTCGCCCACCACGAAGAGCGTGCGCCCGTCGCCGCGCTCCCATCCCGAGGTGAGCTTCTCGAGCAGCTCGAGCTGCGTCGAGGAGGTGTCCTGGAACTCGTCCACGAGGACGTGGCGGATGCGGTAATCGAGCGCGAGCATCAGGTCCGTGGGCCCGTCCTCGCCTTCGAGCGCCGCGATGGCCGCCTGCGAGAGCTCGATGAAGTCCACCTCGCCGCGGCGGGCGAAGACGAGCTTCAGCTCCGCGACGGCGCGGCGCAGGACCTGGCGGATGACTTCCAGCGCCTGCCACTGCGCGTCCGAATAGCGCGCGGGCGACGGCATCTGCAGCAGCGTGAGCGCATGCCGCAGGCGCGCGTTGGCCTTGTACGGCTCGCCGGCCTTCTTCCATTGCCCCTTCGCGTTGATGAGCGTGTTGGCGAACGCGGCCCAATGCGCCGGATCGTCGTCGGCGGGAAGGCCGGGCACGCCCGCCTCCAGCGCGATGGCGCGGGCGTTCTGCACCGCCTGCGCGGGCAGTCGCGTGAGGGCCGCCTCGAGCGTCTCCCGCGCATGCGTCTCGCCCAGCAGCGTGTGCATCCACTGGTCGCGCTTCTCCAGCATCAAGGCGAGCAGCCCTTCGGCCCGCGCCGCGTCGTTGTCCACGTGCCGCAGCAGCTCCGCGAGCGCATCGGCGTGGGGATCGGCGGCGGCATGGATCGCGTCGATCGTGTTGCGCGCCGCCTCCGCGTACAGCGCCCCGGCCTTCTCGACGATGCCGGGCTGCGCGCCGAAGCCCGAGAGCACCGGCATCTGGCGCGCGAGCGAGACGCAGAGCGCGTCGATGGTCTGCACGCGCAGGCGCTCGCGCGCCGTCTCCAGCCGCCAGCCCATCGCCGTATCGCGCTCCACGGCGGCGCGCGCGAGGTCCCACGTGCGGGCCCGGTGCGCCTCCTGCGGCCGCGGCTCGCGGCGCGCGAAGGCGAGCGCATCGAGCACGCGCGCGCGCATCTCCGCGGCGGCCTTGCGCGTGAAGGTGATCGCGGCGATCTCTTCCGGCTTCTCGACGCATGCGAGCAGCGCGAGGTATCGCTGGATGAGCAGCTCGGTCTTTCCGGAGCCGGCAGGCGCCTGCACGATGAACGAGGCGCGCGGATCGAGCGCGCGTTCGCGTTGGGCCAGGTCCGGGATCACGCGCGAGTCATCCATCGGCATCCCGTCTCGCGGCGATCCGGCAGAACGCGTGCTGGTCGCACTGGTCGCAGGCGTTCGGCGCCTTCGGATCCACGCGCGCCTCGCCGCGGGCGAACTCCTGTCCCAGCGCCTCGAGCTTGTCGCGCCATCCGGCGACGAGCTGCGCCCAATCCGCGTACTCGTCCGCGCCGCGGCTGCGATTCTTCTGCACGACGTCCACTTTCGGCAGCAGGCCCGGTTCCATGCCGAAGCCCGCGAAACCCATTTCGCCGCGCTTCAGCCGCGCAAAGGCGACGGCGCGCACGTCCTCGCCGCTGCCGAGGGTGTACATCGGCACCTGCGGCTCGTCGGGCCGCGGTCCCAGCCACGAGCCGACCGCGGCCACACCCGTCTTGTAGTCGATCACCGCGCGGCCGCCGCGCTCGAGGGCGTCCATGCGGTCGAGCTTCACGTTCACCGTGATGCCGCCGAAGGTCATCGCGCGCTTGTGCTCGATCGCGACGACGCTGAACGGCTCGCGCGCGCGCTCGATCGCCAGCCATTCGCGCGCCGTGCCGATGAGCCGCTCGCGCTCGAGGGCCTCGAACCGGCCCGTGAGGGTCGCCGGATCGATGCGGCGGCACGCCTCGATGGCCGCATCGGCACACGCGGCGAGCAGCTCGTCGAGTTGCGCCGCGCCGAGCGCGTCGAGACGGGCCTTGTCCTCGAGCGAGCGCCACACGTGCGCCATCATCTCGTGCATCAACGTGCCGCGCGCCGCGTCGTCCAGGCCGGGCGTCGGCCGCTCGAGCGGCTCGGAGCGCAGCCGGTGGCGCGCGAAAGCGCGGAACGGGCAGGCCGCCTGGTCCTTGAAGAGGCGCGTTCCCCCGGAGCGCTGCGCGGCGTCGACCGGCGGCGCGACGCCGTCGGCGAGGCGCTGCAACGTCGCGCGGCCGCGAATCGCTTCCCGCGGCGCCAGCGCCGGCGCCACCGCGAGCACGCCTACGTCCGATTCGGCGATGTCGGCGACCAGCGGGCTCGCGGCCAGCTCGCAGTCGTCCCGCATGCGCACGTGGCTGAAGACCACTTCGTCGGCCGCGCGCCGCCAGCCTTGCGTGATGCGCTCGTCGAGATCGAGCGAGGCCCGCGCGTCCGCGTGCGGAATGCCCGCGGCGTGTTGCAGCGCGAGGGGCAGGAATGCGTTCGCGCGCGGCGGCTTGGGCCAGGCGTCGTCGGCCATGCCGGCGATCCAGAGCGCGTCGAAGTCGTGCCCGACCGATTCGAGCAGCCCCATCACCTGGATCGGCACGTCCGGCGTCTGCGGCTGGAAAAGCGTCGCCCCCGCGATGCGGGCAAGCCGCTCGCATGCCTCGGTGTATCCCATCGATCCCGTCACCCGCTCGAGCGCGGACAGCTCGCCGAGCGCCTCGTGCCAGGCCGTCCACGCCTGGTATTCCGCCGAGTCGAGCGTGCGCTCGCCCGGAAAGCCGGCGCGGCGCAGCGCCGCTTCCATCGCGCGCGCCCACGCCGCCGGGCGCCGGCGCTCGAAGAGGTCGGTGCGCCGGAATGCCGCGAGGCGCTCGAGCAGCGTGCAGAGCAGCGGGGCCGACGGCATCGAGCGGCCATGGATCAGGCGCACGACCGCATCGATCGTCACGCGGGCCGGGCTGCGTCGCCGCAGCGCCGCATCGAGCGCTGCGCGGGCGGCGTGCTCGGTTTCCGCTCCCGCGATGAACGGGGAGCGCAGCAGCGCGCTTGCCTCCTCGAACGCCAGCTCCCGGCCGGCGAGGCGCAGGAACCCGAGCGCATCGCGCACGATGGGCCATTCCGCGAGCGGCAGCCCGAGCGAGAGGTTGAACGGAAGCGCGCGCGGGTCGCCCGGCAGGCGCGCCGGATCGAGAGTGCGCGCGAAGACCCGCTCCACGCGCGCACGTTCCCGCGCGAGCTCCGGGATGACGACGCCGATGCGGGCCGAAGGTGCGCTCTCCAGGCGCGCGCGAGCCCAGCGCGCCGCCATCTCGATCTCATCCCGCCCCTTGGCGAAGCTCACCCGGACGCAATGCCCCTCGCGCGGCTCGGCCTCCAGCAGCGCGATCGCCACCCCTTGCGCCTGGAGGCGCCGCAGGAACTGCGCCTGCTGCGGCGTGAGGAGGTCGAACCCCGCCAGCACCACCTCGCCGGGCTTGCGCAGCGACTCGTGGTCGAGCAGGGAAGCGACGAGGTCCGGCAGCCGGGCCCGGTCCGTCTGCCCGCGCTCGCCCGTGAGGCGCTGGTACCGGCCCGACCATTCGACGAAGGCGCGGGCGTCGTCGTGCTGGGCCGCGGCCGAAAGACGTGGAGCAAGTGCCCACTCATGAGCGAGCGACCACGCTTCCATCGCCTCCGTGGCAGCCGCCGGAATCGACAGCAGCACGTCCCGGTGAGAAGCATGGATGCAGTCTTCCCAGACCGCTTGCTCCGCTGCGGCGCCGAGCAGCAGCGGCAGGCCGCCGCCGACGTCCGAGTAGAGGGCGTCTTGCCAGAACCGCTCGATCCAGGCGCCGAAAGGCAGGATGTCGGCCGTCGCCCACGCCGGGGCGCCGGCGCCGGCTTGCGCAGCGTCGAAGCCCCGCGCAAGCGCCTGGGCCAGGCGCCGGCTGGAAGTAACGACCGTCAACGGAATTTCGCCGCCGCCCGCGAGCCGCGCGAGCAGGGTGCCCCGGTCCAACCGGGGTAGTGCGCAGAGCATTCGAAATCATAACCGGCTGACGCCTGTAACTTTCGCAACCTATTCCATTCAAGGGGTTGCCCCCCATGGTTACAGGTGTAGCCAAACGGCGACAGGGCTTTGTGACGCGGTTCACATTTCGCCCGCGTGGGCCGGGCCTATCCTGCATTCAGCCCATAAAAGCGCGGCATGCCCACCCCCGCCACCGCGCTGCGCTGCGCACTGAGGAGCAGTCCATGAACAACAACACGCTGACCGCCCGGATGGCGCGCTGGGTCGCGACCCTGCTCGCGGCCCTCGCGGCGCTCGCGCCACTGCCGTCCGTCGCCGACGACGGGGGAAGCTCCAACGTCACGTACGTGAGCCTCGCGGACGCGTCCAAGAAGCTGTCGCCGGACCTGCGCGACGCCCTCACGGCCACGACCCTGCCGCCCACCAACTGGGTGAAGGAAACGCCCAACGGCCGGCTCGTGAAGGTGCTGGTCATGAGCTTCGACACGCTCGACCCCGAGCTCAAGTCGCTGCGCGGCGCCATCCTCAACGCCAAGGGCTCGGTCTACTACAACTTCGCTTCCGTGAACGGCCTGCTGGCGATGCTGCCGGCGGCGAAGGTGCTGGACATCGCACGGCGCAGCGACGTCGAGGCGATGACGCCGAACCGCCCGACGGCGCGCACGAAGAGCTTCCTGGAGTCGACGACCGGCGCGGCGGGCGCGCGCAACCTCGGCGCCTACGACGGCAGCGGCATCGGCATCGCCTTCCTCGACTCGGGGATCATGGCCTCGCACAAGGCGTTCCTCAACGCCTCGGGCGCCTCGCGCGTGAAGAAGAGCGTGGACATGCGCCAGGTGAGCCAGACGCTCTCCACGTTCTGGGAGGCGGGCAAGGACTACGGCAGCCAGCTGGGGCCGGGCAGCGACGCGCGCAAGTACCTCGAGAACCTCGTCAACAACGCCTCCAACCCGTTCCAGGACCCGTATGGCCACGGAACCATCGTGGCGTCGATCGCCGCAGGGCGCGACCTCGCCTCCAGCACGCTCGACACGACCGGCGTGGCGCCCAATGCCAACGTCTTCGACGTGCGCGTGCTGAACGAGAGCGGCATGGGCGAGATGGCCGACGCGCTGTTCGGCTTCGACTGGATCCTCTTCCATGCCAAGGAGTACGGCATCCGCGTCGTCAACGTGAGCCTCGGCGCGGACTCCACGGACTCGTACCTCGTCGATCCCCTGTGCCGGGCCGTGCGCAATACCACCGCGGCCGGCATCACGGTCGTGGTCGCCGCGGGCAACTACGGGCTGCTCAAGGGCGCCGAGACGTACGGCACCATCTCCTCGCCGGGCAACGAGCCCACGGCGATCACCGTCGGGTCGGCGAACCCGCACGACACCGTCGGGCGTGGCGACGACACGGTGAACTTCTTCAGCTCGCGCGGCCCCACGCGCGGCGGTTACGTGGACGCCTCCAACGTCCGCCATCCCGACAACCTGCTCAAGCCCGACCTCGTCGCGCCGGGCAACCGCCTGCTGGGCGCCATGTCCACGGACAATTCGGGCGCGACGCTGAGCCTGCTCGCGAAGACCTACCCGCAGCTCAAGGTCACGAACTCGGCGATCACGCCCACCGGCGCGGGCCTCATGACGGCGAGCGGAACGTCGTATGCCGCGCCCGTCGTTTCCGGCACCGTGGCGCTGATGCTGCAGGCGAACCCGGGCCTCACCCCGCCGCTCGTCAAGGCGATCCTCCAGTACAGCGCCCAGCCGCTCGCCGGCTTCAACCTGCTCGAGCAGGGCGCGGGCCTCGTGAACGCGTTGGGCGCGGTGCAGCTCTCCGGCTCGCTCATCACGAACCTCGCGAGCCGCATCGCGTCCGGCACCATCAAGGCGGGCGACTCGCTCGTCGCCGCGGGCAAGACGCTGCCGCAGCCGCCGTCGACGATCGATGGGACGCCCACGCCCTGGAGCACCTTCGCATTCATGGGCGGCACGCACGTGCTCTCCGGCCCCGCGCTGCTCTCGCGCTACCAGCCGGTCTACGACCCGACGATCACGTGGGTCGGCCAGCGGGTGCGCAACATCGCCGTGGACTATTTCGACGACAACCGCACCTATGTCGAGGGCTTCATCGAGCTCACGCCGTCGACCTGGCAGAAGGTCGCGCTCGTCGGGCCCGGCGTGGTGGATGTCTCCGGCGAGCTCGGCAGCTCGAGCCCGGCCGCTGCCACCGGCGCGTTCACCCCGTCGCCGCTCGTCACGACGAAGCTCGTTTCCGGCCAGGGGCTCGTGCTCGCCGAGGGCATCGTGCTGTCCGAAGGCATCGTCCTTTCCGAGGGCGTCGTGCTGTCCGAGGGCCTCGTGCTCGCCGAGGGTATCGTGCTGTCCGAGGGCCTCGTGCTCGCGGAAGGCGTCGTGCTGTCCGAAGGCGTCGTGCTCAGCGAATCGGGGTCGCTCCATGCCCATGCGGGAGATGCGGTAATCCTGGGCGAACCGTAGGATCGGCCGCGGAGGCCCATGGCGATCTTCGACATGAAGGACTACAGCCCCGCGGCGCGCCGGTACTGGTTCGCCGTCGTGGCGCTGGGTTACGCCGCGCTCGCCTACGCCGTCCACCAGGTTTCCGAGTTCGACTGGCCGATCCTGCTGCAGGTGCTCGGCGGCGCCGCCGTGGCCGCGGTCGTGGCGCTGTTCCCGGTTCGCATCCCGGGGACGAAGACGTCGATCGCCGGCGGCGAGATCTTCATCGTCCTCATCATGCTGCTCTACGGCGTCCCGGCCGGGATGCTGGCCGCGTCCATCGAGGGCCTCGTCGCCTCGTGGCGCACCTCGAAGCGCTGGACCAGCCGCTTCGGCACCCCGGCGATGGCGGCGCTCGCGATGCTCTTCGCGGGGACGCTGCTCGAGACGGCGCGCGCGTACATGCCCGCGAACGGGTGGGGCCGCGCGGCGATGGTGACCTCGCTCCTCGTCTTCGGCGTCGTCTACTTCGCGGCCAACACGCTGCTCACGTCCACGCTCATCGCGCTGAAGAATCGCGCGCCGGTGTCGCCGCTCAAGTGGTGGCGCAGCATGGGCTGGATCTCGATGGCGTACATGACGAGCGGCTCGATCGCGGGGCTGCTGTTCATCAGCTTCGAGCGCTTCGGCGTGCCGGTGCTGCTGGTCGGCGTGCCGCTCATCACGATGTTCCTGTCGTCGCTGCACTCCTATTTCCAGCGCAAGGAAGCCGACGAGCAGCACATGCAGCAGCTGAAGGCGAGCGAGAGCCGCTTCCACAGCGCGTTCACGCATGCCGCCATCGGCATGGCGCTGGTGTCGACCGAGGGCCGCTTCCTGCAGGCCAACAAGTCCTACTGCGACATGCTGGGCCGCCCGGCCGGCGAGCTGCTCGCCTCCACGCTCGACGAGACCGTGCACGACGAGGACGTGGGATCGATCAAGGAGCTCGTCGACAAGCTCCTCGCCGGCGAGATCCAGAGCATCGCCACGGAAGTCCGCGGCAACCACAGCGACGGCACCAGCGTGTGGATGGCGCTCAACGTCTCGCTCGCGCGCGACTGGCAGTTCCGCACGCACAACCTGATCATCCAGGCGCAGGACATCAGCGCCCGCCGCCGCGCGGAAGCCGAGCTCTACCACACCGCCTACCACGACAGCCTCACGCAGCTCTCCAACCGCACGCACTTCAACGAGCAGCTGAACCGCGCCATCGCGCGAGCGCAGCGCCACGCCGAGCAGCGCTTCGCGGTGATGTACCTCGACTTCGACCGCTTCAAGATGGTGAACGACAGCCTCGGGCACCGCGCCGGCGACGAGCTGCTGGTGCACCTCGCGCGGCGCCTGCAATCGATCCTGCGGCCCATGGACGTCATCGCGCGCCTGGGCGGCGACGAGTTCGCGATCCTGCTGGAGAACGTGCAGCACGAGCGCGACGCCGTGCAGTTCACCGAGCGCATCCAGAAGGAGCTGAATCGCCCGTTCCAGCTGGGCGAGATGGAAGTCACCATCTCCGCCTCCATCGGCATCACCTTCAGCACCAACGGCTACCAGACCGCCGAGCAGATCATCCGCGACGCCGACATCGCCATGTACAAGGCGAAGTCCAAGGGCAAGGCGCAGTACGCGCTCTTCGACGCGAGCCTGCACCAGCACGTCGCCGCGCAGCTCAAGCTCGAAAGCGAGCTGCGCCGCGCGCTCTCCCAGGGGCAGATCTACCTGCAGTACCAGCCGATCTACATGCTGCGCGACCAGCGGCTCATCGGGTTCGAGGCGCTCGTGCGCTGGCGCCATCCCGAGCGCGGGCTGCTGGACCCGGGCGAGTTCATCCCGACCGCCGAGGAGACCGGCCTCATCGTGCCGCTGGGCAATTGGATCCTGATGCAGGCCTGCCAGCAGATGCGCCTGTGGTGCCACGCCTACGACAATCCGGGGCTGCGCATGAGCGTGAACGTTTCCAGCATGCAGCTGAACCAGCCCGATTTCGTGGCGCGCGTGCGCGACGCGCTGGTGCAGGCGCAGTTGAGCCCCTCGCAGCTCACGCTCGAGGTGACGGAAAGCGTGCTCATGAACAACATCCAGAGCGTGATCCCGATCCTCGAGGAGCTGCGCCGCATGGGCGTGATGCTCAGCATCGACGATTTCGGGACCGGGTATTCGTCGCTCAACTACCTCGCCACGCTGCCCATCGACGCGCTCAAGGTGGACCGTTCCTTCGTCGAGCGCATGACCCGCGACGGCCAGGGCAACGAGATCGTGAAGGCCATCTTCCGGCTCGGCCAGGCGCTTTCGAAGCAGGTCTACGCCGAAGGCATCGAGACGGGAACGCAGTTGCTGCTGCTGCAGGAGCTGGGTTGCGAATACGGCCAGGGCTACCTGCTGTCCCGGCCGCTGGACCCGGAGCACGCCGCCGGGTTCGTGGCGGCGCGCGCGAAGCCCGCGATGGGCGCCGCAGCCGTCGTCCTTCACTAAGGGCGAGCGCTCACATATACGCCTGCCTTTGCACTTGTAACGTTGCTTACAGGTGCAATCCCGAAATGTGACTTCCTTCACAAAGGCGCCCGGCCGCGCGGACTTATCCTGCGTCGAAGTTGTGCGGTAGTTCACGCGCCGAAAGCGGCGCCGGGAGCGAACAATGAATGACAAGCACACGACGCGGCGGCCGTCTTCCTCGGCCCTGCGTCGCCTGGCCGTCGGTCTTCTCAGCCTTTCGCTAGCCGCCTTCGGCGCGCTGGCGCAGGGCAATTCGCAGGCGACGCCCGCGTCGGCCAACCGGAAGGTGTCTCCCGACCTGGTGGACGTCGCCAATGGCGGCAACAGCCATGGCGCGCGGTGGGTCCAGGACGAGCCCGGCGGCCGCATGGTCAACGTGATCATCACCGTCGATCCGAAGGGCGACGCCCAATTGCAGGGGCTGCGCCGCGCGGTGCAGGGCAACGGCGGCTCGGTCTATCGCCGCTTCGGCTCCATCAACGGCGTCCTGGTCAAGCTGCCCGCCGCGCGACTGGCGGACGTCGCCGCGCGCAGCGACGTGGTGTACGTCTCGCCGAACCGCTCCGTCGCGGCCACGCGCAGCTTCCTCGAGACGACCACCGGCGCCTACGACACGCGCTACGACATCCCGTACAAGACGCTCAACGGCAGCGGCGTCGGCATCGCGATCCTCGATTCCGGGATCATGGCGAGCCACGCGGCGTTCCGGGACGCGAACGGCAACTCGCGCGTGACCGCGCGCGTGGACCTCACCGCCTCGAGCTCGACCGCCGGCACCGGCACCAACGCGACGTCCTCGCTCACGGGGTCCACGAGCACGTTCCTGGACCCGTACGGCCACGGCACCCTCGTCGCCTCCGTCGCGGCGGCCCGCAGCTTCGGCTCCTCGCCCGATGCGCAGGGCATCGCGCCGGCCGCCTCGCTGATCGACGTGCGCGTGCTCGACGCCAACGGCGTGGGCGACGTGGCCACGGTGCTCGCGGGCATCGACTGGGTGCTCGCCAATGCGAAGGCGAAGAACATCCGCGTGCTCAACATCAGCCTGGGCACATCCTCGACCGATTCGTACACGGTCGACCCGCTTTGCCACGCGGTGCGCGTCGCCGTGGCGGCCGGCATCACCGTGGTGGCCGCCGCCGGCAACTACGGGCAGAGCGCCACGGGCAGCGAGCTCTACGGCACGATCAGCTCGCCGGGCGACGAGCCTTCCGTGATCACCGTCGGCTCCGCCAACCCGAAGGGCACCACCTACCGAAGCGACGACGTCGTGAACAACTTCAGCTCGCGCGGCCCGACGCGCGGCTCGTACACCGACAGCACCGGCGCGGTCGTGCACGACAACCTGCTGAAGCCCGACCTCGTCGCCCCGGGCAACAAGGACATCGCCGCCCTGTCGACCGACAGCCTCGGCACCACGCAGAACCTGCTCGCCGCTTCGTATCCGTCGCTCGTGATCCAGGGCTCCACCACCGGCACCGGCCTCATGTACGCGAGCGGCACGTCGTTCGCCACGCCCGCCGTCGCGGGCGCGGTCGCGATGCTGCTGCAGGCCAACCCGGGGCTCACCCCGCCGCTCATCAAGGCCATCCTGCAATACTCGGCGCAGGCGATCCCCGGCAACCTGCTGCAGCAAGGCGCCGGCCTGCTCAACGTGGAAGGCGCGGTCGACGTGGCGCGGGTGCTGCTGCCGGACATCGCGTCGCGCATCGCCGCCGGCTCGCTCAAGGTCGGCGACAACCTCCTCGCGCCCTACCAGTCGTTCCCGAACCCCTACGACAGCATCGCCGACCAGGGCTTCTATTGGAGCCGCACCGTGTTCCTCGGCGGCCGGCACGTCTTCGCGGGCCGCGACCTGTTCCTCAAGTACCAGGCGGTCTGGGATCCGGAGCTGCTGTGGGTCGGCAACACGGTCAGCACCACGGATGTGGCGTACGACGCGAGCGGCGCCGTGACGGGCAGCGTGGCCGGCACCATGACGACCGGCGCGCTCCTCAGCTCAGGCGTGCGCCAGCTCGACCCCGCCCTCGGCACGAGCAGCTACCTGCTGCAGACGGGCATGTTCACGCCGACGGCGAACATCCTGAACATGATCAACCTCGGCCAGGGCGTCGTGCTGTCGCAGGGCCTGGTGCTCGCCGAGGGGCTGGTGCTCGCCGAGGGCGTGGTGCTCTCCGAAGGGCTGGTGCTGGCCGAAGGCCTGGTGCTCGCCGAGGGGCTGGTGCTCGCCGAAGGTGTGGTGCTGTCCGAGGGCCTCGTGCTCGCGGAGACGGCGTCGACGCCGGTCCCGATAGAGGACCCGACGCTCGACTTCTTCGGCGAACCGTGATCGGGGAGAGACGACCATGCGCATCCTCGACATGAAGGACTACACGACGGCGGCCACCTTGTACTGGTGGTCCGTCACGACGCTCGGCGCCATCGGGCTCGTCATCGCCGGCTACGCCACGCTGCTGCTGCCCCCCTCCATGCTCGTCCAGGCCCTGATCGGCGGCGCCGTTGCCGCGTTCGTGGGCCTCTTCCCGGTCCGCATCCCGGGATCGAAGACCGCCATCGCCGCCGGCGAGATCTTCATCTTCCTCATCATGCTGCTCTACGGCCCGGCGCCGGCGGTGGTCGCGGCGGCGGTCGAGGGCTTCATCGCCTCGTGCCGCGCCTCCAGGCGCTGGACGAGCCGCATCGGCACGCCGGCGATGATAGCGCTCGCGATGCTGGGCTGCGCCAACTTCCTCGAGAACGTGCGCGCCAACACGGTGCTGGACGGCGCCGGCTCGGCCGTGCTGCTTTCCGTGCTGCTCGGCTTCGCCCTGCTCTACTACGTCTCGATCACGCTGCTCACCTCGACGCTCTTCGCGCTGAAGAGCCGCTCGGCATTCACGCCGATCCGCTGGCTGAAGAAGCTGGGCTGGATGGGCTTCGCCTACATGGCGAGCGCCTCGGTGGCGGGCCTGCTCTACCTCACGTTCGCGCGCTTCGGGCTTCCGGTCCTGCTGGTGGCCGTGCCGCTCATCGCGATGTTCCTCTCGACGCTGCATTTCTACTTCCAGCGCAAGGACGCGGACGAGCGCCACATGGAAGAGCTGCGCGCGAGCGAGTCGCGCTTCCACAGCGCGTTCACGCACGCGGCGATCGGCATGGCGCTGGTCTCCACCGAAGGGCAGTTCGTCCACACCAACAAGGCCTTCTGCGACATGCTGGGACTCGCCAACGGCGAGCTCGACGAAGCCGACCTGCGCCGCCTCGTGCACCAGGACGACATCGAGCCGCTGAAGGAGCTCATCGACAAGATGATCGCCGGCAAGCTGAGCAGCGCCCACACCGAGGTGCGCGGCCGCCATCGCGACGGCTCGGACGTGTGGATGTCGCTCAACCTCTCGCTCGCCCGCGACTGGCAGTTCCGCAACTACAACCTCATCGTGCAGGCGCAGGACATCACCGCCCGCCGCCGCGCGGAAGCCGAGCTCTACCACAACGCCTACCACGACAACCTCACGCAGCTGCACAACCGCACGCACTTCATGGAGCAGCTGAACCGCGCGATCGCCCGCGCCGGCCGCGGCGCGCAGCACCAGTTCGCCGTGATGTACCTGGACTTCGACCGCTTCAAGATGGTGAACGACAGCCTCGGCCACAAGGCGGGCGACGAGCTGCTGGTGAACGTGGCCAAGCGCATGCGCAGCGTGCTGCGCCCGAACGACCTCCTCGCGCGGCTGGGCGGCGACGAGTTCGGCATCCTCATGGAAGACCTGCACAGCGAGCGCGACGCCGTCGAGCTCACGGAGCGCATCCAGCGCGAGGTGCAGAAGCCGTTCGTGCTGGGCACCATGGAAGTGTCGATCAGCGCCTCCATCGGCATCACCTTCGGCGCCAACGGCTACGAGAGCAGCGACCAGATCATCCGCGACGCCGACATCGCCATGTACAAGGCGAAGTCCAACGGCAAGGCGCAGTACGCGATCTTCGATGCGAGCCTGCACGCGCAGGTGTCCACGCAGCTCAAGCTCGAGAACGACCTGCGCAAGGCGCTCGGCTCGGGCCAGATCATGCTGGAATACCAGCCGATCTGCACGCTGCGCGACCGCCGCCTGATCGGCTTCGAGGCGCTGGTGCGCTGGAACCATCCCGAGCGCGGCACGCTGCAGCCCTCGAGCTTCATCCCGACCGCGGAGGAGACCGGCCTCATCGTGCCGCTCGGCAACTGGGTGCTCTCCGAGGCCTGCCGCCAGATGCACGAGTGGCGCCACATCAGCGGCAGCTCGACGCTCGGCATCAGCATCAACGTGTCCAGCCTGCAGCTGTCGCAGCCCGGCTTCGTGAACCTGGTCCGCCAGGCCCTGGAAGCCGCGCAGATGCAACCCTCGCAGCTCACGCTCGAAGTGACCGAGAGCGTGCTGATGGACGGCATCGACCATGCCGTCGAGACGCTGCGCGAGCTGCGCGCCATGGGCATCACGCTCAGCATCGACGACTTCGGCACCGGCTACTCGTCGCTCAGCTACCTCGCGAAGCTGCCCATCGACGCGCTCAAGATCGACCGCTCCTTCGTCGAGCGCATGGGCCGCGGCGAGGACAACGAGATCGTGAAGGCGATCTTCAAGCTCGGCCAGACGCTCGGCAAGCAGGTCTACGCCGAGGGCATCGAGACCGGCGCGCAGCTCGAGATGCTGCGCGAGCTCGGCTGCGAATACGGCCAGGGCTTCCTGCTCTCGCGCCCGGTCGGCGCGGAGCGCGCGGGCAACTTCGTCGCCTCGCGCAACCACGTGCGGGAGCTGGCGGCCGTCGCGTAGGCTTCGCGGGCGATCGCGAACGATGGACCGGGGCGCGCCCCGGTCTTTTCGTTTTCAGCCGGTCAGCCGCCCCTGCCGGTAATCGTCGTAGGCCTGGTGGACCTGCTCCACCGTGTTCATCACGAACGGCCCGTGCGCCACGACCGGCTCGTCGATGACCGGGGAGGCGAAGAAGAGCAGGCGCGACCGCGTGTCCGCCTCCACGCCGAGCACCACGCGCTCGCCGCAATCGGGCGCCACCTCGAACCAGACCACGTCCTCCGCGGCCGCGGCCGTGTCGTCGCCCTCGAAGCGCACGCCACCCTCCAGCACGTAGACGAAAGAGCGCTCGCCGGGCGCCACGTCGATCTCCACGCGCCTGCCCTGCTTGATGCTCACGTCGAGCAGCGTGAGCGGCCACAGGCTTGCATGCGGATGCCGCACCTCGCCGAACCGGCCCGCGTACACGCGCACCTCGTAGCCCGGGCCGCGCTGCACCGGCGTGTCGCGCGCGCGCTGGTTGCGATATGCGGCGCCCGCCATCTTCTCGCCCGCGGGCAGGTTGAGCCAAAGCTGCAGCGAATGCACGCCCTGCGGCCCCGGCATCTCGCTGTGGAGCACGCCGCGGCCCGCGGTCATCCACTGCACGTCGCCCGCCGAGAGCTCGCCGTGCGCGCCGGTGTGGTCGCGATGCTCGAGCGCGCCTTCCAGGACGATGGTGACGGTCTGCAGGCCGCGGTGCGGGTGCTCCGGGAACCCCGCCGGCGGCGAGAACCAGTCCTCGGCCATGAGCAGGAAGGGCGACGTGGCCTGGAAATCGTCCGGCGACACGACGAGCCGCGCCTGGTGGCTCGGCGAACGGGCGGAGCGGCGCTCCGGATGGAGGATGCGGTCGATGTCGAGGTTCATTGCGGGGCCGTTAGGATGGAAGGCTGCACGATCCGGGATTGACCATGCCTACGAAGCGTAAGTGCCTCGGAATCCTCGCCGGCGCCGCCGCGGCCATGAGCCTGCAGGCCCATGCCGCCGGTTCGCTGGAGAACCCCGCGCCCGGCGCCACGGTGAGCGGGATCGCGGTGATCTCGGGCTGGTATTGCGGCGCCTCGCGCATCGAGCTGCAGATCGACGCGGGCGCGCCGATGCCCGCCGCCTACGGCACCGACCGCCTCGACACCGCGGCCACGTGCGGGCGGCGCGACACCGGCTTCGGGCTGCTGCTCAACTGGTCCGTCGTCGGCGCCGGCCCGCACACCATCCGCGCGCTCGCCGACGGCGTGGAATTCGCGCGCCGCGACTTCAACGTGGCCACCCTCGGCACGGAGTTCCTGCGCGGCAAGTCGGGCCGCGCGACCCTGTACGACTTTCCCGCGACCGGCAGCAGCACCGTGCTGGAGTGGCAGGAGCCGCTGCAATCGTTCGTGCTGCGCGAGGTGCGTCCCGATGCGCCGGTGCTCGACGGCCGCTGGAACGGCGCGAACCTCGAGCGCCGCTCCGGCTGCACGAACGCCCAGAACAACGGCACGCGGGGCACGTACGCGCAATACGACATCGGCACCGCCGGCGGCATCTTCACGATCTCGGAGACCGGCGTGACGGGCCTCACGTGCGTCTACAACGGCACGTACACGCAGGACGGGGCCGACCGGCACGCCTCGGGCACGTACACGTGCAGCGACGGCAAGCAGGGCAGCTTCGACACGACGGGATTCCTGGTGACGCCGACCGAGATGCAGATCCGCATGGACATCAAGCTCACCGGCAGCGAGTCCTGCACGATCGACGCGATCGTCGGCGGATCGCGGTTCTAGCGCCGCAACGGCAGCGTGAAGACGAAGCGCGCGCCCTTCTCGGCGCGGCGCTCGGCGCGGATGGTGCCGCCGTGGGCCTCGATGATCGCGCGGGTGATCGCGAGGCCCAGGCCGGCGCCCTTGCGCGCGGGCTCGTTCTCGCCCCGCGAGAAGGACTCGAAGACCGCTTCCTCGCGGCCCGCGGGCAGCCCGGGCCCGGTGTCCTCCACGCTCACCTCGAGATGGTCGTCCGCGACGCGCGCCGCGATGCGGATCGGCGTATCGGCCGGCGTGTGCTTCGCGACGTTGCCCGCGAGGCTCATGAACACGCGCTCCATGAGCCGCACGTCCACGGATACGAGCGGCAGGTCCTCGGCCACGTCGAGCGAGAGCGGGTGCTTCGTGAGCAATGCGCCGAGCGAGGCGAGCGCCTTCTCCACGATCTCGCGCAGCGGCTTGCGCTGCAGCTCGAGCTTCATGTCGCCGCCCTGGATGCGCGCCATGAGCAGCGCGTCCCGCGCCACGTCCATGTAGTGCACGCGCTCGAGGGCCGTGGCGACCAGCGCGCCGAAGATCTCGAACTGGTGGCGCTGCTCGGGAATCAGCAGGTCGCGCGGCCGCTCGGGGCGGATGGCGAGCACGCCACGCGTGCGCGAGGGCGACTTGAGCGGCAGGAACAGGAATTCGTTGCCCGCGAGCGTGTCCGTGCCCGCGCCGGCCTGCTGGCCGCGGTCGTAGGCCCACTGCGCGGTGGTGCTGTCGAACGGGTTCGTCATGCCGCGCGCGGTAGGCGAGACCAGGGCGCCGGTCGCGTCGGGCACGAGCACCGAGGCGCGCGCCCGGAAATGCCGCGAAATGAACTCCTCGGTCTTCTCGATCACCTCGGACGTGGTCTGCAGCTGCGCCAGGTCCTGCGTGAACTCGTACAGCGTCCGCGCGCGCTTCTCGCGGTGGGACGCGACGCGCGCCTGGAAGCGGATGTTGCCCGCGAGCTGGCCGATGATCACCCCCACCGCCAGCATGACGGCGAAGGTGAAGATGTGGTGCGGATGCTCCGGCACGAGCGTGAAGCGCGGCGGCACGAAGAAGAAGTCGAACGCCACGACGTTGAGCACCGCCGCGGCGATGGCGGGACCGCGCCCCCAGCGCACCGCGACCAGCAGCACGACCAGCGTGTACCCCATCGCCACGTTCGCGAGGTCGAAGGCGCGGATGAGCGACAGCACGATGCTGGCGAAGACGCACACGGCCACCGTCCAGACGTAGCGCACGCGCTTCTCGCCGCGCCGCGGATCGGGCGCCTCCTTGAACGACGGCGCGGCGACCGGCGCGCCCGCGTCCGCACCCGAGCGGCCGATCTCGATCACGTCGAAGTCGTCGCCGCGCGCCGCGATCGCCTCGCTCAGGCTCCTCAGCGTGCGCAGCCCGCGCCGCGCGCTGCGCCCGACCACGATGGTCGAGATGTTCTCGTCGCGCGCGTAATCGATCACCGCTTCGGCGACCGTGTTGCCGGTGAGGATCACGGTGCGCGCGCCGAGCTCGCGCGCGAGGCTCACCACCTGCAGGATGCGCGCGCGCTCCTGCGCGGGCAGGCGCTGCAGGTGCGGCGTCTCGACGTACGCGGCGGTCCACGACTCGTCCAGGTGGCCCGCCAGCCGCGCGGTGCTGCGCACGACGTGCTCGGCGCCCGCATCCGGGCCGATGCAACAAAGCAGCCGCCCGTGTGTCTTCCATGTCGTCGCGATCTTTTCCGCGGAGCGGTACTTGACGACCTCGTCCTCCACCACGTCGGCGGTGCGGCGCAGCGCGATCTCGCGCAGCGCGAGCAGGCTGCCTTTCCTGAAGAGCTGCGCCTGCGCGCCCTTCACGTGCGCGGTGGGCACCTTGCCCTCGCGCAGCCGCACGAGCAGCTCGTCGGCGGACATGTCCACCATGACGGTCTCCTCGGCGGTGTCGAAGAACGTGTCGGGCACCGTCTCCGCCTCGGGAATCCCGGTGATCTCCGCGACGACGTCGTTCAGGCTCTCGAGGTGCTGCACGCTCATCGTCGTGAAGACGTCGATGCCGTTGGCGAGCAGCTCGTCCACGTCGTTCCAGCGCTTCGGATGGCGCGAGCCCGGCGGGTTCGCGTGCGCGAGATCGTCCACGAGGACCACTTCGGGATGGCGCCGCAGGACCGCGTCGAGGTCGAGCTCCCCGCGCAGCGTCGCGCCGTCGGGCGACTTCGGCGGGGGCAGCAGCTCGAAGCCCGCGGTGGCGCTCTCGAGGTCGCCGCGGCCGTGCATGTCGAGCACGGCGATCACGACGTCGCGGCCCGCTTCGCGCAGGCGGCGCGCGGCCGCGAGCATGGCGTCGGTCTTGCCCGCGCCGGGAAAGGCCCCGAAGAAGATCTTCAGCTTCCCGCGGCGCGGCGCGGCGGGGTTCGGGAGCGCTTCAGCCATGCGTCATTCTAGCTAGAATGCCCGCCATGGAAGACGCCCTGCTCCTCGCACGGGCCCAGTTCGGGATCAACATCGGGTTTCACATCCTGTTCCCGAGCCTCACGATCGCGCTCGCGTGGTTCCTGGTGGGCTTTCGCCTCGCCTACCAGCGCACGCGCGATGCGAGCTGGCTGGCGACCTACAAGCTGTGGGTCAAGATCTTCGCGCTCACGTTCGCGATGGGCGTGGTCACCGGCGTCGTGATGTCGTTCCAGTTCGGCACCAACTGGCCGAAGTACATGACGACGGTCGGCGCCATCGCAGGACCGCTGCTTTCGTACGAAGTTCTCACGGCCTTCTTCCTCGAGGCGACCTTCCTGGGGATCATGCTCTTCGGGATGAGCCGCGTGCCCGGCTGGCTGCACATCACCGCGACGATCCTCGTGGCGCTCGGCACCACGGTGTCGGCTTTCTGGATCCTCGCGCTCAACTCGTGGATGCAGACGCCGGCCGGGCACGTGTTCGCCGACGGCCAGTGGATCGCGCGCAGCTGGCCGCAGGTGGTCTTCAATCCTTCGTTCCCGTACCGGTTCACGCACATGCTGCTCGCCTCGGGCCT
Organism: Usitatibacter sp.; assembly: GCA_035719385.1. GTDB lineage: Bacteria > Pseudomonadota > Gammaproteobacteria > Burkholderiales > Usitatibacteraceae > Usitatibacter. The sequence goes on from DASTGG010000219.1 coordinate 21,770, forward strand.
CACGGCGTCGTTCGTGATCGCGGGACTGTCGGCGTGGCGGCTGCTGCAGGACCGGGCGGACGCGATGGCCACGCGGACGCTGCGCGTCGCGCTCAGGGCCGCGGCCATCCTCATTCCGCTGCAGATCGCCGCGGGCGACATGCACGGCCTCAACACGCTCGAGCACCAGCCGGCGAAGATCGCGGCGCTGGAGGCGATCTGGCACACGGAGCGCTCGGCGCCGCTCACGCTCTTCGCGATCCCCGACGAGGAGAACCGCCGCAACGACTTCGCGATCGAGGTGCCGCGCGCGGGCAGCCTCATCCTCACGCACCGCCTCGACGGCGAGATCAAGGGACTGGACGCATTCGGCCGCGACCATCCGCCGGTCGCGCCGCTCTTCTTCGCGTTCCGCGCGATGGTGGGCATCGGCCTCGCCATGCTGCTCGTGTCGTGGGCGGGCACGTGGCTGCTGCGGCGCGGCCGCGCACCGCGCACGTGGATGCTGTGGATCCTCGCCGCGATGACCTTCGCCGGCTGGGCGGCCACCGTCGCGGGGTGGATCGTCACGGAGGTGGGAAGGCAGCCCTGGCTGGTGCACGGCATCCTGCGCACCGCGGACGCCGCGGGCGCGATCACCGGCGCGCAGCTCGGCGCGAGCCTCACGGCGTACGTCGCGACGTACACCGCCATGTTCATCGCCTACATGGTCGTGCTCACCCACATGGCGGGCAAGGGCGCGGGCACCGCTGCGCCGACCGGCGCGCCGGTCGCGGCCGCGATGGCCGCCGATTGACCATGGACGCGCTCGACCTCCCGCTCGTCTTCTTCTTCGTGATGGGCCTCGCCGTGCTGGCGTACGTGGTGCTGGACGGCTACGACCTCGGCGTGGGCATGCTGATGCCCGCGGCCACGGAGAAGGAGCAGTCGTTCATGGTGTCCGCGATCGGGCCCTTCTGGGATGCGAACGAGACATGGCTCGTGCTCGGCATCGGCGTGCTGCTGGCGGCGTTCCCGGTGGCGCACGGCGTCGTGCTGGGCGCGCTGTACCTGCCGGTCGTCGCGATGCTCGTGGGCCTCATGTTCCGCGGCGTCGCGTTCGAGCTGCGCGTGAAGGCCCTGGGTTGGCATCGCGAGCTGTGGAACTGGATCTTCTGGGCGGGCTCGTTCGTCGCGTCGTTCTTCCAGGGCGTGATGCTCGGCCGGTACATCACCGGCTTCGCGCCCGGCTTCGGCTACTGGCTCTTCGCCGTCGTGGTGGGCGCGAGCGTGTGCGGCGGCTACGTGCTGCTCGGGGCCACGTGGCTCATCCTCAAGACCGAGGGCCCACTGCAGGTGAAGGCGATCGCGTGGACGCGCTGGGGAATGCTGTGGGTCGCGCTCGGCGTCGCCCTGGTGAGCCTGGGCACGCCGCTGGTGAGCGAGACCGTGCGCGAGAAATGGTTCGACTTCCCGCGGACGCTGGGCCTCATGTCGTTGCCCGCGGCGACGCTCGCCGCCGGTGCGTGGCTGTGGGTTTCGACGTCGCGGCTCGCGCGCGGCCGCAAGTGGCGCGAGTGGCAGCCGTTCGCGGCGGCGGTCGCGATCTTCGTGCTCGCCTTCATCGGCCTGGCGTACAGCCTCTTTCCCTACGTCGTCATCGACCGGCTCACGCTGTGGGAAGCGGCGGCGCATCGCACCGGCCTGGAGGCGCTCTTCGTCGGCGCGGTCATCGTGGTGCCGTTCATCGTCTTCTACACCATCGTCGCCTACCGCATCTTCCGCGGCAAGGCGCGCGCGGGCCTCTACGACTAGCCGCCGACCACCGCCTCGATCCGATAGCCGTCGGGATCGATCACGAACGCCGCGTAGTACCCGGGACCATAGTGCGGGCGCAGGCCCGGCGCTCCGTCGTCACGGCCGCCCCGCGCGAGCGCCGCCGCATGGAACGCATCGACCGCCTCGCGGCTGGGCGCCGCGAACGCGAGGTGGAATCCCGGTGAGGGCGCCGCGACCGGGACGCCGCGCAGCTTGATCGCGAACTTGTCCTCGGCGCCGCCCACGCCGTAGCCGATTTCGCGCGCGCTCGCCCAGGCACGCGTGTAGCCGAGGGCGCCGAGCACCGCGTCGTAGAAAGCGGCGGAGCGCTGCAGGTCGGAGACTGCGAAGGAAAGATGGTGCAGCACGCCGCGATTGGACCCCGGCCTGCGCCGGGATGACTCCCTCTACGATCGGGAGCTCACTTCTCGATGAGGTTTCTCTTGTCCTTGACCTTCGCCCACTCGTCCGCATCGGCCGGGGCGGGGATGCGCTCGACGATGGGCTTCCACGCCTTGGAGAGCTCCGCGTTGACGCCGATGAAGTCCTTCTGGTCGGCGGGGACGTCGTCCTCGGCGAAGATCGCCTCCACCGGGCACTCGGCCACGCACAGCGTGCAGTCGATGCACTCGTCCGGGTCGATCACCAGCATGTTCGGCCCTTCGCGGAAGCAGTCGACCGGGCAGACGTCCACGCAATCGGTGTACTTGCACTTCACGCATGCCTCGGTAACCACGTACGTCATGGAATTGCCTTTCGAAAACGGGGAATCGCGGTGCCAAAAGGGACGACATTTTAGCAGAGGCGGGCGAGGCGCCCCAACCCGCCCGATTCGCGGCCCTTTTGCTCCATGTCGCGGTTTGGTCTAGGATTTATGCTGAAATTCTCCCCTGCATTCCATTTCCGCAAGAGGCCCCAGAGTGAGCGAAAAGATCGTCCACATCACCGATGACACGTTCGAGCAGGAGGTGCTGCGCGCGCAAACGCCGGTCCTGGTGGACTACTGGGCCGAGTGGTGCGGGCCCTGCAAGATGATCGCCCCGGCGCTGGACCAGATCGCGAGCGAGTACCAGGGGCGGCTCAAGGTCGCCAAGCTCAACATCGACGAGAACCAGGCCACGCCGCCCAAGTACGGCATCCGCGGCATCCCGACGCTCATGCTCTTCAAGAACGGCAACGTGGAAGCCACCAAGGTGGGCGCGCTCTCGAAAACGCAGCTCGCGGCATTCATTGACAGCAATATTTGAAACCGATACCCTGATTTCCATCCTGGCTGTTCATTCGAACAAGCCATAAGCGGCAACCCGGGCGCCACCAGCGCCTTCCCAGCCAGGCTCCATCCCAACTCGTCGAATCGCCGGCCCGTGAGGTCTTCCGGGCCCGTTCACCAGACCACCTCCACGCAGGTCCCCCGGAATGCACTTATCCGACCTCAAGCTAAAGCACGTTTCCGAGCTCGTCGAGATGGCCAACACGAGCGAGCTCGAGGGCGCGAACCGCCTGCGCAAGCAGGAGCTGGTCTTCGCGCTGCTCAAGCACCAGGCCAAGAAGGGCGAGGCCATCTTCGGCGACGGCACCCTCGAGGTGCTCCAGGACGGCTTCGGCTTCCTGCGCTCGCCGGACACCTCGTACCTCGCCGGCCCGGACGACATCTACGTCTCCCCATCCCAGATCCGCCGCTTCAACCTGCACACCGGCGACTCGATCGTGGGCGAGATCCGCACGCCCAAGGACGGCGAGCGCTATTTCGCCCTGGTGAAGGTCGATACGGTCAACGGCGAGCCGCCGGAGAATGCCAAGAGCAAGATCCTCTTCGAGAACCTCACGCCGCTGCACCCCGACGAGTCCATGCGGCTCGAGCGGGACATCAAGGCGGAGGAAAACCTCACGGGGCGCGTGCTCGACATCATCGCCCCCATCGGCAAGGGCCAGCGCGGCCTCATCGTCTCGCCGCCCAAGGCCGGCAAGACCGTGCTCATGCAGCACATGGCCCACGCCATCACGGCGAACCACCCCGAGGCGGTGCTGATCGTGCTGCTCATCGACGAGCGTCCCGAGGAGGTCACGGAGATGAGCCGCACCGTGCGCGGCGAAGTCGTCGCCTCGACGTTCGACGAGCCGGCGACGCGGCACGTGCAGGTGGCCGAGATGGTCATCGAGAAAGCCAAGCGCCTGGTCGAGCACAAGAAGGACGTGGTCATCCTTCTGGACTCGATCACGCGCCTCGCCCGCGCGTACAACACCGTGGTGCCGGCTTCGGGCAAGGTGCTCACGGGCGGCGTCGATTCCAACGCCCTGCAGCGCCCGAAGCGGTTCTTCGGCGCGGCGCGCAACATCGAGGAAGGCGGCTCGCTCACCATCATCGCCACGGCGCTGATCGACACGGGCTCGCGGATGGACGACGTCATCTACGAGGAATTCAAGGGCACCGGCAACATGGAGATCCACCTGGATCGGCGCATGGCCGAGAAGCGCGTCTATCCCTCCATCAACGTGAACCGGTCGGGCACGCGTCGCGAGGAACTCCTGATCGCGCCGGACATCCTTCCCAAGGTATGGATCCTGCGCAAGCTGCTCTTCGGCATGGACGAGCTCGAGGCCACGGAATTCCTCCTGGACAAGCTTCGTGCCACCAAGAACAACGACGAGTTCTTCAACTCCATGAAGAAGGGCTGATCGGGGGAAAAACCCTGTGCGCTCAAGGGTCTGGAGCATGATGGCAGCCGTGGCCCCACCCTTGCCTCGGGCGGTGTTTCCTGCCATAATGCGCCCTCAGCGACATTTTTCGGCACCCCCCTCCCCCTAGAGTTCGTGCCTACTTACAAGGCGCCAAAAACCATGAAAGACGGAATCCACCCCAATTACCGCGAAGTCGTGTTCCTGGACACCAGCTGCGACTTCGGCTTCGTAACCCGTTCGACGGTCGCCACCAACGAGACCATCACGTGGAAGGACGGCAAGGAGTACCCGGTCTACAAGATCGAGATCTCCGCCGAGTCCCATCCCTTCTACACGGGCAAGCAGAAGATCGTGGATACCGCCGGTCGCGTGGACAAGTTCAAGAAGCGCTACGCACGCAAGGGCACGGCCAAGGCCGCCGAGTAAGGCGCCCCGGGAACCGCGAAAAGGCAGCCCGCTGGCTGCCTTTTTTGTTGGCCACCGCCAAAACCACCCCCGGGGACGCACCCCGGGGACGCACCCCGACCCCG
>DASTGG010000220.1:0-12359 GCA_035719385.1 Usitatibacter sp.
GCCCGTCTGCGGCGGCAGCAGCAGGTTCTCCTCGACCGAGAGGCTCGAGAAGATGCCGCGCTCCTCGGGGCAGTAGCCGACGCCGAGGTGGGCGATCCGGTACGTGGGCCAATGGATCGTCTCCTGGCCGTCCACCCTGACCGAGCCGGTGCGCTTGCCCACGAGCCCGAGCACCGATTTCAGCGTGGACGTGCGCCCCGCGCCGTTGCGTCCCAGCAGCGTCACCACCTCGCCGCGATGCACCGTGAGGTCCACGCCGTGCAGCACGTGCGACTCGCCGTACCACGCGTGGAGGTCCGAGATGCGCAGGACTTCCTCAGCCATGCGCCGCCTCCTCGGTGGAAGACCCCATGTACGCCTCGATCACCTGCGGGTTGCCCGACACCTCCGCGTACGAGCCCTCGGCCAGCACGGCGCCGCGCTGCATGACCGTGATGGTGTGCGAGATGTCGGAGACCACGCTCATGTTGTGCTCGACCATGAGCACGGTGCGCCCGACGGCCACTTCCTTGATCAGCCCCTTCACGCGATCGACGTCCTCGTGGCCCATGCCGGCGGTCGGCTCGTCGAGCAGCATGAGCTCCGGGTCCATGGCGAGCGTCGTGGCGATCTCGAGGGTGCGCTTGCGGCCGTAGGCGAGGTCGCCCGCGTGCAGGCGCGCGAAGTTCGTGAGGTCCACGCGCTCGAGCAGCGCCATCGCCCGCTCGTTCAGCGCGTTGAGCGTCTTCTCGCTGCGCCAGAAATGGAAGCTCGTCCCGAGCGAGCGCTGCAGCGCGACGCGCACGTTCTCCAGCACGGTGAGGTTCGGGAACACCGCCGAGATCTGGAACGACCGGATGATGCCGCGGCGCGCGACATCGGCCGGCTTCTCGTGCGTGATGTCCTGCCCGTTGAAGAGGATCGTTCCCGCGCTCACGGGCAGGAACCGCGTCAGCAGGTTGAACGTGGTGGTCTTGCCGGCCCCGTTGGGACCGATCAGCGCGTGGATGGAACCGCGGCGGACGCTGAGGTTGACGTTGTCGACGGCGACAAAGCCCTTGAACTCCTTCGTGAGGCCGCGCGTTTCGAGGATGGTGTCGCCGGGCATCGAGAGCAGGGTTTCCGCGCCTTGCGGCCCATTTCTTACGGGCTCTGGCGCCGTGGAAATTCGTCCCGAATGCTACCCCGCGCCTCGCCCTTGGGCAAGGCACCGGATCCCCGATTCCCTCGAATAATTCGCAATTTACGGCGGAAGTGTCCGGTGTTCCGGACACCTTCCGCCGCCTGCGGGCGCGCCGCTACGGCGCGCAGAGCCGCAGCAGGTTGCGCATGCCCGCGATCGAGTAATAGCGGCAGCCGGTCCCCGTGAGGCTCACGAAGGAGCGGCCCGCCTGCGCATCGCTCGCCACGGTGAGGCGTCCCTCGGCGAAGCCCGCCGCGAACGGCAGGAACCCGACCGACACCTGGCAGCGCGCGCCCGGATCGAGTGCGTCGCCGCAGGTGCTCGCGGTGATGACGAACGGCCCTGTGACGGTCATGCCGAGGATGTGCAGCGCCGCCGTGCCCGTGCTGGCCACGGTGACGGTGTTCACCGGGCTTTGGGTCGTGATCATCTGGTTCGCGAAGCCGATGCCGTCCGGCGTCAGGTCGATTTCCGGACGCGCGGCAGCGAGGCTCTCTCCGAGCAGGCTCACGGATATGGTGCCGCGCGCATCGTTGGAAACGATGTCCAGGCTGCCCGCGAAGATGCCCAGCGTGGACGGCTCGAACACCACGTCGACGGTGCACGTGCCGCCGGGAGCGATGGAGCCGCAAGCGCCGTCCAGGCGGAAACCCGTGCCCGTGACGGCGAGGCTCGCGATGTCGAGTGTTTGCTCTCCCGCGTTGTGCAGGGCGACCGAATGGCGGGTCGACGTGCCCACGATCCGTTGGCCGAAGTCGAGTTCGCCCTCGACAGAGAGCAACGCCGGCAAGGAATCCACCGCCGAGCCCGAGAGAATCACCGTCGCCGTGGCCGGATCGCCGTTGCTCGACACGGCCACCTGTCCGCGATGGTCGCCGAGGCTGCCCGGCGCATACGTCACGGTGACCACGCAGGCGCTGCCGACGGGAAGCGTCGCAGGACACGAATTGGACTGCGAGAAGAACGCGCCCGAGGCGGCGATGCCCGAGATGTCGAGCGGCGCGCTGCCGTTGCTGAAGATCGTGAATTGGCCGGTGGCCGAGGTTCCGACACGGATCACACCGAAGCCTACGCTCGATGGCAGCAGCGAGATGCCCGCCGTGGGTCCGTTCACGCCGGTGCCGCTCAACGGCAGCACGCTCGGGCTGCCTGCCGCGTTCGACACCACGCTGATCGAGCCCGCCAGGATGCCGTTGCCCTGCGGCGAGAACGTGATGGAGAACGTGCACGAAGCGCCCGGCGAGAGCGTGAGCGGGAATCCGCAGCCCGCGTAGCCGAAGTCGCCCGCGATCGCGATGGATGTGATGTCGAGGGCCGCGGTCCCCGTGTTCGTGAGCGTCACCGCCTGCGGCGCGCTGGTCGTGCCCACGTTCTGGCGTGGGAAGGCGACGCTCGGCGGCGAGAACTGCACGGCCGGTCCGCCACCGTTGCCGGTCAACGGCACGTTGAGCGGGCTGGGCGAGGCGTTGGACGTGATGGCCAGCTGCCCCGCGAAGGCACCCAGAGCGCCCGGCGCGAAGGTAACCGTGAGCGCGCAGGTGCCCGGCGCGGCGATCGACGTCGTGCACGTATTGCCCGACAGCGCGAAGCCCGTCCCGGTGACGCTCGCGCCGGATACGCTCAACGGCGCCGTGCCCGTGCTTTGCACGGTCACCGCGAGCGAACGGCTGCTGCCGGGCTGCACGCCCGCGAAATCGAGGCTCGTGGGGCTCACGACGATGCCGGGAACGGGCCCGTTCACACCGCTACCCGAGAGCGGCAGCGTGCTCGGGCTGCCCGCGGCCGTCGACGCCACGCTGATCGCACCGCCCAGCGTCCCGGCCGACTGCGGCGAGAACGTGATCGACAACGTGCAGGTCGCGCCGGGCGCGAGCGTCAGCGGGAACGCGCAGCCCGTGAAGGCGAAATCGCCCGTGACGGAGATCGATGAAACGTCGACGCTGGTCGACCCCGCATTCGTGAGCGTGGCGCCTTGCGGCGGGCTCGTGGTGCCGACGCTCTGCGGCGCGAACGTCAGGCTGGCCGGAGAGAACTGCAGGCCCGGCGCGCCGCCCGTGCCGGCCAACGCGACGTTCAGCGGGCTGGGCGAGGCGTTCGACGTGATGCTCAATTGGCCCGAGAACGCCGCCGCCGCGTTCGGCGCGAAGATGATCGTGATCGTGCAGGTGCCCGGCGCCGCGATCGACGCCGTGCACGTATTGCCGCCCAGCGTGAACCCCGCGCCGGTCACCGTCGCGCCGGACACGCTCAACGGCGCCGAGCCCGTGCTCTGCACGGTGACGGACAAGGAGCTGCTCGAACCCGGCGGCACCGCGCCGAAGTCGATGCTTGCGGGACTCACGGCGATGCCCGCCGCGGCGGTCGCGGTGAGCGTCGCGGCGTTGTTCGTCCCGGGGCCCGCGTCGGAATTGACCGTGATCGAGCCCGCGGGCAGCGTGAACGTGCCGGCTGCAGACGCCGTGAGCGGCGCGGTGACCGTGCAGGTGGTGCCGGGGGCGAGCGTGATGTTGCCCGCCGACGCGACCGTGCTCGTCGCGCCCGCGAACGAGACGCCCGCGGCGCAATCCGCGCCAGCGCTCTCGGCGCCGATCTGCAGGCCCGTGGGCAGACCGAACGTGAACCCGACCAGGCCCAGCTGGCGCGTCTTGTTCGGGTTCTGCAGCACCATCGCGATCGAGCCCGCGCTTCCGGCCGCGAGCGGGTTGGGCGTGAACGTGATCGAAAGCGTCGGCGGCGAATCGGGCAGCGAGAACACGGAGGTCCCGAAGCAACCGTCGCCGCAGAAGGTGAACGTGCCCGTCACGAACTTCGCCTGGCCCGGCACCGTGAGCGTCGTGGTGCCGTTGCCGGCGGCATCGATGTTGATGGGGGCGTTGCCGAGGAACGTCCGGCCTTCGCCCACGCCGGGCATGAGCGGGTTGGAATAGAGGTCGATGCCGGATCCGGGAAGGCCGGTGGGCGGGGCGCCGGTCATCTGCGCGGTGATCGTCGTCTGGTTCGCGACGCTGTCGTAGACCAGCGAGGTGATCCTGGGCGCCGGGTACGGCGAGCCCGCGGAATACACGATGCCCGCCCCGCCATTGCCGAAGATGCTCGGGTTGCCGAGGATGTTGTGGCTGCCGGAGCCGGTGACGAGGATGCCGGGCCCGCCGTTGAAGCGGATGTAGTTGCCCGAGATGCTGATCGTGCTCGAGCTCGCCGAAGCGATGCCGGCGCCGGTGTTGTTCACGCTCAAGAAACCATCGCGGCGGCCGCCGATGAGGTTGCCGAGGATCGAGGAGAAAAAGGCGCCCGCCTGCAGGTTGACGCCCGGCCCCTTGTTCCCGGTGATGAGGTTGATGAGCCCCGGCTGCCCGACGGCGCCCACCGAGGCGGAGCCCTGCACGATGTCGATGCCGGCCCCGGTGTTGCCGAGCGCGGTGACGCCGCCGGGGTCGGTGCCGACGAAATTGCCCGCGATGTTGATCGTGCCGAACGTCGAGGGGGACGTGAAGCGGATGCCCGGCCCGCCGAACGAGTGCACGGCGAGCCCGCTGATCGTGGCGCCATCGGCGAGCACCTCGATGCCGGCGCCCGTGCACGGAAGCGTGCGCACCGCGCACTGGCTTCCATCGACGTCGACGAGGATCCTGGCGTTCGTGCCTCCGCTCGAGCTCGTGTTCGGGGCGGAGCCGGGCTGCGTATAGCCGTCGATCGTCGTCGCTGCGCACGCGATGGAGGGCAGTGGCGACAGCGGTCGGATCGCGAAAGGTCCGGTGCCCGCGATGTTGAACGAAATCGCCGGATTGGACGGTACCGAGATGCAGCTCGCGTTCGCATCGAGCATGGCCTGCCGCAGCGAGCCGGCGCCGGAATCGCTCGTGTTGGTCACGACGAATTGCGCGTGCGCCGTGCCGGCCATGGCGGCGGCCAGCAGGGCCGCCGCGGCCACGAATCGCCTGAAGGTCATCGCGAGTCTCCCTTTCGCGTTCAGCCGCCGCGGCGACCGAAGGCGACGGCGCCCTGGTTGCCGCCGAGGTTGTACATGAGGCCGGCGCGCTGGCCGGTGCGCCCCGTGAAGAAGCCGTCGAAGCTGCCCGCAGCGCCCTGCCCGCAGTTGGGCGTGCAGCCGATCGTGAGCGGGTTCGGGTTCGGAAGGCCCGCGATCGGCGTGCCCGAGTACGCCGAGAAATACTGGTCGCGGTAGATCGGCATGTTGGCCGCGCTGCCCGTCCACGTCTGGCCGTTGATGCCGATGTTCACGGAGGCGTCCACCGTGCGGTTCGTGAAGTTGGCGGCGAGCGTGGCCGAGTTGAGCGATCCGACGTGCCCGTTGATGTCCGTCGGGCTCGTGCTCCCGATCACGTCGTAGGTGGCCGTGCCGGTGAGCGGCAGCGCCACCGGCCCGCTCTGCGTGCCGGCGAAGATGTAATGCAGGCTGGCCCCGTTGTTGAGGAAGACCTGGTCCGTGGAGCCGGCGCGCGCCACCTGCGCGACGCCATTGCCCCAGCGCCCCCAGACCATGCCCGTTTCCGGGTCGAATCCGGACTGCACGACCTGCGCCGTGCCGATCGAGTACGTCGCGTGCGTGCCCAGTCGCTGGTACGGCGCCGAGAAGGCAGTGACCTGCCCTTGCGCGTCGAGCGCGACCTCATCGGGCCGGTCCGTGGTGCCGTAGCTGCGCACGAAATCGGCGAGCAGCCCGTTCGCATCCGACACGCGGCCCTCGCGGTACGGCGCCGCGGGGTCCTGGCGCGGACCGGCGAACGCCGCCGCGCCGGTGATGAACTGCCACTGCGCCGCGTTCGACGCGGTCCGGTCGGAAATGCCGTAGCCCAGCACCGCGCCCGACAGGCCGATGCCCACGAGGCTGCCCTCGAAGCTGCCCGTGAGGTTGCTGTTGGTGCGCGAGCTCTGCCCGGAGCCGTTGGTGATCACGACGCGGTCGCCCGTCGAGCCGAAGAACGTGTTCAGCGCAAGCGGGATGCTGTCGGCGTTGAGCTGCCAGCTTCCGGCGGGCGTGCTGCCCTGCGCGGGCAGGGTCACGTTCAGCCCCAGGTTGACCGTGCGATTGGTGAAGTTGACGCTGAGGTTCGCCGAGGCGAGCGTACCCGCGACGTTGTCCTGGTTCGTGGGCGAGGTCGAAGCGGCGAGCGTATAGCTCGCGGTGCCCGTGAGCACCTCCGCGAGATACGTGGGATAGCCCGACGGCGCCATCACCCAGTGGATGCTTCCCGGCACCTGCGTGCCCGAGCCCGCGCCGAAGAAGCCGAGCGAGGCGTTCTCCCAACGTCCCAGGCTGATCGCCTGCCCGTCGACGACGACGCTGGTCGCATCGCGCAATGTGCCGCCGCGGATGACGGGCGTGATGCCGCTGCCGGAGCCGGCATACGCGCGATAGCCCGCGAAGTTGCCGCCCGCGAGCGTCACGTCGCCGCCGGCGGCCTGCCCGATGAACGCGGCGCCCCCCGCGGCGATCACGATGTCGCGCAGGTTCGACGGATCGGATACGAGATTCCGCGTGGCATCGACCGTCGGCAGGAAGATGGTCGGGTTGTTCCCCGCGTTCGAGACGGTCGTCTGCTGGAGCGCCAGGATCGCGAGCACGTCGCCGGGCGAGAACACGCGCGCCTCGGCGAGCGCAGCGCTGTCGTCGCCCGCATTCGCCTTGGTCATGTTCGTCGCCACGTCCGCGATGAAGCTCGGCGTGGGGATGTAGCGCGGCGGCCGCCCGCCCGCCACGAGCACCGTCTGGCCCGGCCCCGTGATCAGGGTCTCGGCCCCGCCCTGCTGCGCGGGAACGCCGGGTGCGGCGCCGGGCACGATGTTGCTGACCGCATGGCTGCCTTCGATCGTGTGGTTGACCGTGAGCGACTCTTCGGCATTGCCCTGGCGCACGCTCGGGTCGCATTCCGCGCCGTCGCATGCATAGAGGATGTTGCCGGAGCCGCGGATGCCCACGGTGGCCACGCGCGTCTTCATCACGAAGCGGTCGCGATTCACCGAGGAGATGAGGCCCGTGAACGTGCGCAGCGTGCCCTTGAGCAGGTTCAGCACCGCGCTGCCGGCTCCCTCCTTCGTCTCGGGATACTGCTCGATCAGGAACTGCGTGGACGGCCGCAGCGACAGCCTCGCCTGGTCCACCATGGTGAGCTGCGCCATGCCGTTCGCGCCGGTGACGACGCGGTCGCCCACGTCGACCGGCGTTCCCTTGGCGGGCGTGATGCGCTGCCCGCCGGCCTTCACGACCGTCACCTCGCCGACCACGAACGTGAACTCGCCGCTCGCCGCCCAGGCCGCCAGCGGCGCCGCCGCGATCATCGCAAGGAGCCACCGCTTCGTTTGCATGCCGGTCCTCCGCATCAGAAGAGATCGCAACGGATCGTCGAGGAGATCTCGTGGCGGTTGTAGTCGAAGATGTCGATGTTCGAGGCGTTGCGCGAGTACGCGTACTGCAGCCGCAACGCGCAGGCATCGCGGAACTGCCACGCGACGCCGAGCGTCGACTCGAAATAGGTATCGCGGCCGTGCTCGACCTGCGTGGACCGCGCGAAGGCGTCCGTGTCGCGCCGATGGATGACCGCGAGCCCGTTGAAGAGGTGCACCTTCGGCGAGAGCGAGTACTGGTAGTAGCTGCGCGCGCCGAAAAGGCGCTTGCTCTTGGTCGTGTCCTCGTCCGGAAGGATCCGGTTGGGCGCGCGGTCGTTGCTCGCGAACGCGGTGAGGTACAGCAGCGGCACGCCGCGCCGCTCGAAGCTGTGCAGCCACGAGACGGACGCGTAGGCCTGGTCGAAATCCTCCACGCGATTGTCGGGGAAGCGCACGCGATTGACCTGCAGCGAGGCGCCGAGCTGCGTCCTCGGGCTCAGCGCGTGGCGCACGTCGAAGCCGAGGCCGCCCATGCGCCGGTCGTTCGTGGGCTTCGGGTCCCCGGGCGCCTCGCCCTCCTGGTCGAACTCGAGGAACGAGGCCGTGACCCGGTACTGGTTGGCGCCCGCGTTGAGCGCGCCGCCCGCGTGCAGATCGCCCTGCGCGGTGTTGAAGTGGGGCTCGTGGCGATACGCGCGGCCGCGAAGCTCGCCGCCCGCGAAGGCACTCCAGCCGGCGCTCAGGGGCTGCGTGTAATCGAGCCCCAGCGCGCCCTGCGCGAAGGGCGCGTGCCGCTTGACCGCGTTGCCCGTGGGCTGGATGTCGATGAGGTTGAAGGCCTGCTGCGCGGCGGCACCGAAGTTCGACGGCACCGCGGTGATGTTCGAGTCCCACCCCAGGCCGAGCTCGCCGTAGCCCGCCCAGCCGGCCTGCGTCTGGCGCTTGCGCGCCTGGATCGCCTCGAGATAACGGCTGATCGCCTGCTGCGCGGCCGGCGGCGGATTCGCGTCGCGCAGCTTGAGGAACGCCGCTTCGGCGAGGTCGTAGGCGCCGGAGGCATAGTAGGCGCGCGCAAGGTCCATGCGCGCGCCCGCGTGGTTGGGCATGAGCGCCAGCACGCGCTCGAAGGCGATGATGGCTTCGTCGGTGCGGCCGCTGTCGAGCGCCGCCACGCCGAGCAGGTAATCGAACTCCGCCTGCCCCGAGAATTCGCGCTGCACGCGCGCGAGCTCCTGGTAGGCCTCGCTCGCGTTGCCCGCGCGCAGCAGCTCGCGCGCCGTGTCGAGGGGCGCCTGCGCCAGAACGGGGAACGAGAGGCCCGTGAATGCCAGGGCAGGCAAGACCATCGCTGCCAGGCGCGTCCGCGTTCGCATGGTTCTTGTCCTTCTTTTGTATAGGGGCTTCGGGTTGGCCGCTCCCTGTCGGGCCATCCCAGTCGGACCGAAGACCTCGCGGGATAGTATGACGATCACCGGTCACATGCAATGTAACGAATATGAAGCGCATAATTCCCGCAGGAATCCGTTGCAACCGGGGAATGCCATGAACGACCGCTCGCTCGAGCCCGTGCTGCTGCGCACCGTGGAAGACGGTGTCGCCACGCTCACCCTCAACCGCCCGCGCCAATACAACGCGTTGTCGGCCGCGCTGCTGGAAGCGCTGCACGGCGAGCTCGATGCGATCCGCGAGGACAAGTCGGTACGCGTCGTGGTGATCGCGGGCGCGGGAAGCGCGTTCTGCGCCGGCCACGACCTCAAGGAGATGCGCGCCCTGCCCTCGCATGCGGACGTGGAGCGCCTCTTCGCCACATGCAGCGCGATGATGCAGAAGCTGGTCGCGCTCCCGCAGCCGGTGATCGCGCAGGTGCATGGCATCGCCACCGCGGCCGGCTGCCAGCTCGTGGCGCAATGCGACCTCGCGGTGGCCACGAGCGATGCGCGCTTCGCGGTGTCGGGCATCAACCTGGGACTGTTCTGCTCGACGCCCGCGGTCGCGCTCACGCGCAACGTGGGCCGCAAGCGCGCCGCCGAGATGCTCTTCACCGGCGACTTCATCGACGCGAAGCAGGCCCTCGAATGGGGCCTCGTGAACCGCGTGTGCCCGCCCGAGCAGCTGCACGAGGGCGTTCTCGCGCTGGCCGCCAACCTCAAGAAGAAGCCGGCCGAGTCGCTCGCCATCGGCAAGGCGCTCTTCTACCGGCAGCTCGAGGTCGGCCTGGGCGCCGCCTACGAGGATGCGTCGCGGACGATCGCCTGCAACATGGCGGCGGACGTGGCCAGGGAAGGCGTGGACGCGTTCCTCGCGAAACGCCCGCCGAGCTGGAAGACCTAGCGCGTCGCGGCCGCCGCGGCGCCGCCCTCGCGCACCGCCGCAAGCGCCTTCGCATGGTGGCGAAGGTGGTCGGCGATGAAGGTCGCGATGAAGTAATAGCTGTGGTCGTAGCCGTCCTGCATCCGCAGGTCGATCGGCGCACCCGAGCGCTGCGCCGCCTGCGCGAGCAGCGCCGGCTTGAGCTGCGTGTCGAGGAAGCCATCCTGCGTGCCCTGGTCCACCAGGATCGGCGGCCCGCCCCATCCGCGCGTCGCGAGCAGGGATGCGGCATCGTATTCGAGCCAGGCCGGTCCCTCCGGGCCGAGGTAGGCCGATAGCGCCTTCTGCCCCCACGGGCAACGCGTCGCGGATCCGATCGGCGCGAACGCGGAAACGCTGCGGTAGCGCGCCGGGTTGCGCAGCGCGATCACGAGCGCGCCGTGCCCGCCCATGGAGTGGCCGAAGATGCCGGCGCGTTGCGCATCGACGTTGAATTCCTGCTCGACCAGCGCCGGCAGCTCGCGCGTCACGTACGAGTACATGCGATAGCCGCGCGACCACGGCTCGCGCGTCGCATCGACGTAGAAGCCCGCGCCCAGCCCCAGGTCCCAGCTTTCGCCCTCGCCGGGAATGCCCAGGCCGCGGGGGCTGGTGTCGCATGCGACGAGCGCGAGGCCGAGCTCGGCCGCCACGCGCTGCGCGCCCGCCTTGACCGTGAAGTTCTCCTCCGTGCACGTGAGGCCCGAGAGCCAGTAGAGCAGCGGCACCTGGCGCTGCGCGGCCTGCGGCGGCAGGAAGACGGCGAAGCGCATCGCGCAGCCGAGCTCGGCGGAGTCGTGGCGATAGACGCCCTGCACTCCGCCGAAGCAGCGGCTTTGCGAAACGGCGGCGAGGCCCGGCGAGCTCACGCCGGCACGGCGTCCTTCTTGTAGAGCTTGCCCGAGGCCTTCGCGGCCTGCGTCGCGAGGAAGTCCATGAGCGGCGGCGACAGGCAATCGTACGGCTCGAGGCCGAGCTGGCGCAGCCGGTTGCGCACCGCGCCCATCTGCTCGGGATCGGCGCCCGACTCGATGATCGAGGACACGAACGCGGCGAACTCCGGGGGCGACCACCCGCTTTGCGGCGAGAGCTCGGTGTGGATGAAGTCGAGCCCGTAGAGCGGATGCTTGGTGTTGTCGATGCGACCGTACATGTGCACGCCGCATTCGCGGCACGCATAGCGCTTGATCGCCGCATTGGGGTCGACGACCTGCAGCTTGTCCTCGTTGGCGACGACACGCAGCTTGTCTCGCGGCACGACGGCCACCTGCGAGAACAGCGCCCCCGCCGGCTTCCAGCACTTGGTGCAGCCGCACGCGTGGTTGTGCGCCGTCTGCGTATCGATCTGCACCGCTACCTTGCGGTCGTTGCACCTGCAGTAGAGCGTCCCGCCCGAGAAATTCGCGGCCGCGGGTTTGATGCCTGCATCGATCTGCGGATGAATCGAAACGTTAGCCATGCCAAGCCCCTTTCTGTCAGACAACCGCGCCTGCATTCGCGACGGCGGCGTTGCGCGGAGCCCGCGCGCCGTCGTAAACGACGACCGAGCGGATCGACTTGCCTTCGTGCATCAGGTCGAAGGCGTCGTTGATGCGCTCGAGCGGCATCACGTGGGTGATGAGGTCGTCGATGTTGATCTTGCCTTCCATGTACCAGTCCACGATCTTCGGCACGTCGGTGCGGCCGCGCGCGCCGCCGAAAGCGGTGCCCTTCCACACGCGGCCGGTGACGAGCTGGAACGGCCGCGTCCTGATCTCCTGTCCCGCGCCCGCGACGCCGATGATCACGGACACGCCCCAGCCGCGATGGCAGCATTCGAGCGCCTGGCGCATCACGTCCACGTTGCCGATGCACTCGAAGCTGTAGTCGGCGCCGCCGTCGGTGAGCTCGACCAGGTACGGCACGAGGTCGCCCTTCACTTCCTTCGGGTTCACGAAGTGCGTCATGCCGAACTTGCGCGCGAGCGTCTCGCGCGCCGGGTTCATGTCGACGCCGATGATCCTGTTGGCCCCCACCATGCGCGCGCCCTGCAGCACGTTCAGGCCGATGCCTCCGAGCCCGAACACGACGACGTTCGCGCCCGCTTCCACCTTCGCCGTGTTGATGACCGCGCCGATGCCGGTGGTCACGCCGCAGCCGATGTAGCAGACCTTCTCGAAAGGCGCGTCCTCGCGGATCTTCGCCACCGCGATCTCGGGCAGCACGGTGAAGTTCGAGAACGTCGAGCAGCCCATGTAGTGGAAGACCGGCTCGCCCGCGAGCGAGAAGCGGCTGCTGCCGTCGGGCATCACGCCCTGGCCCTGCGTGGCGCGGATCGAGGTGCAGAGGTTGGTCTTGCCCGAGAGGCAGGATTTGCACTGCCGGCATTCGGGTGTGTAGAGCGGGATCACGTGGTCGCCCTTCTTCAGCGACACGATGCCCGGCCCGACATCGACGACGACGCCCGCGCCCTCATGGCCGAAGATCACCGGGAAGAGACCCTCGGGATCGCCGCCGGAGC
>DASTGG010000221.1:0-23245 GCA_035719385.1 Usitatibacter sp.
GGCCGCATGGCCGAGGCCGAGCGCGCCGCGCGCCAGTCCGTGGCGGCCGAGCCGCAGCGGCCCGAGGCGCACGAGCTGCTCGGCGCCGCGCTCGCGGCGCAGGGGCGGCCACAGGAAGCGCTGGCGTCGTTCGATCGCGCGCGCGAGCTGCGCCCGCAGTCGCCCTCGATCCGCCACAACCGTGCGCAGGCGCTCTTCGCGCTCGGCCGCCTGGACGAAGCGCGCGACGACGTGCAGGAGGCCACGCGCCTCAAGCCGGACATGCACCCGGCGTGGAACCTCCTCGGCAACGTGCTCGCCGGGCTGGGTGAGGCCGCGGGCGCGGAGCGCGCTTACCGCCACGCCCTCGCGCTCAGGCCCGGCCATGCGGAAACGCAGTACAACCTCGCGCTGCTCTTCCAGAACGCGGGGCGGCTCGACGAGTCGATCGCGTGCTATCGCAAGGCGTTGCAGCTTCGGCCCAATCTCGCCGCCGCGCACAACAACCTCGCGAACGCGCTGAAGGCGAAGGGCCGCGCCGAGGACGCCCTGACGCATTACGCGCAGGCGGTGAGGTTCGACCCGCAGCTCGCCGACGCGTATTCCAACTGGGGCACCGCGCTGCGCGAGATGGGCCGCGTGGACGAGGCGATCCCGCTGCTCGAGCGGGCGGCGGCGATGAAGCCGCGATCGGGGGAGATCCAGAACAACCTCGGCATCGCCTACTTCGAGCGCAACCGCTTCCGCGAGGCGGTCGACTGCCAGCGCCGCGCGCTCGAGCTCGATCCCGGATTCCACGAGTCGCGCAACAACCTCGGCAACGCGCTCGCGGCGCTCGGCGAGGAAGCGCAGGCCATCGCGTGCTACGAGGAGGTGCTCGCGCAGTTGCCGCAGCACGCCGACGCGCGCAGCAACCTGGGCCTGCTGCTCCAGGAGCGCGGGGACGTCGAGGGCGCGATCCGCGAATACGAGCGCACGCTCGCCATCAGGCCGGACCACGCCGACGCGCTCAACAACTACGGCTACCTGCTCCAGGAGCAGGGCCGGCGCGAGGAGGCCATGGCGTTGTACCGCCGCGCCATGGAGGCGAACCCGCGCTCCGCGCGCGCCGCCTACAACCTGGGCCTGTCGCACCTGTGCCGCTTCGAGTTCGGCGAAGGCTGGCGGCTTTGCGAGCTGCGCTACCACACCACGCCGCCCGTGGCGGTGTTGCGGCCGTTTCGCGTGCCGGCCTTCACCGAAGCCGATTGGGGGAAGGGCCGTCGCATCGCCATCTGGCGCGAGCAGGGCATCGGCGACCAGCTTCTCTATTCGACGCTGCTGCCCGAGCTGGAGGCGCGCGGCGAATCCTTCGTGCTGGAGATCGATAAGCGGCTCGTGCCCGCCTATCGGCGCGCGCATCCGGGTTGGAACGTCGTGCCACCGGAGGAATCGGAGAAGGCGTTCGCGGGGTGCGACCGCCATCTCGCGATCGCCTCGCTGCCGCGGCTGCTTCGCCCTTCGCGCGAGAGCTTCGAGCGGCAGCCCCGCGCGCTGCTCGCGGCGGATCCGGATCGCGCGTCGGCGTATCGCGAGCGTTTGCAGGCGCCCGGCGTGCGCGTGATCGGCATCTCGTGGCGCAGCTTCCAGCCCTCGCCGCGCGCCTACCTGCAGAAGAAGAAATCGGGATCGCTCGCGGCATTCCGGGCGCTGTCGCAGCGCGAGGACATCCGGCTGCTCGATCTGCAGTACGGCGACACGGCCGCGGAGCGCGAAGCGTTCGCGCAGGCGGGCGGGCGCCTCACGCGGCTGGACGATCTCGACCTCTTCGGCGATCTGGAGGGTGTCCTCGCGGCCGTCGATGCGTGCGACGCGATCGTGACGACGAGCAACGTGACGGCACACTATGCCGGCGTGCTGGGCAAGCCCGCATACCTCATGTACCTGCACGGCAACCCGCCCTTCCATTACTGGGTGCCGGACGCGGAGGGCCGCTCGCTCTGGTATCCCGCGGTGCGCATCGTGACGCGCCGGGACATCGACACGTGGGAAAAGGCGCTCGCCACCGTCGATGAGCTCCTCCACGCCTGAAGCGCAAGCCCTCGCGCTCTTCCGCGCGGGGCGCCTGGCCGAAGCGCACGAGGCCTGGAGCGCGATCCTCGCGCGCAGCCCCGAGGATCCGCAGGCCCTGCACATGGCGGGCTACATCCTCACGCGCCTGGGCCGCGCGGCGGAAGGGCTCGCGCTCATCGATCGATCCATCGAGCGCGCGCCGCGCGCGGCGCCGTTCCTCAACAATCGCGCGCAGGTGCTCGCGGAAGCGGGCCGGATCGACGAGGCGGTGCGCGACCTGCGGCGCGCGGTGCAGCTCGACCCGCGCTTCGTGGCGGCCTATTGCCACCTCGGCATCCTGCAGAACCGCGCCGGCCGCCGCGAGGAAGCGCTCGCGGCGTTCCGGCGCGCGCTCGCGATCGATCCCGGCCAGCCGCTCGCGCTCTACAACCTCGGCGTGCTGCGGCTCGTGGCGCGCGACCTCGCGCAAGCCGAAGCGGCATTCCGCCGCGTCCTCGAGCGCGAGCCCCGCAATGCGATGGCCATGAACAACCTCGGCGTCGTCGCGCGCGATGCCGGCCGTCCCGGCGAAGCGCTCGCCTGGTTCGAGCGCGCGTGCGAGGCCGATCCCGCGAACGTCGATGCGCTGGGCAACCTCGCGCTCGCGCTGCGGCAGGATCGCGGCGACCTGGAGGCGGCGGCGAAGGCCTACGAACGCATCCTTTCGCTCGACCCCCATGCACTGCGCGCGTTGCTGGACGGCGCCAGTGTCGCGCTCGATCGCGGCCTCATCGACGAGGCGGCTGCGCTCTATCGCCGCGCGCTCGAGGCGCGGCCCGGCTGGCCCGATGCCGAATACGGGCTGGGGCAGGTCGCGCTGCGCCGCCATGAGTTCGATGCCGGCTGGCGCGGCTACGAGCGGCGCTTCGAGACCGATCCGCCGCAATCGATCGCACGCTCGTTCGCGATGCCGCGCTTCGGTGCCGGCGACCTCGGCCGTGCGGTGCACGTTGCAGTGTGGGGCGAGCAGGGCGTGGGCGACCAGATCCTTTTCTCGACGCTGCTGCCGGAGCTCGCCGGAAACGGCGCCCGCGCGGTCGTGGAAGTCGACGAGCGCCTGCTCGCGATGTACCGCCGCAGCCTGCCTGCGCTCGAATTCACCACCGCGGCCAAGTCGGCGCCGCGCTTCGCCGATTGCGAGCGCGAGATGCCGATCGGCTCGCTCCCGGCACTCTTCAGGCGCGATCTCGCGAGCTTCGACCGGCAGCCGGCGGCGCTGCTCCGGCCCGATGTCGATCGTGTCGCCGCCCTGCGCGCGCGCCTGGGCGAGGGGCGCTGGATCGGCATCTCGTGGCGCAGCCTGCAGCGCGCCGAGCGCCGCGCGCTGGGCGAGCGCAAATCCATCGCCCTTGACGAATTCGCCGCGCTCGCCGTGTCGGGCGTGCGGCTGCTGGACCTTCAATACGGCGACGTGGAGGAGGAACGCCGCGCGTTCATGCAGCGCCATCCCGGGGTGCTCGCCCGCCTCGAGGATCTCGACGCCTACGCCGACCTCGAAGGCGTGGCGGCCGCGATGGCGGCGTGCGAGGGCGTCGTGACGGCGAGCAACGTGACGGCGCATCTCGCGGGCGCGCTCGGCGTGCCGACGCGGCTGCTGTACCTCGGGCGCGAGCCGCCCTTCGCGTACTGGGCGGCGCGAGCGGACGGGCGCTGCCTCTGGTACCCGTCGGTGCGGATCGCGAACCGTCCCGAATGGCGCCATTGGGCCGACGCGATGGCCGCTGTGCGTGCCGAATGGCTTCGCGGCTAGCGCGGCAGTACGATCGGGTCCCGAACAAACAACGCAGGGAGTCCATCATGTTCGCCTGGTCGCGCGTCCTGGTGCCCGCCATCGTCATGCCGCTCGCCGCCTGCACCTCGATGGGAGGAGCGCCGCATGAGAGCCTCACGGAAGGGCCGCGGCGCTTCGCGCTCACGCCGCTCGCGGAGATGACGCCCGAGCAGCTCACAGTGGCCAAGGCGATCATGACCGGCCCGCGCGCCTCCGTGGGCAGCCCCGCCGCCGCGCCGGGCGCGACCAGCCTTTCGAGCCCCTTCAACGTGTGGAACCGGCGCCCCGAGCTCGCCAACAACCTGCAGAAGGTGGGCGAGTACATCCGCTTCCGCAGTTCGCTGCCGGCGCGGTTGAACGAGTTCGCGATCCTGATCGTGGCGCGCAAATGGAGGGCGCAATACGAATGGTTCGCGCATCACCGCCTCGCCATGCAGGGAGGGCTCGATCCGTCCGTCGCCGAGGACCTGCGCCAGGGCCGGGTGCCGGCGAACATGAAGCAGGACGAGAGGATCGTCTACGACTTCACGAACGAGCTGCACGATCGCCACGGCGTGAGCGACGCCACGTACAAGCGGGCCGTGGAGGCGTTCGGCGAGCAGGGCGTGGCCGACCTGATCGCCGTGAACGGCTACTACGTCCTCGTCTCCATGACGCTCAACGTCGACCGGACGCCCGTTCCCGGCGGCGGCAAGCCGCCGCTGGACTGAGCCGGGACCGCTCGACCCCAAAGAAAAGGGCGCCGGTCGGCGCCCTTTTCGCGATGCTGGTGCTGTTGAGTGGATTCGAACCACCGACCTACTGATTACGAATCAGTTGCTCTACCAGCTGAGCTACAACAGCGCGTGAGCCCGATATTATAACGCGGCGCCGGCGCCGGCCCAAAGCCGTGCGCGGCCCGGGGGGAGGACCGGGAGCGCGGCGGTCGTTCGTCGGCGGTTTTCGACCGCTCGGACGGCTTTTCCTTGTGGTTTCAAGGCCTCCCCGTACCATTTCGCCTGGGAGGACCTATGCGCCGCATCCGCGGATTCACGCTCATCGAGATCATCGTCGTCGTCGCCATCATCGGCATCCTGGCGGCCATCGCCTGGCCTTCGTACACGAACCAGGTGCGCAAGGGCAACCGCGCCGCGGCGCAATCCTTCATCGCGGACCTCGCGAACAAGGAGCAGCTCTACCTGCAGACCGCGCGAGCCTACGGCTCGCTCACCGACCTCGGAGTGACGCTGCCATCCGAGGTCTCGCGGTTCTATACGGTCGACGTCGTCACCGGGGGCGGCCCGCCGCCGACGTTCTCGATCAAGGCGAACCCGACCGGCAACCAGGTCGCCGACGGCTGGATCGCGATCGACCAGGCCGGCACGAAGACCAGCCAGTACCCGAACAAATGGCCATGAAGCGGCCCCGCCATTCCACCCAGGCCGGCTTCACGATGACGGAGCTCGTCGTCGTGATCGCGATCATCGGCATCCTCGCCGCCTTCGCCGCGCCGTCGATGACGAAGCTGCTGACGACGCAGAAGGTGCGCTCGACGTCCTACGACCTCTTTGCCGACCTCACGTATGCGCGCAGCGAGGCGATCGCGCGCGGCCGCAACGTGACGATGCAGAGCGCCTCGGGCGGCGCGGACTGGGCCGGCGGCTGGCAGATCTGGGACAACACCGCGGCGCCGCCCGTGAAGCTGCGCGACCAGTCCGCGATCGCGGCAGGGGTCGTGTTCACGGCCGACCAGGCCGCGCTCGTCTTCGACCGCACGGGCCGCACCAGCGCCATCGCGAACTTCAACATCGCGCCCGTCGACCCGGCGGCGACCATCGACCAGAAGCGTTGCGTGCACATCGACCCGTCGGGCCGCCCGCGCACCGCTCAAGGAGCCTGCTGATGAAAGCCCCCGACCAGCGCGGCTTCAGCATGATCGAGGTGCTGATCACGATCGCGATCCTCATGGTGGGCCTGCTGGGCCTCGCCGGCCTGCAGACGCGCGTTTCCACCGCCGAGTTCGAGGCGTACCAGCGCGCGCAGGCGCTCGTGATCATCCAGGACATCCAGGACCGCATGAACGCGAACAAGAAGAACCTCGCGTCCTATGTCCAGAACGACATCGGCGTCGCCGGCGCCATCCAGGACTGCACCGGCAAGGCGGGCGCCGCGCTCGACCTCTGCCAGGTGAACAACGAGCTCGTGGGCTCGGCCGAGAGCAATGGCGGCACGATGCTGGGCGCCATGATCGGCGCGCGCGCCTGCATCACGAATCCCACGCCGGGCAACTACTTCATCACCGTCGCCTGGCAGGGCATCACGCCGATCAACAAGTCGCCCACGGCCGCGTGCGGCGCCGGGGCGTACGGCACCGGCGGCCTGCGCCGGACGGTCTCGATGCCGATCACGTTCGGCTGCCTCACGTGCCCGTAACCCCCATGAGCGCCATGCACACTTCCAATTCGCGTCGCCAGGGCGGCTTCTCGATCGTCGAGCTGATGATCGGCATCGCGCTCGGCCTGGTCATCCTCGCCGCGCTGACGTCCTTCTTCGTGTCCACGAGCGCGAACCGCCACGAGATCGAGCGCACCAGCCGCCAGATCGAGAACGGCCGCTTCGCCATCGACTCGCTGCGAAACGAGATCCGGCTGGCCGCCTTCTACGCCGAGATGGCGACGGGCGCCGCCACGTTCACGACCCCCGATCCGTGCCAGGTCGACCTCGCGCAGCTCGGCATCTCCGCCACCCCGCTGCAGGTTCCCGTCGCCGTGTTCGGCTATGCGGCCGACACGGCGGTGCCCGTATGCATCACCAACCGCGTGCCCGACACGGACGTGCTGGTGGTGCGCCGCTTCAACACCGAGCTGGTGGATACGGCCTCGGCCAACGCGAACCAGGTGTACGTGCAGATGTCGCGCTGCTCCACCGATTCCATCGCCACGCCGTGGGCCGTCGACTACGGCGGGTCGGCCAATTTCACGCTCAAGAACACGGCGTGCAGCGGCCCGGACTCGATCTACCGCTTCCGCGTCGAGGCCTTCTACGTCCGCGACTACAGCAGCACCCCGGGCGACGGCATCCCCACGCTCGTGAAGGTGGACCTCGACAACCGCGCGCTGCGCGTGAGCCCGCTGGTCGAGGGCGTGCAAAGCCTGCGGATCTCGTACGGCATCGACACCAACAACGACGGCGCCGCCGACGTCTACAGCCGCTGCGACACGGCGAGCGCGTGCACCGTCGCGCAATGGAACAACGTGACCACGGTCCGCGCCACCGTCCTCGCGCAGAACCTCGAGGAGTCGCGCGATTACGTGGACAGCAAGACGTACAACCTCGACGGCTTTGCGATCGGGCCGCTGAACGACCACCGCAAGCGGCACGTCTACCAGGCGGCCGTGAGCATCCCCAACCGAACCGGTCCCCGCGAGAACTGATGAACGCCCCGAAAGCCCGCTTCCGTCCCACCCGCCGCGACCAGCGGGGCATCACCCTGTTCGTGGCGCTGATCCTGCTCGTCATGGTGACGCTGCTCGCCGTGTCGTCGTTCCGCGTGAGCAACACGAACCTGAAGGTCGTGTCGAGCATGCAGGGCCGCAACGAGGCGGTGTCCGCCGCGCAGGCCGCCGTAGAGCAGGTGATCAGCTCGAGCGCCTTCACCGCGAACCCCACGGCCGTCGCGGCCACTCCCGTATCGGTGGACGTCGACGGCGACGGCACGGCCGAATACACGGTGAACATGAATCCGAAGCCCACGTGCCTGCGCGCGCGGGACACCCCGACCAGCTCGCTCGACCCGTTCAACCCGAACGACAAGGGCTGCTTCGGCTCCGTGCAGTACGGCGCCGTGACCACGAACTGCGCGGAAACCATCTGGGAGGTCGCCGCGACCACCACCGATCCCGTCACTTCGGCGCAGACCACCGTGCGCCAGGGGATCTCCATCAGGCTGGAACGGGGCGAAGCCCTGAACACCTGCAAATAACGAGGGAGCCACCATGACGTCCGTCACACGACTCCGCCGCATGACTTTCAGGCCGCGACACCTTTGCGCCGCGGCACTCGGTTCGTTCGCGATCGCCGCGGCGCACGCGGAGGACATCGACATCTTCGCCGCGAACACGTCGCAGCAGCACAACCCGAACGTGCTGATCATCATCGACAGCTCGTCGAACTGGAGCGCGACGCTCGCCTCCAACGCGAGCTGCACGGCCGCGGGATGGCCGGGCACCAAGTTCGGCGCCGAGATGTGCGCGCTGACCAACGTGATCAACGGCCTGCCGTCGAGCATGCGCATCGGCCTCATGATGTTCGCCGAATCGGGCAACAACGGCGCGTACGTGCGCTTCGGCATTCGCGACATGACCGACCCGAACAAGACGGCGCTCACGAGCCTGCTGAAGGGCATCGTGCCGCAGGGCGCGGGCACCGACAATTCCGGGTCGAACCAGCCCTACGCCAAGACGATGTTCGAGGCCTTCAAGTACTTCGGCGGCTACACGAACCAGGCGCAAGCGGCCTCCACCGACAACGCCGGCGCGCCCGTCAGCCAGACCGCGTACGGCAACGGCGCATTCGCCGGCGGCGCCTCGAACAGCGCGGGTACGGCGCGCCGCGACTATTTCAACAACAACGCCGCCAACAACCGCGCGGCGGCGTCCTACAACGCGAGTGCGAGCAGCACGTTCAACGGCATCACCTATTCCGACTACGCGTTCGCCGACAAGACCACGGACACATACAACTCGCCCATCCGCGACGGCTGCGCCAAGAACTTCATCATCTTCATCTCGAACGGCAACCCCAGCACGGGCGGCGACTCGAGCTTGAACCCCGCGCGCGACACGCAGATCATGACGAACCTCGGCGTCACGCCCACGTGCCTGCCGAGCTGCGGCACGGCGGAGACGCACGCCTCAAAGATGGACGAGATGGCCAAGTTCCTCTTCGAGACGGACGTGAGCAGCAAGCCCGGCATCCAGAACGTGCAGACGTTCACCGTGGCCGTATGGGCCCCGCAGGCGAGCGGGCTGCCGAGCAACAGCGACCAGCAGATGATCAACCTCATGCAGAGCGCCGCGACCTATGGCGGCGGCAAGTTCTGCTCCGCGACGACTGCGGACGAGGTCTCGAAGTGCATCAATAGCGTGCTGAACGAGCTCCAGGCCGTGAATAGCGTGTTCGTGTCTTCGAGCCTGCCGGTGTCGGTGAACGCGCAGGGCACGTACCTCAACCAGGTGTACATGGGCATGTTCCGCCCGGACAAGTACTCCAGCCCGAAGTGGGTGGGCAACCTCAAGGAATACAAGGTCGACAAGGACAGCATCGGCAACCTCTTCCTCGCGGATTCCACCGATACGCCGGCCGTGAACTCGGTGACCGGCTTCATCTCGCCGAACGCGAAGAGCTTCTGGAGCGCGAGCAGCACCTTCTGGACCAACAACCCGATGGGCACGCCCGCACCCGGGACCGCGTCGGACCTGCCCGACGGCGAGGTGGTCGAGAAGGGCGGCGCCGCGCAGCAGCTGCGCACCGTGTATGCGGCGGACCAGTCCACGCGGCGCGTGTTCACGTGCCCGAGCGGCGGTTGCAGCGCGGGCGGGCTCACTTACGCATTCAGCGCCGCGAACATGATCACCCAGAACCTGCAAACGACGTTCGGCCTGGCGGCGACCGACGTCACCGGCCTCACGAACCTCGTGAACTGGATCCGCGGCCAGGACAACGTGAACGGCGTTCCGTGTGCGCCCTCCACCACGTGCAGCTGGCTGTCCGCCGAGAAGGGGCCGGGCTGGCCCACGACGGTGCGGCCGACGATCCATGGCGACGTGCTCCATGCCCGCCCCGTCGTGCTGAACTATGCGAGCGTCGGCCCGTACGTGTTCTACGGCGCCAATGATGGCGTGCTGCGTGCGATCAAGGGCGGCCGCGACGGCACGACGGACGGCAAGGAGTCGTGGTCGTTCGTGCCGCCGGAGTTCTACGGGAAGTTCCTGCGCCAGCGCTCGCAGACGCCGGCGCTGCAGCTGCCCACCGTGCTGGGCGCGAACACCAACAAGGATTACTTCTTCGACGGCCCGATCGGCTCGTTCCAGGACGCGACCCGGGCCTGGATCTTCGTCACCGCGCGCCGCGGCGGGCGCTTCATCTACGCCTTCGACGTGTCGGATCCCACGAACCCGAAGTTCATGTGGAAGAAGACGAGCGGCGATGCCAACATGGGCGAGCTGGGGCAGACGTGGTCGGAGCCGAAGGCCGTCAAGGTGAAGGCGTTCGCCGATCCCGTGCTGATCTTCGGCGCCGGCTACGACCCGAACGAGGACAAGACGCCCGCGAGCCCGGCTACCATGGGGCGCGGCGTCTTCGTGCTCAACGCGCGCACCGGCGACTACATCACGCTCTTCAACACGTCGGTCAACGGCGGCGGCACGGTGACCAACGCCGTGCCGTCGGACGTGGCGATCATCGACCGCGACTTCGACACGTTCGCGGACCGCGCCTACGTGGGCGATACCGGCGGCAACATCTGGCGGATGGACATCGACGACCCGGACTACACGAAGTGGAAGATGGAGAAGCTCGCGAGCCTGGGTACCTTGAAGTTCCTCTACCGCCCGGACGTGATCCCGACGAAGAACTTCGACATCGTGCTCGCCGGCACGGGGGATCGCGAGAAGCCGCTCGTCACGACCAGCACCGACTATTTCTTCATGCTGAAGGACATCGCGACGGGCAAGGACGGCTCCGCGCTGGTGCCGCTCGGCTTCGCGGACCTGGTCGCGAACGGCACGCAGGCCGACCCGGCCAAGGGCTGGTACCTGGCGCTCGCGCCCGGCGAGAAGGTCGTGAACGCCCCGCTCACCATCGGCGGCATCACGTTCTTCGCGACCAACAAGCCGACGCCGCCGCCGAGCGACGACAGCCCGCAGAGCTGCCAGGCCAACCTGGGCGAGGCGCGCGCGTATGCCGTTGACTTCCTCACCGGCGGCGCGGGCATCGACCGCAACGGCGACGGCTCGAAGAACTCGAGCGACATCTCGGTGGTGCTCGCCGGCGGCGGCCTCCCGCCCTCGGCGGTGGGCGGCACGCTGCAGCTCGACGACGGGTCGACCACCGCGTTCTGCATCGGTTGCGGCTCGACGCGCAAGCCGCCGGAGGCCGAGAAGCCGCCGGTGACGATCCCGAAGATCCGCAGGAAGCTCTACTGGAACACCGGCACCGACAAGTAGGCCTGCGATGCGGACACAAACCGGGGCGCGAGCCCCGGTTTGCGTTTCCGGCTAGCCCATGAACGCGCCGAGGATCATGTACAGCACCATCGACAGGCCGAGGAGGGCGGCGCAAAGCAGGAGCAGCTCGATCGCGTGCACGCGGGCGCGCCGCCGCTCGTCTCGGAGCGCTTCCTCGAGCGCCTCGCGCGCGAGCCAGCGCCCCTCGTACGGAAACAGGTTCTGCCGCAGCCGCTGGTCCATCTCGCGGCGCGCCAGGGAGCGCACGCTGGCGATCTCGGCCAGCGGAAGCTCCGCCGGCTGCGGAAGGTCGTAGGGGCTCATGTGGGGAAGTAGCGCGTGAGGTCGATGTGGAACAGGACGCGCGTGAGGAAGAAGACGGCCAGCACGGAAGCCGAGCCGCAGAACACGCCGAGGCTCAGGGCGGCGAGCGACTGGAACAGCCAGCCGAAGCGCGACAGCACCGTGCGCGCCCCGGGCATCGCGCCCTGGCGCTCCTGCGCTTCCTGCAGCGCGAGGTACTCCTGCAGCAGGATGCGGCGGCGTTGCTCGTTGTTCAGCATGGGGACGATGCTCATGGCGCCCCCGCTTCCAGGACGGTTTCGTCGAGGTTGCGCCACGCGCGTTGCACCCTTAGCGAGCGCAGGTATTCGAGCAGGAGGGCCACGTAGCAACCGGCCGCGAGGCCGACGATCAACGCGACGATCGCGTTCAGCATCGGGATCGGGAAGCCCGGGTCCTTCGGCGGCTCGGCCGTCTGCACCTGCACCACCTCCACGTTCGGCGACTCGCTCTGCAGCCTTGCCTCGGCGAGGTTGAGCTCCACGTTGACCATCAACTCCTGCAGCACCTTGCGGTCGTTTTCCATCGCCTGCAGGATCGTCATCGTCCCGATGGTGCTGCGGGTCCCGGCGTTCATCTTGCCGAGCTGCTCGCGGATCGCCGCCTGCCGCGCCTCGAGCACTCGCAGCTGGTCGGCACGCGGATTCGACAGCAGGCCGTCGCTTCGCGTGGCGCCGCCGTCGGCAGGCTGGCCCAGCTTGGCCCGCAGGCCCTGCAGCTCGACGGCCACCTCGTCGCGCTGCCGCTCGAGGTCGCGGGCGATGCTCACGTTGAGCTGCTCGGCCTGCGAGGGCGACAGCACGTTGGTGCGCTGCTGGAAGACGCGCATCTGGTCGCTCTTCGCCTCGATGCGGTGCTGCAGCTCCTCGCGCTGCGCCTCGAGCGCGACGACGTTGCGCAGCGCCACCTCCTTCAGCTTGCCGATGTGGAACTGCCGGAACGCGTCGACGTAGGCGTTGGCGACCCTCGCCGCGAACGCCGGATCCTTGTCGCGGACGTAGATGTCCACGAAGAACTCCGGGCTGGTCACGAAATCGACGTTGCGGCGGAAGAAGGTGAGCTCGCGCTGGGGGAACTGCCGCGCGATCTGCAACATGACGTCGCGGCTGCGCAGCACCCCGACATGGACGCCGGCCTCGCGCTCCTCGGGGACCGGGCGCATGGGCACCTGCGCGAGCCTCTGCTGCGAAGCGCCGGTGAACGTCGGCGCCGAGAGGTTCGCGGGAAAGTAGAACGACGCCTTCGCCTCGTATACCGGATCCAGGTAGTAGCTCATCCCCAGCGCCAGCGCCATGGAGGACAACCCGACGAGCAGGATGATCCACTTGCGGCTGTACATCGCCATCCAGTAGTCGGAAAGGGTCGGAGAGGTCGGCATGGCGATAGGCGATTGGTGAATCAGAATACCCCGAGAGTTCCGTCGCGCTTGGCGCGCCCGACGGCGGCATTCGCGACGGCGAATGCGAGCGGCAGGCCGACGGCGCTGAAGCCCAGCAGGACCGCGAGCTGCGGCCACACGCCCGCGATGCCTTCGCCCGCGAGCAGCGACCGGCGCAGGCCCTCGTACGAGTACGTCATCGGCAGCACGCGCGCCACCGGCGCGACCCAGGAGGGCAGCAGCTCCACCGGGAAGTATGCACCGGCGATGAGGGAAGAGGCCATGTTGAACGCCATGTTGATCACGTCGCCGCGCTTGAACACCATGATGACCGACGCGAACAGCATCCCGAACACGCTGTAAGACGTGATGGTGCCGAGCAGCATGGCCGCGAAGCTCGCGAAATTCGCCCGCGAGAGGTCCGCGCCGAAGACCGTAACGCCGATGGCGACCATGATGACCATCCTCAGCGTCTCGAAGAAGAACGCCCAGACGCAGGGCAGCACGAGCACCCACTCCGGCCGCACCGGGCAGGAGAAGGTCATCTCCAGCGAGCCTTCCATCATGCCGCCGCGCAGCTGGTCGGAAAAGCCGGTAAGGCCCGTCTGCATGAGGCCCGCGGCGGCGAGCCCCACCAGCACGAACGAGAAATAGTCGGCGTGGAACCGGGACAGCATGGCGGCCGTGGCGCGCGGGTCGATCATCCGCGAGACGAAGTAGAACGTCATGACGATGAAGAAGCCCGCGCTCAGGCCGAAAAGGAAGTTGAACTTGTAGCTCATCGCCACGCGGAAGTCGCGGCGGATGAAAGCGTAGGCCGCATTGAGCAGGTCGCGCATCAGTACCCCGCCTTCTCCAGGTGCACGAACACCTTGTGCAGCGGCTCCGCGCGCCGCTCGACCTGCTTCACCAGCGTGCCGGCCGCGATCATCGCGGTGATGACCGAGGACAGGCCGCGCTCGTCGCCCGAGCCGGTGACGTGCACGTCGCCGTTCTGCCTCAGCGCGAACACCTCGAGCCCGCGCGCGCGGATCTCGGCGAGCGCTTCCGCGCGCCGCGCCGGCGGCACGCTGAGGTGCATGCAGAAGCCCATGTGCCGCCGGCTGATGTCGAGGAAGTCGTCGGAAGAGCCGTCGAAATGCAGGCGGCCGCCGATGAGCACCAGCACGCGGTTGCACAGCCGCTCGATCTCGTCGGCGCGATGCGTCGCCCACAACACGGCCTTGCCGGAGCGGCCGATCTCCTGGCGCACCATTTCGATGAACTCCTCGGTCGACAGCGCATCGAGCCCCGTGGTGGGCTCGTCCAGCAGCAGCACGTCGGGGTCGTGGAGGAAGGCGCGCGCGAGGCCCAGGCGCTTCTTCATTCCCGCGGAGTACGTGTGGAACAGGCGATTGCCGTGCGCGGCGAGGTTGAAGCGCTCGAGCATTTGCGTCGCCCGCCGCGCCGCCTCGCGCGGCGGGCAGCCGTGCAGCGCCGCGTAGAACTCGAGATTCTGGCGCCCCGTGAGGCGCCAGATGAAGCTGCGGTCGTTCGTGGAGGCGTAGCCCAGGTGGCGGCGCGCCTCGCGTCCGTTGCGCAGCACGTCGACGCCGGCCATCGACACGTTGCCGCGGTCGGCCCGCGTGAGGTCGCACAGGATGTTGATGAGCGTGGTCTTGCCCGCGCCGTTCGGCCCGAGCAATGCCGCGACCTGCCCCGCCTGCAGCGAGAAGCTCACTCCGCGCAGCGCCTGCACCTGCGTCGGAGCGCGCAATCGCAGGGCGCTCAGGTAGCCGCGGCTGCAATAGGTCTTCGCGAGGTCGCTCACCTCCAGGAGCACCGGCCGGGGAGCGCAATACGCGGCTTCCGGCATCAGCGGTTCACCACGAAGAGCTGGACCGATTGGGACTCGATCTCGACGCGCATCGAGCCCGATGCCGGCCACTCCAGCGACGTCTCGTCCACGTGCGCCGAGGCCGTCGACGCCTCCACCTCGGCGAGCGCGGCGCGATGGCGGTTGGCGAGCTGCTGGCGCGCATCGCGCAGCGCCCGCGCCACCGCCTCGCGCTTGGCTGCCGGCAGGGAGGACAGCGCCCCCTCGCCCTGCGGGCCGGCGCGCAGCGCGCGCAGCACGGCACGGCTCTCGTCCTGGCCGAGTCCGGCCGACTCGAGCGCGCGCGAGTAGTGCGCTTCCTGCCCGCCGTCGGGAGCGCCGCGCGCCTGCAGGTCGCGATGCACCTTGCCGATCTCGGGAAAGACGTTGCCGTGGCGCGAATCGATGCGCAGGCGCGTCACGCTGCGCGGCGTCCCTGCGCCGGACAGCGCGATCTCCAGCGTGAGCTCGCGGCCGCGATGCGACGCCTCGCCCACCGAAGCCTGGATGCGCTCGCGCTTGCGCTCCTCGATCTCGCGGGCGCGGCGCGCCTGCGCTTCGGGAAGGCCGCGTCCGGTGAGGAGCGACTTGACGGCGCCGCTGCGCACGACGTCACCCGCGAATTCGGCATTCTCGAGGAAATCGGCGATGGACTGCGTCTCCGCGATCATCTTCGGCGTCGGCACGTAGCTCGCGACGAGCACATAGGTCGTGGGACCGTCGACGAACGCAGTGGCCTTCACCCACGGGTCGCTGGTCGTTGCGCGCACCTGGCGCCCGCGCAGCTTCGCGAAGAGGGTGAACGCGTGGAAGGTGGCGCGCGCCACGCCCGTCACGAAGAACATGCCGCCGTAGTACCCCTCGCCGCCGGGATCGACGTACATCTGGAATGCCTGGCCGTCGACGCCGGCTTCGTTCATCGCGATCAGCGAGGCGGCCGCGTAGGCGGCATCCACATGCGTCGCGTTGAGGTCGCCCTCGGGGTACGGCGGCACCGGGGCGATGTTCCATTCCGTGTTGATGAGCGGCGTGGAGGCCGGATAGCCGGCCTTGGCGAGCGCGTCCCGCACGTACGGCACGACGATCCCGTAGTAACGCGCGGGATCGAAGTAGAACGCGTGCCATGAGAAGAAATCGACCGGCAGCCGCGCAAGCCGCAACTCGGGCACCGGCGTCTTCGCCGCACGCTCCAGGAATTCGCGCCAGAAGAAGCGCTGCTCGAGCGCGAGCGTGGCGACGCGCACCTTCTCGGCTTCGCTCGCCCTCGTCTCCGCGGCGGTGCCGCCGCCGAGGAACTCGGAGATGCCCGCCCCGCCGATGAGCGCATGCGGATCCGCGCGGCGCGCGCCGAGCACGGAATGGTAGTACTGGCGCATGAACTGGTCGGCCGTGCCGTAGTAATAGAAGTTCGGCTCGTTCCACGCTTCGTAGTACGCGTCGAGGCCGAGCTTGCCATTGAAATGGCGCACGAGCGCTTCCACCACGTCGCTCCAGGCGCGCAAATCGGTGGGCGGGCTCACGCGGAACCGCGGCTGGTCCGGCCCCTTCACCTTCGTCGTGTCGCGATTGGAGCTGAGCCACCGCGGCGTGCCGTCGAGGATCAGCAGCACGCGGCCGCCCGCCGCCTTGTAACGACGCAGGAAATCGTTCAGGGGGAAGGCCTCGAGCCGCCGGCGGATGTCCTGCAGGTCGGTCGACGGCTCGATGATCGAATCGCCCAGGCTCACGCGGGTGATTCCGAGGTGGCCCTGCGCGAGGATGCGGTCGGCCACTCCCGCGTCGAATACCTCCGGCACGTGCCAGACGTTGCCGCTGAAGCCGAACACCCTCGGCGGCGCCGGCGCCACGACCGAGCGCGCGTCGACCTCGATGCGCACGGTCGGCCCCGCCGCCATGGCGGCAGCGGTGAGGCCGACAAGCACGAGGCTCGCCGAGAGCGCCCACGCGGCTGCGCGATGGACGCTCATGGAACCACGATCGCCATGCCGGCGCCCGCCTGCGCCGGCGCCGCGGGCGACAGGTACGCCGCGAGGCTCGCGACCGTCGGGTTTCGGAACAGGTCCACGAGCGGCAGCTCACGGCCCAGGCGCCGGGAAAGCAGCGCGTGCACTCGCGTCATCTTCAGGGAATGGCCACCGGCCTCGAAGAAGTTCTGGCGTCGGTCCACCGCGCTCACGCCGAGCACTTCGCACCAGACGCCGGCCACGATCCGTTCCATCTCGTTCTGGGGCATCCCGGCCTCGCCGGGTGCCGCGACGGCGACGTCGGGGTGGGGAAGCGCCGCGCGATCGACCTTGCCGTTCGGCAGCAGCGGCATGCGCTCGAGCACCACCATCCGCGCGGGCAGCATGAACTGCGGCAGCGACGCCTGCAGGTGCCGGCGCAGCTCGGCCACGGTTGGCGCCTCGCTGCCGGGAGGCGGACATACGTAAGCGACCAATGCGGCCTCGCCGTCCTTGCCCGTGCGGGTCGTGACGACCGCCTCCTGCACACCCGGGTGGGTCCTGAGCACCGCGTCGATCTCGCCCAGCTCGATGCGGAAGCCGCGGATCTTCACCTGCTGGTCGACGCGGCCCAGGAACTCGATCTGGCCGTCGCCTCGCCGCCGCACGAGGTCGCCGCTGCGATAGAGCCTCGAATCCTCGCGCTCCGAGAACGGATCCGGCACGAAGCGCTCGGCCTGCAGCTCGGGGCGTCCGCGATAGCCCCGCGTCACCCCCTCGCCCCCGATGTAGAGCTCGCCGGGCATCCCGACCGGCAGCAGGTCGCCGTGGGCGTCCAGCACATGCAGCTGCATGTTGGGAATCGGCCGACCGATCGGCGGCGCCTCGTTCGCGCCCGCATGGCATTCGGTCCAGCTGGCGAGGATCGTCGTCTCCGTGGGCCCGTAGAGATTGAAGAATCGCACCGGCGGCCGCGCCCACCGCTCGACGAGCGATGCGGGACACGCTTCG
The DNA here is from genome assembly GCA_035719385.1 of Usitatibacter sp. Classification (GTDB taxonomy): domain Bacteria; phylum Pseudomonadota; class Gammaproteobacteria; order Burkholderiales; family Usitatibacteraceae; genus Usitatibacter. The sequence continues at coordinate 17,576 of DASTGG010000221.1, forward strand.
CCCCCGACGGTGATCACGCGCAGGTCGGGAAAGTCACCTTCGAGCGTGGCCATCGACGACGGCGTCATCATCACGGCGTTCACCCGCGCCTCGCGCAGCAGGCCGGCCAGCGCGGCGCCCGGCAGGAGCTGGTGCGGCTCGCCGAGCACGAGCGTGCCGCCAATCGGCAGCGCCATGCTGATCTCGAGCGCGGAGGCGTCGAAGCTCAGGGACGCGAACTGCAGCACGCGCATGCCCGGGCGCAGTGCGAAGGCGTCGTGGTTGGCCTGCGCGACGTTGCACCAGCCGTGGTGCTCGACCTGCACGCCCTTGGGACGGCCGGTCGAGCCCGACGTGTAGATCACGTAGGCGAGGTCGCCCGGCGCTCCCAGGTGCAGCCGCGTGTCGGGATCCGCGGAAACGTCGAGTCGTTCCAGCGCAAGCACGGCGGGGCCGTTGGACGTCGGCGTCTCGAAGATGGGCGCGAAGGCCGCGCGCGTGAGGAGCAGCCTCGCGCCCGAGTCGCGCAGCATGTATTCGAGGCGGTCGGGCGGGTACGTGGGATCGAGCGGCAGGTAGGCGCCGCCCGCCTTGAGGATGCCGAGGATCGCCACGAGGAGCTCGGGCGAGCGCTCCAGGCTCACGCCGACCAGTGAATCGCGCTGCACGCCCAGCGCGCGCAGGCGATGGGCGAGGCGATTGGCCCTCGAGTCGAGCTCGGCATAGCTCATGGTGGCGCCGCGGTACCAGAGCGCGGGCGCCTCCGGCCGCAAGTCGACCTGTTCCTCGAACAGGTGCTGCATGCAGCGGTCGCGCGGAAACGGCGCGGCGGTGCGGTTCCACGAGGCCAGCAGCTCGCGCTCGGCTGCAGAGACGAGCGGCAGCCGCGAGAGCCGGCGCATCGGCTCGCGCACCGCGCCGTCGAGCAGCGTGAGGTAGTTGGCCGCCATGCGCTCGACGGTCTCGCGCCGGAAGAGGTCGGTGTTGTAGTGCCAGATCGCCGTGAGGCCCGTCTCATCCTCGGAGAAGCTCACGTTCAGGTCGTACTGCGACGCGCCGAGGTCCGGCTCCATCACGCCCAGCGTCACGCCGTCGAGGCGGCTGCGGGTGATCTCCGGGTCGCGCATGTCGAAGACGATCTGGAAGAGCGGCGGGCGGCTCGTGTCGCGCGGCGGCTGCAGCAGGTCGACGAGCGACTCGAACGGGACGTCCGCGTGCGCGTGCGCGTCGAGCACGACGCGCTGCACCCGCTGCAGGATGTCGGCGAAGCGCGGATCGCCGTCGAGGTTCGCGCGCATGGCGAGCACGTTCACCACGAATCCGACGATGGGCTCCAGGTCCGTGCGGCTGCGGTTGGCGAACGCGCTGCCCACGACGATGTCGTGCTGCTGCGTGTAGCGCGCGAGCATCGCGTTGAACGCGGCGAGCAGCGTCACGAAAAGCGTAACGCCGCGCTTGCGCGCGAGCGTGCGCGTGCGCCGCGCGAGATCCGGCGACAGGCGCACGCTGAGACGGGCGCCGGGATACGTCTGCACCGCGGGGCGCGGAAAGTCCGTCGGCAGCGAGAAGCCGTGCAGGTTGCCCTCGAGCTGCCGGCGCCAATAATCCACCTGCCCTTGCAGCCGGCCGGCGCGCAGGCTGGCGTCCAGCTCCGCGGCGAAGTCGGAATATTGCCGCGCGAGCGCCGGCAGGCGCGCCGCCCCGCGCGAGCCCAGCAGCGCGAGCAGCTCGCGGAAGATCACCTTCATCGACCAGCCGTCGGCGATGCTGTGATGGAGCGCGAGCAGCAGCGCGCCTCGCCCGCCGGGGAGCCGGGCGAGGCGGACACGCCAGAGCGGCCCCTCGGCGAGGTCGAAGCCGCGGCGCACCTCCGCCTCCTGCAGCGCCTCGAGCGCGGTGTCGTCGGCGAGCTCCTCCACGGGCAGGGGCACCGGCATGCGCGCCTCGATCCACTGCCGCGGCTCGCCGTCCACGAGCGGGAAACGCGTGCGCAGGCTCTCGTGCCGGTCGGACAGGGCCTGCACGCAGGTGCGCACGAGCTCGGCATCCGGGCAAGCCTCGAAGCGCACGATCGCGGAGATGTGGTACGCGGTGTTGTGCGGATGGACGCGATCCAGGAACCACAGTCGTTGCTGCCCGGGAGCCAACGGCAACGCACGGTGATCGGATTCCCCGGGCTCCTGCGCCGCGGCCGCCGACGCCGGGCCTTGCGCCATCGTCGCGGAATCGATTCGCCGGGCCTGCGCCGCGATGGTGGTCGTTGCGAAGATGTCGCGCAGGCTCCAGCGCACGCCGAAGCGGTCGGAGATCGCGCTCAACAATTGCGTCGCATGCAGCGACTGGCCGCCGAGCTCGAAGAAGCTGTCCTCGATGCCGATCGTCTCGATGCCGAGCACGCGCCTCCACAGCTCCCACACGACCTGCTCGGTTTCCGTCCTGGGCGAACCCGGCGTCGAGCCGTGCTCGGCCATGCGCTCGAGCGCCGCGAGGTCCATGTGCCCGTCCAGCGCCAGCGGCAGCTCCGGAAGCGGCGTGGCGGTCACGCGGCACGGTGTACCGAAGCGATCCTCGAGCAGTGCAAGCTCGGGCCGGGACCCGGGCTGCGGCCCGGCCTCGTAGAACACATCGATGGAGCATGCGAACGGGCAGGACGGCGCCTGGCGCGCGATGTGCGCATTGGTGCGGTCGAGCCCGACGAGGATCTGTCCCGGGGGTTGCCCGAGCGACACCTGCAGGCTCGCGAGCGCATGCTCGACCGACAGCTCCATGCCGCCCATGGCGCGCAGCGGCTCGAAGGCGGCGTAGCGCCTGTTGAGTCCCGTGTCGCGCCAGGCCGTCCAGTCGATCGTGTATACCGGCGTGCCGCCGCGAACGGTGGCGAGGTCGTCGAGATAGCGGCTCGCCGCCGCGTACGCGCCCACCTGCGCGCCGCCGAAGACGCCGACGATCGAGGAGAACGCGACGAGCGCCGCGCCTTCGTGCTCGCGCAGCAGCTCGAGAAGCGCCTGCGCGCCGGCCACCTTGGCGCGCAGCATCCGGTCGAAGGTCGCCTCCGTTTCGGCCCCGAGACTGGACTCGTGGAACTCCGCGGCGGCGTGGAAGGCCGCATCCAGCCGCGAGCCCCAGGACGAGATGACGGGTCCGAGGCCCGCACGCAGCGCTGCCGCGTCGGAGACGTCGGCACGAACGTACTGCACGCGCGGCGACAGCTGCTGCAGCTGCTCCAGCGCCGCGGAAGGCTCGCTGCGCCCGACGATGGCCACGTGCGCGTTCCATTCGCGCAGCAGGTAAGTGCTCAGCTCGAAGCCCACGCCGCCCAGTCCCCCGGTGACGACGTAGCGTCCCCCGCGCACGAGCGGGCCGTTCGCGTCCGGGTTCGCTGCGGGCTGGAAGTGCTCGAGCGCCGGCACGAACCGCTTTCGGCCGCGATAGGCCACCTCCACGTCGGGCGGGTCCGCCAGCATCTCGGCGACGATGGCCTCGGCCGCCGCGTCCGGCGGCATGTCGCCGCAATCCATGTGCCGCGCGCGCGTGCGTTCGTACTCTCCGGCGATGGACCGTACTACGGCCGGCACGGTACCGCGCGCCAGGTCCGCGTCTTCCTCCCCGGTCAAGTTCGCCACGCCGTTGGAAACGACGTTGAGGCAGAACGGCCCACGCAATTGCTGCAGCGAGCTCACGATGCCGGCGAGCCGCGCGCAGGCGCGCGCCGCACGCGCGGTTTCGTCGCGGCCGACGACGTCGCCGCGCGCCGAATTCCCGAGGTCCAGGACGAGGCGCATGTCGCGGTCGCGCGCGTCCAGTGTGACCCCCGGCTCGAAGGGCACCATGCGCAGGTTGCGCCGGGCGAGCGCGCGCGCCACGGCCGCGCCCAGGGGTCCGCGGGCTTGCACCACGATGACGCCGCGTTCACGCCCGTCTGCGTGGCGGCCGGCAATCGCCTTCGGCACCCAGCGGCGCCGGAAGAACCATGCCGGGAGCACGTTCGCGTTGCCGGTGAGCAGGTCCACGCGCCTGAGCGCGTCCTCGTATCGTCCGGCGATGAGCGCTTTCTGCAGCGCCGTACGCTGGATCTTGCCGATGGACGTCTTCTCGACCTGCGAGCGGTCGAGCGGCACGAGGAACGCGATGCCGAGGCCGAACTCCTGCACGATGCGCTGGCGAATGGCGCGAAGCGTCGTCGCGAGCGGCTCGTCGCGATCGTCCTCGGGCACGAAGAAGATGGCGAGGCCCTCGCCGCCGTGCGCGTGCGGATCGGGCACTCCACAGGCAGCGGTGAACGAGCGCGCCACGCCCGGGAGGCCGTCGACCGCTTCCTCGATCGCGGGACCGGAATAGTTCGCGCCGTTCACGATGATCACGTCCTTGGCGCGTCCGGTGATCGACAGCACGCCGCCGTCGATGCGGGCGAGGTCCCCGGTCCTGAACCAGCCATCGCGGGTGAACGCTTCCTCGCGCGGCGGGCGATCCCCGAAATAGCCGGCGAAGACGGTCTCGCCCGCGACCTGCAGGTGTCCGATCTCTCCTTCGACCAGCGGGCAGTCGCTGTCGTCGACGATGCGCAGCTTGACGCCCGCGATCGGGCGGCCGACCGGCACGTAGGGATCCGCGTCGGCGACGGTGTCGAGGCGGAAGTCGTCGGAGTAGGTGACGCCGGAGGACGTCTCCGACATGCCCCATGCCGGGACCATGGCATCGCCCGGCAACCCGTGCGGCGCCAGAAGCTGCAGGAAGCGGCGCGCCGAGGCCGCGACCACCGCCTCGCCGCCGTTCACGATGCGACGCACGCATGAGAGGTCCCACGAGCGCCGGGCGATCTCCTCGCCGCGCGCGCACACCAGCCCGTAAGCGAAGTTGGGTGCGAACGTCGCCGTGACGCGATGCCGGTCGAGCAGGTCGATCCACAGCAGCGGGTCGCGCAGGACCCATTCGGTCGCCACGTGCACCTGCCGGCATGCGACGACCATGTCGCGCATGTGGGAGAGGATGAGCCCGGCCACGTGGTCGAGCGGCATCCAGTTGAGCGACACGGAGTCGACGTCGAGCCGGTTCGCGCGGGCCGATGCGACGCTGCGGGCGATGAGGTTCCGATGGCTGAGCGGCACGCCCTTCGGCCGCCCGGTGCTGCCGGACGTGAGCATCATCAGGGCGACGTCGTCGCCCGCGGCGATGGCATCCGGGACGTACGGCGCGGCCTGTCGCAGCGCCTCGACGGTGAGGACCCGCGCCTCGGCCCCCAGCGAGCGCAGCGCGCCGAGCACTTCGTTGGCGAGATCTTCGCTCGTGGCCACGAAGGGCCCGCCGAGCATGCTGCACGCGTCGGCGAGCCGGCGGACGTTGCCGCTCGCATCGACATACGACGCTGCGGCCGGCGTCGGTACCGGGATCATCCGGGCGAGCATGCACGCCCAGAACGCCTCGAAGAAATCGCGATTGCCGCGGAAATGGAACACCACGTTCGCGCCCGGCTCCACGCCGGCGGCCCGCAGGCCCCCCGCGATGCGTTGCGCGCTCGCGAGCAATTGCGCGTACGTGACGAACGTCTCGACGCCTTCCGCGTCGTGGAAGAGCATGCCGGCCGGCGCTTCGCGCCGCGCCGCCTGGATGAGCAGCTCGCCGAGCCAGCGGGGCGCTCCCGGCGGCAGCTCGAGCGCGGGACCGCAAGCCATCGCGACGGAGCCGTCGCGGCGA
>DASTGG010000222.1:0-7369 GCA_035719385.1 Usitatibacter sp.
GGATTGATGTCGGTCGCCGGCGAGCGGTCCGCCTCGATGCCCACCGTCACGTCGCGGGTGCCGAGCTGCCGCGCGAGCTCGCGCGCCGCCTCTGCCGCTTCCACGCGGCGGCGGGCCGCGACCACGTCGGGCCGGTCGCCGTTTCGTCCGGGGGCCGGTGCAAATGTCCATACCGCCGCCACCTGCAGCGTGGCGGCGATCGATTCGGCGCCCACCAGACGCGCGAGCTCCAGGCGGGCGCGATAGAGCTCGGTCTCGGCCTGGCGCAGGTCGTTCTCGGCGCGCACGGCGTCGAGCCGGAACCGGTTCGCCTCGGAGGCGGCGACGTCGCCCGCCTCGAGCCGGCGGCGCGAGGCGCTTACGGTCTCCCCCGCGAGCGCGACGAACTCGTGCTGCAGCGCGACGCGCTCCTGCACGGCCGCGAGGTCGAAGAAGGCGGCACGGACCGCGAGGCGCTGCTGGCGCTTCTGCTCCTCGAGGTCGGCGCGCGCGGCGAGCACGTTGGCCTCGGCCTGCGCCAGGCGAAGCTGCGTCTTGCCGCCGCGCTCGATGACCTGCTCCAGCCGCAGCGACTGGTCGAGGGTCTTCTCGCGCAGGGAGCCCGAGCCGATGCCGTTGTGCGGGCCGAAGTTGCTGAGGCCGACGGAGAGCGTGGGATTAGGCCGCTGGCCCGCGGTGCGCAGGTCCGCCAGCGCGGCGTCCACGGCGAGGGCCGCCGCCCGCACGTCCCGGTTGCAGCGCTCGATGCGATCCTCGGCCGCGGCGAGCGTCAACGGCTGCGGCAGCGACGGCGGGCATGCGCCGGGCGCTTGCGCGCGCGCAAGCGTGGCAAGGCCGAGGGCGAGCACGACCGCCGGCATCGTGCGAAAGATCATGCAACGCGTGGGCATCCGGAAAATGGGAACGCATCTTGGGCACCCGAATGATGCCGGGCAAAGCTTTCGTGAATCTTTCCCTTGCGATTGAGGCAAAATCAGCGCGATGCGCGTGCTCATCGTCGAAGACGACCGACTCCTCGCCAACGGGCTGACCGAGACCCTGCGGCGTGCGGGATACGTGGTGGATTCCGTGCCGAGCGCCGAGGCGGCCGACGGCGCGCTGCGGGTGACGGACGTCGACCTCATCGTGCTGGACATCAACCTGCCCGGCATGGACGGATTCACCTGGCTGCGCCGCCTGCGCGCGCGCGGCGGCCAGCAATCGGTGCTCGTGCTGACGGCGCGCGAGGCGGTCTCGGATCGCGTGCACGGCCTGACGGTCGGCGCCGACGACTACCTCGCCAAGCCCTTCGCCACCGAGGAGCTGATCGCGCGCGTCTCCGCGCTCGAGCGCCGCGGGCGGGCGCTGCGCTCGCGCGTGGTCGAGTACGGGCCGCTCGTGGTGGACCTGGAGCGCAAGCGCGCGATGATCGACGGCAAGCCGCTGGACCTCTCGCAGCGCGAGTACGCCATCCTCGAGTACCTCTTCTCCAACATCGGCGCCATCGTGGGCAAGGACAAGATCGCCGGGGCGGTCGCCTCGTGGGACGAGCACATCTCGCCGAACGCCATCGAGGTGCACATCTCGCGCCTGCGGGCGAAGCTGGAGCCGGCGGGCGTCGTGATCCGCACGATCCGCGGGCTCGGCTACCTCGTCGAAGCGCCCGCGAATGCAAAGCCTTGAGCGCACCCTCCTCGCCTGGCTGCTGCCGCCGCTGATCGTCGTCGGCGCCGTCGCGGCCGGCGGCGCGTACGTGTTCATGGAGCATCGGCTGACCGCCGCCTACGACCAGGACCTCGGCGACATCGCACGCGCGTTGGTGCCGTACCTGCGCCTGCACGATGACGGCAAGGTGGTGCTCACGTTCACGGAGCAGGCGGACGCCGTGCTGAGAGCCGACAGCTCCGACGAGGTGTTCTATGCCGTCAAGGACGGCACGGGCGCGCTGGTCGCCGGCGATTCCGCGCTGCCCGCGCCGCCCACGTTCAGCGACGACGTGCCGGTCTTCTGGAACGACCTGCGCCTGGGCCGTCCCATCCGCGCGGTAGCGCTGCTCACGTACGTGGGCGGGCACGCGGTCATGGTGATCGCGGCCGAGACGCGCATGAAGCGCGATGCGGCGGCGCGCGACGCGATGTTCTCGGCCATCACGCCCGTCACTCTGCTCACCATCGCCGCCGTGGCGGCGCTCATCTTCGGCGTCCGGCGCGGCCTGCTGCCCCTCGAGCGGCTGCGCATGGAATTGCAGAACCGCTCGCACGTGCACCTGAGGCCCGTGGACGAGCGGCACGTGGTCGACGAGCTGCGGCCGCTGGTGCGCGAGCTCAACGACATGCTCGGCCGGCTGGAGCGCGCGCAGGAGACGCAGCAGCGCTTCATCGCGAACGCGGCCCACCAGTTGCGCACTCCGGTGGCCGGGCTCATCACGCAGATCGACCTGGCGAGCACGGGACCCGACGCCGGGACGCATCTGGCGCACGCGCGTGAGGCGGCGGCGCGGCTCGCGCGCCTCGCGCAGCAGGTCCTGTCGCTTGCGGCCGCCGACCCCACCTCGACTCCGGCCAGCCGGCGCAGCCCCTGCGACCTCGCGGAGATCGCGCGATCGCACGCCGAGGCGTGGCTGCGCTCGGCGGGCGACGTGGAGCTGGAGTTCGACCTCAAGCGCGCGCCTATCCGCGGCAATGCGCTCCTCGTCGGCGAGCTCGCGTCCAACCTCGTGGACAACGCGTGCCGCTACGGCGCGCGCCAGGTGAAGATCAGCACGTTCGCGCAGGGCGGACGCTCGATCCTCGAGGTCGAGGACGACGGTCCCGGCATTCCCGTCGCCGAGCGCACGCGCATCTTCGAGCGCTTCCACCGGCTGCAGCACCACTCCACCGACGGCAGCGGGCTCGGCCTCGCGATCGTGGCGGAGATCGCGCAGCGCCACGGCGCGAAGATCGACGTGAACGATGCGGTGTCGTATCGCACCGGCGCCCGGGTGACCGCGTCTTTCCCCGCGGTGGAAGCCGAATGAAGGCCGCGCGCGCCGCAATCGCCTTCACCGTCCTCGCGGCGTGCGTCGTGCCGCCATCGGCCCGCGGCGCGCGCCCGATGGTCACCGACGACGCCCGCATCGTCGATGCCAGGGCCTGCCAGCTCGAGACGTGGACGCGTCGCAACAACGAGTCCACGGAATACTGGGCGCTGCCGGCATGCAACCCTTCCGGCAACCTCGAGATCACCGTCGGCGGCGCGCGCACCAACGAAGCGGGCGAAACGCGCACGACCGACGAGCTCGTGCAGGCGAAGACCATCTTCCGCAATCTCGAAGAAGGCGGGCTCGGCATCGGCCTCGCCGCCGGCACGATCCGCCATCCGCATCGGGAGCAGAAGACGGGCTGGCCCGGCGATCCCTACGCGTACGTGCCGATCAGCGCCGCGTTCGCGGAAGGCAACTGGGTGTCGCACGTGAACGTCGGCGCCTCGCGCCGTAGCGACGAGGGCCGCACCGTGGCGACGTGGGGATGGGGCAACGAAGTGCGGCTGCGGCCGGATCTGTTCTTCATTCCGGAGGTCTTCCACAGCGACCCCGGGCGGCCGTCCTACCAGGTGGGGTTGCGCTACTGGATCGTGAAGGACGTCCTCCAGGTCGACGCAACCTACGGCAACAAGCTGGTGTCGGACGCGAACGCGCGCTGGTTCTCGATCGGCCTGCGGATCCTCACGCCACCGTTGCTGCGCTAGCCATGTCGATCGACCTGCCGGGCCTCATCGATACGTACGGCTACCTGGCCGTCCTGATCGGCGCGTTCCTGGAGGGCGAGACCATCCTCGCGCTGGCGGGGCTCGCGGCGTATCGCCAATACCTCGACTTCACCATGGTCGTGCTGGTCGCGCTGCTGGCCGGGTTCGCCGGCGACCAGTTCTACTTCTTCCTCGGGCGGCGCAAGGGCTCGCAGATCCTGCAGCGCTTTCCGGGCGCGCACGAGCGCGCGATCCGCTTCGACGAGATGCTCTCGCGCTGGCACGCGCCGCTCATCATCGCGATCCGCTTCATGTACGGCTTCCGCATCGTCGGCCCGGTGCTGCTCGGCATGGGCCGTGTGCCCGCGTGGAAGTTCATGCTCTACAACTTCATCGGCGCCTGCATCTGGGCGCCGCTCATCGCGGGGCTGGGCTATCTATTCGGCAACATCATCGAGACGCTGATCGCGGACCTCAAGAACTTCGAGCTGTGGGCGTTCGGCGCGCTGATCGTGATCGGCGCGGGAAGCTTCATCGTCCACCACATCCGCGCGCGAAGGGCCAACGGGGTTCGCGACTACGGCTCCTGAGAGCGGCCCTCCCGCAATCAGAACTCGTATTCGACCTGGACGCGGAAGGTGTTATCCGGCGCCGCGTCGCTCGCCTTGAGCAGGTAGGCCGCGTTGTAGTTGATGACGTTGCGGCCCTCGAGCTTCACGCGGCCGAAGATCGCCGGCCCCACGCGGTGGCTCTGCTCCGAGGCCGGCGCCCAGTGGTTCCACTTGCCCAGCTCACCGAAAGCCTGCGCGCCGATACCGAATTCGCGCGAGAGGTCATAGCGCGCCTGCAGCTGGTAGCCGAGTTGCGTCTCGTTGGGCTCGTCCTCGTCGTGCGCGCGCACGTGCTTGAGCAGCAGGACGTTCGCATTCCAGCGCACCGGCCCCGTATACGTTTGGAAGAGCGGGCCGAAGCGGAACTCGTAGCCCTCGGCGTGGCGCTCGCGGGGAATCTCGATCTCGAGCAGGAAACCCAGGTCCACCGGATACTGGTTCGGCTCGGTCACCTGGAAGACGTTCTCCCACTCGAGCGCGTCGTACTTCGTGCGCTCCGCGCCCTCCTTCTCGAACTTGAGGTACGCCTCCGTGAACCACCACGGCTTCACGCCCCAGCCCACGGCAATGCTGCCGGCGCTCTCGCGCTCGCCGGCATCCTTGAAGCGCGCGGTGCCGTACTTCACGTCGATCTCGCGCTCGCCGTACTCGACCGTCGGCGTGCGCACGTAATCGTCGGGATCCGCTTGCGCGACGAAAGGCAAGCCGAGGGCGACGGCTGCGAGCAGCCGTGAGGAGAAGCTCATGGGATTGTCCTTTTCTTAGGTGGTGTTGCCGGTCCGGCGCCGCGCCCAGGCCATGCCGGCCCAGATGACGAGGATCGCCGTCACGTAGAAGGCGAGCTGCATGCCGGCGGGCTGCGCGTCGTAGCCGACGAGGCCCTGGAGCACCTTGCCCGCGAGCGAGGAATTGGAGATGACGCCCGAAGTGTCCCAGAGCGGCGTCGCGAGGCCGGGAAGCACGTCGGCCTGGATGAGGAAGCGCGCGGCTTGCGAAGCCATGCCCGCCGCGAGCAGCAGCACCAGCAGCGAGGTGGCGGTGAAGAACCATCGCAGCGGGATGCGCAGCAGGCCCGCGAAGAGCAGGTAGCCCACGAGCGCGCCGCCCGCGAGCCCGAGCGCGCCGCCCGCGATCATCGCGGCGGTCGAGTGCTCTCCCGACAGCGCGACGCCGTACAGGAACAGCACCGTCTCCGAGCCTTCGCGCAACACCGCGACCGCGATCACGATGCTCACGACGGAGAGCGCCTTCGCGCCCTCGCGGATGTCCTTGCCGACCTGCTTGGCGTTCGCCGCCATCTCGCGCCCGTGCACCGACATCCAGATGTTGTGCCACGCGAGCATCACGACGGCGATGCCCAGGATCGATGCGTTGAAGAGCTCCTGTCCCATGCCCTCGGCGAGCTGCGCGATGGCCTGCGCGCCCGCCGCGACCGTGATGGACCCGACGAGGCCCATCAGCACGCCGCTCACGATGTAGGTGGCGCGCCGCGGGATGTCCCGCGTAGCCGCGCCGATGATGCCGATGATGAGCGCGGCCTCGAGGACTTCGCGAAAGACGATGAGCGCGGTTCCGAACATGGGTCAGCGCATCACTTGGCGACGACGACGCCCTTGGCCGTCTTCTCGTGGAACTCGCCCACGAACTTGTACTCGCCGGCCTTCAGCGGGCCGATGAAGACGGTGCCTTTCGACTTGCCGGGAATCACCTTCTCGACGTGCAGCTCGTGGCTCTCGAACTCCTCGGACGCGGCGTCCTTGTTCTCGATCACGAGCTTCACCTTCTTGCCCGCCGGGACCTCGATGCGGTCGGGCGTGAACTTGTTGTTCTCGATGACGAGGCTGAACTCCGGCTCCCCGGCCGCCAGGGCGCCGAGGGATGCGGTCATCAAGAAGGCGGCTGCGAGCCGGTACATGTTCGTCTCCGTTTGCAGGGTAATGGTTATGTGGTCTTGTGGTTTCGAGCTGAAGGTAATGATAATGGTTCGCATTTGAATGCGCAAGTGGGGGCCTGCAACCCTCCAAACGGCCCATAAACGCCCACCGCTCCCCGGGGTCTGTATGAGGGAACGCGCTTTCCGCGCGGGGAGGATTCCATGAACCGCCTCATCGCAATCCTGGTCGCCTGGCTCGCGTCGATCGGCGTCGCCTTCGCCGCCGTGAACGTCAACACGGCCGACCGCAAGGAGCTCGAAACGCTGAAGGAGATCGGCCCGGTGAAGGCGCAGGCCATCGTCGACTACCGCGCGCAGCACGGCCCGTTCCGCTCGCTCGCCGATCTCGACAAGGTGCCGGGCATCGGCAAGGCGACGCTCGCCGCGATCAGGAACGAGGTCACTATCTCCGGCCCGGATACCGGATTGCCGGCGGCGAAGAAGGACAACCGCGCCGCCGACCGCGCGGATGCGCGCGCGCAACGCGGCACCACGATGGGCGAGGACCGGACGCGCGAATCGAAGCCGCGCGTGGCGATGCGCGAGGAACGCTCGCCCCTCGACATCAACAGCGCGTCGCGTTCGGAGCTCGAGAAGCTGTCGGGCGTAGGCCCCGCCCGCGCGCGGCAGATCGAGACCGGGCGGCCGTGGCGATCGAAGAACGACCTCGTGGACCGGCGCGTGCTGCCGCAGGACGTCTACGACCAGGTGAAGGATCGCATCGTCGCACGCCATAGCCAGACCAACGATCTCGGCTCGGGCGGCTGAGGAGCGCATGCCATGAAACGGCTCTTCGCGATCATCGCCATCGTCCCCGCCTCCATCGGCCTCGCCTTCGCGACGGTCAACATCAACACGGCGCAGCAAAGCGAGCTGCAGCGCGTGAAGGGGCTCGACAAGTACAAGGCCAAGCAGATCATCGAGTATCGCGCGCAGAACGGCGACTTCGGCTCGGTGGACGACCTTTCGAAGCTCTTCAACAGCGACACGGTGCAGGCGGTCAAGCCGCAGCTCGCCGTCACGGGCGATCCCTACGTGCCGCCGCCGAAACCGGAGAAGGCCAAGAAGAAGTCGAAGAAGGGCTGAAACAGGCAATAAATGGGGTCAGACTCCATTTCGC
>DASTGG010000223.1:0-2430 GCA_035719385.1 Usitatibacter sp.
CCATCTTGCGGCCGGGACGCGCCTCGCGCTTGCCGTACAGGTGCAGGTGGGCGCCGGCATGCTCCAGCACGTGGGGCCATGCCGGCTGGCCCGGGCTCCACAGCTCGCCCAGCAGGTTCACCATGACGGCCGGCGTGTGCAGCGAAGGGTCGCCCAGCGGCAGGCCGCAAAGCACCCGCACCTGCTGCTCGAATTGCGACGTGCGGCACGCATCGATGGTGTAGTGGCCGCTGTTGTGCGGGCGCGGCGCGATCTCGTTCAGCAGCAGCCGCCCGCCGACGATGAACATCTCGACGGCGAGGATGCCGACGTACTGCAGCTCGTCGGCGAGCCGGCCGGCGAGCGCCATGGCCTGCCGCGAGAGCGCCTCCGGGATGCGCGCGGGCGCGATGGTCACGTCGAGGATGCCGTTGGCGTGGTGGTTCTCGGCCACGGGAAAGACCGCCTCGTCGCCCCCGGCGGTCCGTGCGAGCACGACCGAGATCTCTCCCTGCAGGGCGAGGAGCTCCTCGAGCACGCACGGCACGCGCTTCCACTCGTCGAACACGCGCGCCAGGTCCTGTCGCGAAGCCACGCGCGCCTGCCCCTTGCCGTCGTAGCCGAAGCGCGCCGTCTTGAGCAGCGCCGGCAGCTTCACGCGCGCGAGCGCCGCGTCGATGTCTCCGGGCTTCTCGATCGTGGCCCACGCGCCCACGGGGAAGCCGCGCTCGCTGAAGAAGCCCTTCTCGCGCCGGCGGTCCTGTGCGACCGCGACCGACGACCCCGAGGGACGCACCACCGTTCGCGTGCCGATGGCGTCGAGCGCATCGGCCGGCGCGTTCTCGAACTCGGTGGTGACCGCGGCGCACGTGCTCGCGAGCTCGTCGAGGGCGTGCGCATCGTCGTACTTCGCCTGCAGGTGCGCCGTCGCGAATTCCGCCGCGGGGGCGACGGGATCGGGATCGAGCACCGTGACGCGGTAGCCGAGCGTGCGTGCCGCGACGGTGAACATGCGGCCCAGCTGGCCGCCGCCCAGCAGGCCGAGCGTCGCGCCGGGCAGGATCACAGGACGTCGGGCAGCTGCATCGCGGCGACCTGCTCGCGCAGCGAGCCGCGGTAATCCGAGAGCTTGCTGGCGAGCCGCGGATCGGCGTTGGCGAGCAGGCTCACGGCGAACAGGCCCGCGTTCGCCGCCCCCGCTTCGCCGATCGCGAAGGTGGCCACCGGGATGCCGCGCGGCATCTGCACGATCGAGTAGAGCGAATCCTGCCCCGCGAGGTGCTTCGATGGCACGGGCACGCCCAGCACGGGAAGCGTCGTCTTGGAGGCGATCATCCCGGGCAGGTGCGCCGCGCCGCCCGCGCCCGCGATGATGCACAGCAGGCCGCGGTCGCGCGCGGTCTCGGCGTATTCGAACATCGCGTCGGGCGTGCGATGCGCGGACACCACCTCGGCCTTGTACGGCACGCCGAACTCCTTCAGCACGCGCGCGGCGTGCTGCATCACGTCCCAGTCGCTGACCGAGCCCATCACGACGCCTACCAGCGGTTTCGTGTCCATGGTTACACCGGGGAAATGCGGAAGGGGGATTTCACCACAGGGGACGCTTCATGTCGCGAGCGCGCGGGCGTCCTCGAGCTGCCCGCGGTACGCGTCGAAGATATGCCGCAGCGCCGTCGCCATGTCGACGCGCGGCTGCCAGCCGAGGTCCTTCATCGTGTTCTCGATGGCGGGCACGCGGTTCTGCACGTCCTGGTAGCCCTTGCCGTAGTACTCGCCCGAGCTCACCTCGGCGAGCTTCACCTTCGCGGCGTTGTCGCGGTACTCGGGATACTCCTTCGCGAGATCGAGCATCATGGCCGCCAGCTCGCGCACCGAGTAGTTGTTGCGCGGGTTGCCCACGTTGTAGATCTTTCCCGTCGCGATGCCGTCGCGGTTCTCGATGATCTTCATGAGCGCGGAGATGCCGTCGTCGATGTACGTGAAGGCGCGCTTCTGCTGGCCGCCGTCCACGAGCTTGATCGGCTCGCCGCGCACGATGTGGCCGAGGAACTGCGTGATCACGCGCGAGCTGCCTTCCTTGGGCGCGTGGATCGAGTCGAGGCCCGCGCCGATCCAGTTGAACGGGCGGAAGAGCGTGAAGTCGAGCTGGCCCATGGAGCCGTACGCGTAGATCACGCGGTCCATGAGCTGCTTGGAGCACGAGTAGATCCAGCGCTGCTTGTCGATGGGCCCGAGCACGAGCTCGGATGAGTACGGGTCGAATTGCTCGTCGTGGCACATCCCGTACACCTCCGAGGTGGACGGGAAGAGGACGCGCTTGCCGTGCTTCACGCAGCTGCGGATGATCGGCAGGTTCGCCTCGAAGTCGAGCTCGAACACCTTGAGCGGCTCGCGCACGTAAGTCGCGGGCGTGGCGATCGCCACCAGCGGCAGGATCACGTCGCATTT
>DASTGG010000224.1:0-11920 GCA_035719385.1 Usitatibacter sp.
GGACGAGAGCGACGAGGATGCGCGCCTCGAGCAGCCTGCGGTGAGCGCCGATGCCCTCGCGTTGCTCATGTACACGTCGGGGACGACCGGAACGCCGAAGGGCGTCATGCTCACGCAGTCGAACGTGACGGCGAACGCGCACATCATCAGCCGCGAGCACCGGCTGGGACCGTCCGATCGCGTGACGGCGGTGCTCCCGCTTTATCACATCAACGCGTTCGCGGTGACGATGCTCGCGCCGCTCGCCCACGGCGGCTCGCTCGCGATGCCGCCGAGGTTCTCCGCGAGCCGGTTCTGGGAGCTCGTGACCGGTTGCGAATGCACGTGGCTCAATTTCGTGCCCACGATGGTGAGCTACCTGCTCGAAGGGCCCGCGCCGCCGCGCGAGGCGCTCGCGAAGGTGCGCTTCGGCCGCTCGGCCTCGGCGCCGCTGCCGCCCGAGCACCTGCGCGCCTTCCAGGACAAGTTCGGCATCGGCGTCATCGAGACCATGGGCCTCACCGAGACCGTGGCGCCCGCGTTCTCGAACCCGTACGAGCCGGAGCGGCGAAAGGTGGGCTCCGTGGGGCGGCCCTCGGGCTGCGAAGCGCGCGTCGTGGACGACAAGGGCGAGGAGCTGCCCGACGGCACGCCGGGCGAGATCGTGATCCGCGGCCCGCAGGTGACCCAGGGCTACTACAAGAATCCCTCGGCCACCGCGGGCGCGTTCTTTCCCGGGGGCTGGTTCCGCTCGGGCGACGTCGGCGTGCGCGATGCGGACGGGTTCTTCTTCGTCACCGGCCGCATCAAGGAGCTCATCATCAAGGGCGGCGAGAACATCGCGCCGCGCGAGATCGACGAGGTGCTGCTGCGCCATCCCGCGGTGCTCGACGCCGCGGCGGTCGGCGTGCCCGACCGGCATTACGGGCAGGAGATCATGGCGTGCGTCATTCGCCGGCCCGGCATCGAATGCAGCGAGGAGGAGCTGAAGGCCTTCTGCGTCGAGAAGCTCGGGCGCTACAAGACGCCCAAGGCGATCCGCTTCGTCGAGGAGTTGCCGCGCGGGCCGTCGGGCAAGGTGCAACGGCTCAAGCTGCTCGAGCTGCTGCCCGCCGCTGCGTGACTCCAGCCCTGCGTTGAACGGCTCCGGCTAACGCGCGAGCACGCCGGAAGCGGCCACCGCGAGCACCAGGATCTGCAGCACGGAGATCACGACGAGGACATGCTCGCCGCGCCGCCAGAAGACCGGCATCGCCGCGGCCAGGCACAGGATCGAGGAGCAGATGAGCACGCCCAGCGTGCCCAGGACCATCATGTCGCCGTGCAGGATGAGCGAGGCCCATCCGTGCCAGCCGGGCGGGATGTGGGTGAGGCGCAGCACCTGCGCGGCGGACTGGCCCCACAACGACGGCAGGCGCGAGATCGGCACGTAGTCCGGCACCAGGCCGGTGATGTAGACCACGAACGTGGCGATGAGCAGCACGACGCCGATGCGGGTCGTCCATCGCAGCCACTGGGCATAGCGCCGCTGCGCGTCGAGGGCGTCGTGCGCGGTGACCGGGCTCATGCCCACCACCCCATGCCCTTCGCGAGCGCGCGCAGCCCGGCGAAGAACATCAGCGCCAGCACCAGGCGGCGCACTTTCCTCGCGGGCACGCTGTGCAGCACGTGCGCGCCGATCACCGATCCCAGCATCATGCCCGCGACCGAAGGCGCGGCGATCATCGGCAGCAGCCCGCCCTGGTTGAGGTACACCAGCGCCGCTGCCGGCGAGATGACGAAGCTCGACGTGCCGGCGGCCACCTTGAGCGGAACGCCCATCACGAGGTTGAGGACCGGCACGTTCGCCCATCCCGCGCCGAGCCCGAACATCCCGGCCACGATGCCGATGCCCACGAACAGCACGAGCCCGACCGGCGTGCGGTGCGCCTGCCACGCGTGGCTCTCGCCGGTCGCGCCATCGACGAACACGCCGTGCAGGCCCAACGCCCTCGAGATCGGGTCCGGCGCCTCGATCTTCGGCAGGTCGTCGTTCTTCACGAGCGCCATGATCGCCATGATGCCGAGGATGGTGGCGCCGAGCGCGACCTGCAGGATGGACTCCGGCAGGATCAGGCCGATCATCGCGCCCGCGATCGAAGCCGCGGAGGCGATGAGCGCCGGCGGCAATGCGAGCCGCAGGTTGGCGAGCCCGCTCTCCAGCATGCGCGGCCCCGCCGCCAGCGCGCCGGAAAGCGCCACGAGCAATCCGGCGCCGCGCACGAAGTCGATGTGGAACGGAAAGAACGCCGCAACGATCGGCACGAACACCACGCCGCCGCCCACGCCCGCGGGCACGGCGATGATGCCGAGGAAGAAACAGACGATGAACAGCGACAGCGGCCAGAACCACCACGGCGCGGTCGCGGTTGCCGCGTGGAGCGCCGAGATCATGCGCGCGCCTGGTAGTACAGGTTCTGCGGGTGGCTCGACTGCGCGAGGAAGTACCAGCGCTCCACCACGAGGCCGGCGTACTGCAGGCCGAACGCCGCCGCCAGCATGCCGGGCGAATTCGCCTTCATGCCCCCCAGCACGAGGAGCACCGGGACGATGAAGGCCATCTGGATGAATGCGACCCGCACGGCGCGCATGCCCTCGGGCGAGACGCCGTGGAAGAACTCGCGCGTGTTGAACGACGACGCGGTGAAGCCCTGCGATTTCTGGCGGATGCGCGGGTTGGCGATGCCGATCGCCGACTGCAGGGTCGACTTCGGGCGCAGGCGATCGTTGCGCGCGAGGGAGGCGAGCCGCACGGCGAGCGCGGCGAGCGATGCCGCGACGGCGGCGATGGCGCAGGGCCACGCGAGCGCCGGGGCCTGCGCCGCCGCCAGGGCGACCGCGAGGGTGAGCCCCGAGGCGCATCCCATCAGGAAGAAATTCGGCAACGTATACGGGCTCGCCCATTCCTGCAGGAAGCGGATGGACGCATAGATCATCGAGGTGCACACGAACAGCGCGATGCAGGCGAGCACGGCGAGCGCGCCCGCCGGCAGCGCCCACGCCGAGCCGGCGTAGCGCAATGCGCCGTAAGCCGCGACGAGCGCCATGAACACGGGCAAGGCGACGACTTCGCGCGACAGCCACGATGTGCGCCACCGCGTGGCCGTGCGCCACGCGCGCTCCGGCCGCCCGAGGTGGAAGAAGGACGCGACCAGGCCCAGCGCGCACAGCGCGAGCGAGAAGGCGGCGCCCGTCACGAAGAAGCGCGCGTCGCTCCCGGGTCCCGCGGCCAGCTCGGCGCCGTACAGGGCGAGGAAGAGTCCCTGGCCCGCGCCGATCAGGGTGGTGAGGAAGACGACGGAGAGGGCAGGCTGCATTCGTTGATCCTGCGGGGCAGGTAGCGGTTCGCGGGCTTCGTCTCCCATTCCGGCATCAGCGCGTAGCCGCCGCGTTCGGCGATCGCGCGCGACACCGTCGATTGCGGATCGTGCACGTCGCCGAACAGGCGCGCGCTCGTCGGGCACGCCATGACGCACGCCGGCTTGCGATCGGACGCCGGCAGATTCTCGTCGTAGATGCGGTCCACGCACAAGGTGCACTTCTTCATCACCTTCTGGCGCGCATCGAACTCGCGCGCGCCGTAGGGGCACGCCCAGGAGCAGTACTTGCAGCCGATGCACTTGTCGTAGTCCACGAGCACGATGCCGTCTTCCTTGCGCTTGTAGCTCGCGCCCGTCGGGCACACCGGCACGCACGGCGGATCCTCGCAATGCAGGCACGACTTGGGAAAGTGGACGGTCTGCGTGTTCGGGTACTGGCCGACCTCGAAGGTCTGCACGCGGTTGAAGAACGTGCCGATGGGATCGGCCCCGTACGGGAGCATGTCGGCGAGCGGGCCGGCGACGCCCGACGTGTTCCATTCCTTGCAGCTCGTCACGCAGGCATGGCAGCCCACGCACACGTTCAGGTCGATCACGAGGGCGAGCTGCGTCATCGCTTCGCGCCTCCGGCGAAATACGCGAGCCACGAACGGCGCTTGCCTCCCATGCCGGGAGCCCGCGGCATCGCCGCGAACGTCGGCGCCACGTGCGCCGCTTCGTGGCCCTCGGCCGGGCGGATGCGCACGCGCACGTCGTACCAGCCGGCCTGGCCCGTCACCGGGTCGGAGTTGGAAATGCGCGCATCCTCGCCCGCGGGCAGCTCGTCGGTGATGAGGTGGTTGAGCAGGAAGCCCAGGCGCGCCTCGTCGGCATCCGGCGCGAGGCCCCACGCGCCCGGCGCCTTGCCGATCGCGTTCCAGGTCCACACGGTGCCCGGCTCCACCGCCTCGCTGTAGCGCGCCATGCAGCGCACCTCGCCCCACGGCGACTCGATCCACATCCAGCCGCCATCCTCGATGCGGCAGGCGCCCGCGGTGATCGGGTTCATGAAGAGATAGTTGTGGCCGTGGATCTGCCGCAGCCACGCGTTCTGCGAATCCCACGAGTGGTACATCGCCATGGGGCGTTGCGTGACCGCCGTGAGCGGGAACTCCTTGCGGTCGACGACCTGCGCCTCGAAAGGCTCGTAGTAGAACGGCAGGGGATCGCAGTAGTGCCCGATGCGCGTGCGCAGGTGCTCCGGCGGCTGCCGGCCCGGACGGCGTCCGCGCGCGGCCAGGCGGAACTCCTGCAGCACTTCAGAATAGAGCTGGATCACCAGCGGGTTGTCGTAGCGCCGCATGCCGTTGTCCACGGCCCAGCGCAGGTAGCCGCGGTTCCAGTTGCGCATGTAGCGGTGCTCCTCGGCGAGCGGCAGGTGGAACACGCAGTTGTTCGCCGCGTACATCTCCCATTGGTTCGGGTTCGGCGCGCCGCGCAGGTGCTGCTTTCCGTCGGCGCCGCGCCAGCCGCTGAGGAAGCCGAATCCCGAGCCCGGCGACGTTTCCCAGTTCAGGACGAAGTCGGGGTAATCGCGGAAGCGGCGCGAGCCGTCGGGATGCGTGAACGCGGGAAGGCGCAGTCGCCCGCCCAGCTCGATCAGCACTTCCTGGAACGGCTTGCATTGGCCCTTCGGCGGCACGACGGGCACGCGCACGGAATCGATCGGCCCGTCGAATTCCGAGATCGGGCGGTCGAGGATCGACATCACGTCGTGGCGCTCGAGGTACGTCGTGTCGGGCAGCACGAGGTCGGCGAACGCGGTCATCTCCGACTGGAACGCGTCGCACATGACGAGGAAGGGGATCTTGAATTCGCCCTTCTCGTCGCGGTCGTTGAGCATCCGCCGGATCTCGCCCGTGTTCATGGTCGAGTTCCACGCCATGTTCGCCATGAAGATGAGCAGCGTGTCGATGCGATAGGGATCGCCGCGCCAGGCGTTGGTGATCACCGTGTGCATCAGCCCGTGCACGGCGAGCGGGTATTCCCACGAGAACGCCTTGTCGATGCGCCCGGGCGCGCCGGCATCGTCCACGAAGAGGTCGTCGGGCGAGGCGGGCCAGCCGAGCGCCGGCGTGGGCAGCGGCGTATCGGGCTTCACCTGGTCCGGATGGCTCGGCCCCTTGGAGCTCGGCGGGATGGCGCGCGGATAGGGCGCCTTGTGGCGGAAGCCGCCGGGCCGGTCGATGGTCCCCAGCATCGACATGAGGATCGCGAGCGCGCGCACGGTGTGGAAGCCGTTCGAATGCGCCGCGAGGCCGCGCATCGCGTGGAAGGCGACGGGGCGGCCGGTGACGCTGGCGTGCTCCTCGCCCCAGCAATCGGTCCAGCGGACCGGCAGCTCGAAGGCCTGGTCGCGGGCGGTGACGCCCATCTCGCGCGCCAGGCGCCGGATGGTCGCGGCGGGAATGCCGGTGATCTCGGCGGCCCACTCGGGCGTGCACTCGCGCACGCGCTCGGCCAGCAGCTCGAACGCGGGCTTCACCGGTGTGCCGTCGGGGAGCGTGAACGCGCCGCGCAGCTGCGGATCGACGCCGGGCCGGTGGCTGGGCACGGGACCGCCGCCCTCGCGATCCCACCACAAATGGTTCTGCGGGAAGAGCGCGTGCCCCTCGCCGCTCGACCGATCGAGCACCGGCAGCCCGTGGCGCTCGCTCGCTTCGGCCATGTCGATGAGCCAGCCGCCGTTGGTGTAGCGCGCGACGAACTCCTCGTCGTAGAGCCCGGTTTCGATCAGCTCGCGGATGAGCGCCAGCAGCAGCGCGCCGTCCGTGCCCGGGCGGATCGGGATCCATTCGTCCGCGATCGCCGAGTAGCCGGTGCGGATCGGGTTGATCGAGATGAAGCGGCCGCCGGCGCGCTTGAACTTCGAGATCGCGATCTTGAGCGGATTGGAGTGATGGTCCTCGGCCGTGCCAATCATCACGAAGAGCTTCGCGCGGTCCAGGTCGGGCCCGCCGAACTCCCAGAACGAGCCGCCCATGGTGTAGATCATGCCCGCGGCCATGTTCACGGAGCAGAAGCCGCCATGCGCCGCGTAGTTCGGCGTGCCGAACTGGCGTGCGAAGAGCCCGGTGAGGGCCTGCATCTGGTCGCGCCCGGTGAAGAGCGCGAACTTCTTCGGGTCGGTGGCGCGAATCCGCGCGAGGCGGCCGGCGAGGATGTCGAAAGCGCGGTCCCACGAGATGGGCTCGAAGTCGGCGGCGCCGCGCTCGGCGCCGGCCTTGCGCAGCAGCGGCTGCGTGAGCCGCGCCGGCGAATGCTGCTTCATGATGCCCGAGGCGCCCTTGGCGCAGATCACCCCGTGGTTGAGCGGGTGGTCCGGGTTGCCATCAATGTAGCGAATGTCCCCATCACGCAAATGCACGCGGATGCCGCACCGGCAGGCGCACATGTAGCACGTGGTCTTCCTGATTTCGGCACGCTCGGTCACGTCCGTGCCGGCGGGCGCCGGGCAATATATTAGGAATGACTTATATTACACGCGCGCGGCGCTCGCGCACAGCGTCGATCCTACCGGCCGAGCGGCCCCACGTCGCAGCGTTTGTACGGGTCGGGCCACGGCAGGTCGACGCCGAGCGACTTTGCCGCGTGGCGGGGCCAGTACGGATCGCGCAGCATCGCGCGCGCGAGGCACACGGCATCCGCGCGCCCCAGCGACACGATCTCCTCGGCCTGCACCGCATCCGTGATCAGCCCCACGGCGCAGGTTGCGATGCCGGTCGCGGCGCGGACCGCCTCGGAGAAGGGCACCTGGTAGCCGGGCCCCAGCTTCATCTTCGCGTCGTGGATGTTGCCGCCGCTCGAGCAGTCGACGAGGTCGATGCCGATGTCCTTGAGGCGCTTGCACAGCTCGATCGATTGCTCGACGTCCCAGCCGCCCGGCGCCCAGTCGGTCGCCGAGATGCGATAGAAGACGGGCTTGTCCTGTGGCCACGCCTCGCGCACGGCGCGTGCGACGGCGAGCGGGAAGCGCAGGCGGTTGTCCAGCGAGCCGCCGTATTCGTCGGTGCGGCGATTCGACAGCGGCGAGCAGAAGGAATGCAGCAGGTAGCCGTGCGCGCCGTGGACTTCGACGACGTCGAAACCCGCTTCGAGCGCGTAGCCGGCGGCGCGGCGGAAATCGTCGATCGTCTTCGCGATGTCGGCGGCCGTCATCGCGCGCGGCACGCGGTACTGCCCGAAGGCGATCTTGCTCGGGCCGAGCGGGGTCCACCCGCCATCGGCGGGCGCCATCGGCTTGCCGCCGCGCCACGGCTTGTCCACCGAGGCCTTGCGGCCCGCATGCGCGAGCTGGATCGCCGGGACGGCGCCCTGCGCGCGCATGAACGCGGCGACCGGCTTCCACGCGGCCGCATGCTCGCGCGACCAGATGCCGGCGTCCCAGGGCGTGATGCGGCCTTCGGGCGCGACGCCGCTCGCCTCGACGCACACCAGCGCCGCGCCGCCGACGGCGCGGCTGCCGAGGTGCACGAGGTGCCATTCGTTCGGCATGCCGTTGTCCGACGAGTACTGGCACATGGGCGAGACCATGATGCGGTTGGGCAGGACGAGGGAGCGCAGCTGCAGCGGCGAGAAGAGGGTGGACATGGGAGGGGAGGGGGTTTTTGGCAATTATAATTTGGGGGTGAAGATCACTCCCGGGTATCTCGAGCAGAACCGCGCGTTGCATGCGGTGGGCAACTATGGCCTCAGCGGACAGCGCTGGGCGCCGACGGTGCTGAACGTGTGCAAGGTCGCTGGCTCGCGCGACATCCTGGATTACGGGTGCGGGCAGCGCACGCTCGAGCGCACGCTCGGCTTCGCGATCCGCAACTACGATCCGTGCATTCCCGGGCTCGACGCGCCGCCGGAGCCGGCCGACGTCGTGGTGTGCACGGACGTGCTCGAGCACGTGGAGCCGGAGTGCCTCGACGAGGTGCTCGACGACCTGCGGCGCGTCACGCGCAATATCGGCTTCTTCGTGATCGCCAACCGCCCCGCCAAGAAGACGTTGCCCGACGGGCGCAACGCGCACCTGATCCAGCAGCCGTCGTCGTGGTGGCGGCCGAAGCTCGAGAAGCGATTCCGCATCTCGCAGCTGCAGGAGATGACGGGCGAGTTCGCCGCCATCGTGCGCCCGCTCGAGCCCTGAAGGCCATCGACACCCTCGTCATCCGCGCGGGTCCCCGCGCGCTCGCGCGGATCCGCCGCGAGGGGCTCGATCCCGCGATGGTGGACCTCATCCCGGGCGCGGCCGGCGGGCCCAAGGGGCTCGGCATCGCGGCGCTCGACCGCATGCTCTTCGGCGAATGGCTGCCGCGGGCCCCGCGCGTGCGCCACCTCGTCGGCGCTTCCATCGGCGCGTGGCGCTTCGCCGCGGCCTGCTGCGCCGATCCGGTGTCCGCGCTCGAGGATTTCGCGCGCGCCTATACCGGGCAGTCGTATCCGCCCCGGCCGACGCGCCGGTTCGTCTCGGATTCGGCGCGCGCGATGCTGAAGGCGCTCTACGCGCATCGCGAGCACGAGATCCTCGCACACCCGCATTACCGCCTGCACGTGCTCGCGGTGCGCGGGCGATGGCCGCTCACGCGCGACTCTTCGCTGCATACGAGCGTGGGATTCGGATTCGCCGCGATCGCCAACGCACTGGGCCGCCGCTACCTCGCGAAGTTCATCGACCGCGTGGTCTTCCAGGACGCGCGCGACCCGCCGCCGTTCATCGTCGTGGGCGCGCTCGCGGCGCCCGGCGAAGTGAAGCCGATCCGGTTCGACGCCTTCCATACGCATGTGGTGCGGCTCGACCGCGGCAACCTCGCGCAGGCGCTGTTGGCGTCGGCCTCGATTCCGCTCGTGCTCGAAGGCGTGCCCGACATTCCACAGGCGCCCGCGGGCGTGTACTGGGACGGCGGCATCATCGACTATCACCTGCACCTGCCGTATCACCATGCGCCCGGGCTCGTGCTCTATCCGCACTTCACCGACCGCATCGTGCCCGGCTGGCTCGACAAGGGGCTGCCCTGGCGGCGCGCCTCGGGCGAATGGCTCGACAACGTCGTGCTCGTGGCGCCGTCGCGCGAATACCTCGCGCGGCTGCCGCACGGCAAGCTCCCGGACCGCAGGGATTTCGCGCGCTTCGCGGGCGACGACGCGGGGCGCATGCGCTACTGGCGCCAGGCCATTGCCGAGAGCGGGCGGCTCGCCGAGGCGTTCCTCGAGTTCGCCGACAGTCCCGATCCGTCGAAGGTGCGGCCGCTATGACGCCGTTCGATTACATCGTCGTGGGCGGCGGCACCGCGGGCTGCGTGCTCGCCAACCGCCTGACCGAGAGCGGCCGCCATCGCGTGCTGTTGCTGGAAGCGGGGCCCGAGGATCGTTACCTGTGGATCCACATCCCCATCGGCTATGGCAGGACGATGTTCCACCCGCGCTACAACTGGGGCTTCAGGACGGCGCCCGAGCCCCACATGGCGGGGCGCGAGATGTACTGGCCGCGCGGGCGCGGGCTCGGCGGATCGAGCTCGATCAACGGGCTCATCTACATCCGCGGCCAGCCCGAGGACTACGACCATTGGGCGGCGCTCGGCAACGAAGGCTGGTCGTGGCGCGACGTGCTGCCCGACTTCATCCGCATGGAGCACAACACGCGCGGCGCCGACGATTGGCACGGCGATTCGGGTCCCCAGTGGTGCTCCGACATCGGCCGCCCGCACGAGCTGATGGAAGCGATCATCGCGGGCGCGCGTGAGCTCGGCGTGCCGCGCAACGACGATTTCAACGGCGCGCGCCAGGAAGGCGTGGGCTACTACCAGCTGTTCACGCGCCGCGGCTGGCGGTGCAGCACCGCCGTGGGCTACCTCGCGCCCGCGCGCAAGCGCGCCAACCTCGAGGTGCGCACGCAGGCGCAGGCCACGCGAATCCTCTTCGCCGGGGCGCGCGCGACAGGCGTGGAATTCCGCCAGCATGGGCGGGTCGTGCAGGCGCATGCGGCGCGCGAAGTGGTGCTCGCGGCCGGCGCGGTGCAAAGCCCTCAACTGCTGCAGCTGTCCGGGGTCGGCGATGCACGCTCGTCGCAGCGCCTCGGCATTCCGGTCGTCGCCGACCGCCCGGAGGTGGGGCGCAACCTGCAGGACCACCTGCAGCTGCGGCTCATCTTCAGGGTCTCGAAGCCGATCACGACGAACGACGCATTGCGCTCCGTGTCCGGGCGCCTGCGCATGGGGCTCGAATGGTTGCTGCTGCGGCGCGGCCCGCTCGCGGTCGGGATCAACCAGGGCGGCCTTTTCACGCGCCTCGTGCCGCAGGCGCGCACGCCGGACATCCAGTTCCACTTCGGCACGCTTTCGGCCGATGTCGCGGGCGGCGCCGTGCATCCCTGGCCGGGATGCACGTTCTCGGTGTGCCAGCTGCGGCCCGAATCGCGCGGAACGATCGGCCTCGCATCGGCGGACCCGCTCGCCGCGCCGGTGATCCACGCCAACTACCTCGACGCCGATACCGACCGCCGTTACGCGATCGAGTCGCTGCGGTACGCGCGGCGGCTCGCCGCGACCGAGGCGCTGCGGCCCTACCTCGTCGAGGAATACCGGCCGGGCACGGACGTGCGCAGCGACGAGGAGCTGCTCGCCTTCGCGCGGCAATACGGCCAGACCATCTTCCACCCGGTGGGCACGTGCCGGATGGGCATCGATGACGCGGCGGTGGTCGATCCCGCGTTGCGTGTGCGCGGGATCGCCGGGCTTCGCGTGGCCGATGCGTCGATCATGCCCACGCTCGTGTCGGGGAACACGCACGCGGCCGTGGTGATGATCGCCGAGAAGGCGGCGCGGATGGTGCTCGACGCGGCGCGCTGACCGCGGCTCTCAGACGGGCAGGTGCTCCCACGCCGCATGGCGCATGCGCGGCTCGGGAGCCGGGAAGTCGCGCAGCTTGCGCGCCAGCGCCACGCGCAGGAAGGCATCGACCCAGCCGAACACGTCGTGGCGCCGGATCTGGCGCCGCATCGATCGCATGCGCGCCACGCGCTCCTCCTTCGGCATGAGGTGCGCGCGGCGGATGGCCTCGGCCACACCCTGCACGTCGTAGGGATTCACGAGCAGCGCGCCCGAGGCGAGCTCCTCGGCGGCGCCGGCGAATTCCGAGAGGATCAGCACGCAGTCTTCCTCGATGCTGCACGCGCAATATTCCTTCGCCACGAGGTTCATCCCGTCCTTGAGGGGCGTGACGAGCGCGATGTCGGCGGCGCGATAGTAGGCGAGGAGCTCCAGGCGCGAGAGGCTCCGATACTCGTACCACACCGGCACCCAGCCGCCGGGCCGCGCGAGGGAGCCGTTGATGCGTCCGACGAGCTGCTCGATCTCGGTCTTCATTACCTGGTATTGCGGGATGTCCTCGCGGCTGGGGACCACGACCTGGATCAGCGAGACCTGGCCTCGCAGCTCCGGGTAGCGCTCGAGCAGCGACTGGAATGCGCGCAGGCGCAGCGCGATTCCCTTGGTGTAGTCGAGGCGGTCGATCCCCAGCACGAGCTTGCGCCGCGGGAGCAGCCGGTGCAGCTCGTGCGC
>DASTGG010000225.1:0-22142 GCA_035719385.1 Usitatibacter sp.
GTCGGCCTGCGCGCGCAGGTAGAAGTACGTCACCACCATCATGACGAACACGGTGCCCTCGATGGCGATGATGCCCATCGTGCCCCACCACATGAGGCTGCGCGGCCCGAACGCGTAGCTGGGCAACTGCGCCACGTCGAGGGCGCTCGCCAGGGTGACCTTGCCGGGCGTGGGCCCCGCCGGCGTGCTGGAAAGGCGCTTGCGCTTCGTCACGGGCGTTTCTCCAGCGCGAGATGCCGCGCGGTTTCGTCCCGCCTCGGCCAGAACCATGCGGTGACGGGAATCATCACGAGGATCGCGCCCCACACCACGGCCCAGGGCGAGAAGATCGAGGCGATGAACATGATCGTGGTGGCCACCGCGCTCAGGAAAGGCCAGATCGTGGGCGTCGGGAAGTTGTAGCGATGGTCCGGCCGCGCATCGAGCGGCGTGGTCGCGAGGCCTTCGCGCGTCTCGAGGGAAAGGCCGACGACGTGCGTGGGCGCGCCGGGATCCTTCGACGGCTCCCAGAGCGGCTCGCGCCCGCCGACCACGGGCGGCGATACGAAGTTGTGCGCCGGCGGCGGCGAGGCCGTGGCCCACTCGAGGCTCGAGGCGCCCCAGGGGTTGTCCGCGGCCACCGCCCCGCGGCGCAGGCTGCGCACGGCGTTGATGATGAACAGCAGCACGCTCACGGCGATCGTGACCGCGCCGACGGTCGACACGAGGTTCAGCGTGCCCCAGCCCATCTCGGCCGGATACGTGTAGACGCGGCGCGGCATGCCCTGGAGCCCCAGGTGATGCATGGGATAGAACGCGACGTTGAAGCCGATGAAGAAGAGCCAGAAGTTCCAGCGGCCGAGCTTCTCGCCCATCATGCGGCCCGTGATCTTCGGGAACCAGTAGTACCAGGCGCCGAAGAGCGGGAAGACGGCGCCGCCGATGAGCACGTAGTGCAGGTGCGCCACCACGAAGTACGTGTCGTGCACCTGCAGGTCGAGCGGCACGGAGCCGAGGATGAGGCCCGTGAGGCCGCCCACCACGAGGATGAAGAAGAAGCCGAGCACGAAGAGCAGGGGCGTGCGGAAGTTGAGCCGGCCGGTGGCGAGCGTGGTGATCCAGCAGAAGATCTGCGTGGCCGTCGGTATCGCGATCATCATGCTCATGGCGGTGAAGAACGCCTTGCCGAGCTCCGGCACGTTCGTGGCGAACATGTGGTGGACCCACAGCCCGAACGAGAGGAACGCCGTCGCGATCAGCGACATCACCATCGCGGGGTAGCCGAAGACCGGGCGCCGCGCGAACGTGGCGATGATCGCGGACATGAAGCCCAGGCCGGGGATGAAGATGAAGTACACCTCGGGGTGGCCGAAGAACCAGAACATGTGCTGCCACAGCAGCGCGTCGCCGCCCTCGGCCGGGTTGAAGAAGTGCGTGCTCACGAGGCGGTCCATGATGAGCATCGTGGAGGCGAGCATGACCGCGGGCATCGCGAAGATGATCATGAACGCGGTGACGAGCATCGCCCACACGAACAGCGGGATGCGCGCGAACGTCATGCCCGGCGCGCGCAGGCGCAGCACCGTGGTGATGATGTCCACGGAGATCAGCAGGCCCGAGACCTCGGTGAACGTGATGAGCTGCGCCCAGAAATCGTTGCGTTTCCCCGGGCCGTATTCGGGGCCCGCCAGCGGCACGTAGCTGAACCATCCGGCATCCGGCCCCATGCGCAGGGCGAACGCGACGAAGATCATGATCCCGCCGAAGAGGTACACCCAGTAGGCGTACGCGGTCATGCGCGGGAACGCGGTGCTGCGCTGGCCGATCATGAGCGGCACCAGGTACACCGCCATCGCCTGCATCACCGGCACGGCGAACAGGAACATCATCGTCGTGCCGTGCAGCGTGAAGATCTGGTTGTAGAGGTCGGGGCCGATGAGGTGGTTGTCGGGCCGCGCGAGCTGCATGCGCATGCACGCGGCGAGCAGGCCGCCCAGCACGAAGAACGCGAACGCGGTGACGATGAAGCGCCGGCCGATGGACTTGTGGTTGACCGCGGAGAGCCAGCCCGCGAATCCGGGCGGATCGCGCCACGTCTCCTCCAGGCGCGCCCCCTCGGCCGATGGCGAGCCGCCGGTGCTGCGCGCAGGTGTCCTGGTCGCGTTCATTTGAGCGTACCCAGGTAGGCCACGAGCGCGTCGAGATCCTCGCGCGACACGTGGTGCGCCGGCATGTTCACGCCGGGCTTGAACTTGCCGGGGTCCGCGATCCACGCGCCGAGGTTCTGCGGCGTGTTCGCGAGCGTCCCGGCGGCGAGCGCCTCGCGGCTGGCGATGTGGGTGAGGTCGGGCGCCATGCGCCCGTTCGCCGTCGTGCCCTGGATGGCGTGGCACATCATGCAGGTTCCCCCCAGGAAGAGCGCCTGCCCGCGCTTCTGCTGCGCATCGGCGGGATCGGGCGCCGGCTTCGACTGCGCCTGGCGCCAGTTGTCGAAGTCGGCCTGGGGCACGGCGTTCACGACGAGCGCCATGAAGGCGTGCTGCAGGCCGCAGAATTCGGCGCATTGCGCGCGGTATTTGCCGGGCTTGTCCGCATCGAGCGTCAGCGTCAGGGTGTGGCCGGGAATGAGGTCCTTCTTGCCGTGCAGGCTCGGGATCCAGAGGCTGTGGATCACGTCGTCGGATTGCAGCGTCAGCACGACGGGCTTCTTCACCGGGATGTAGATCTCGTTGGCGGTGCTGAAGACCTTCGTCGGATCCGGGTCCTCGTACTGCACGTCCCACCACCATTGGTGGCCGGTCACGCGGATGTTGATGGCGCCGTCCAGCGGCAGCTGCGCCAGCGCGTGGTCCGTGCGCACGCTGGCCCCCAGCAACGCCACGAGCCCGATGACGACGATCGTGAGGGCGCCCACCACGAAGCGCTTCGGCCTCGGCTCGCGGCCTGCGACCACGGCCACGTCGGGCGGCGTGGCCTCCGTGGCCCGCGGCCGGCGCCACAGCGTCCACAGGAAGACCACCATCAACGGCACGAAGACGAGGGCGCAGACCGCGATCGTGAACCACCACAGGTCGCGGATGTGCGCCGCCTGCGTGCCCGCGACCTCCAGCACACGCTGCACCGCGTTCATTGCGTCCTCACCGGGGGCGTGGGACCGGTCGTGCGCGGCTGCTCCTTGTCGCGCTGCGCCTCCGCGGGCGAGGCGGAGATGCCGTCGGAGCGGCCGGGCGCGGCGGACTTGGGCGCCAGCCCGCTCATGGAGCGCACGTAGGCCACGAGCTGCCACGCCTGCTCTTCCGGTATGCGGCCGTGGAACGCCGGCATGCCGTTGGGCCGCCCGTTCATGATCGTCTGGTAGATCGTGTCCGGGTCCGCGCCATAGATCCACCTGTCGTCCATGAGCGCCGGGCCCATGCCGCCGCCGCCCTGGGCATGGCAGCCCGAGCAGTTGTACCAGCGGAAGAGGCGCTTGCCCTGGCTGAGCTCCCACGCGTTCTCGCCGTCGTACGTGCGTGCGGCCGAGGTGGACACGATGCCCTCGCCGGGCTGGCCGGGCTGGATCTCGCCTTGCCGCGCGCCGGCCGCCGGAAGGGGACCGCCGCTGGCGGGCTTCGAGAGCTTGCGAAGCTCGCGGTCGCAGCCGCCCATGGCGCCCGCGACGACGGCGGCGAACAACACGATCGCGAGGCGCGCGCGCAGGCTCACGGCTTGTCCGTCCTCGGCACGTCGTAGGCGGCGAGGATCGCGTCGATGTCTTGGCGGCGCTTCTCGATGATGGCGTCCAGCTCGTCGCGCAGCTCGCGGTTGCCGCGCTTCACCCCCATGGCGATCGCGAACTCGAAAGGCATGCCGTCGGCTTCCGCGGGCGCGCTCGCCAGCGTCACGTGGAGCGGCGCGGCGGCGTGCGCGGCGAAATAACCCGCCTGCGGCCCCCAGATGAGCGCGGTGTCGAGCCGGCCCTGCGCGAGCGCGGCCACCATGCGCTGGGCCGCGGGGCCGTCCCCCATCACGGTGAAGCCCTGCACGTTTCGCGTCACGCCGCGGCGCGCGAGCGCGTATCCGGGCGGCGTCGCCGCGAGGTCGTTGCCGATGAGCTGCACGCCCACCCTCACGTGCGCGAGGCGCGGATCGTCGAAGGAGCGCACCGGCCGCGGATCGCGCGACACGAATGCGTACGCCGAGCGGTAATAGGGGCGCGTCGTCATGACGCGCTCGAAGTCCGCCGGCACGCCGATGAAGACGTCGCACGATCCTTCGCCCAGCGTCTTGCGCACGAAGCCGCGGTAGAACGGCATCCACGCATAGCGCAGCTGCGCGTGCATCTCCTCGGCGACGATGCCGGCGATGCGGTTCTCGAAGCCGCTGCCGTCGGCGCGGGAGTAGGGCAGGTTGTCGGGGTCGGCGCAGACGCGCAGCACGCGCGGGGCTTCGGCGCGGACGGCGCCGGCGCCCACGGCGAGCAGGATGGCGAGCGCGCTACGGAAGCGTGAACACATAGAGCGTTCCGCCCTTCTTCGTGTATTGCGGCAGGTCGCGCATCGCGTTGACGAAGCCACCGGCCGCGGCGCCATCGCGGATGTCGAGGTCGCCGGAGACCACCGCGCCGGCCCAGCCGCCCACGCCGGACATCACGGCGATGTACTGCTTGCCATCGGGTCCCTGGTAGGAGATGGGCTGGCCGATCACGCCGGAATCCGTCTTGAACTGCCAGAGGGCCGCGCCGGTCCTGGCATCCACCGCCTTGAAGTAGCCGTCCATCGTGCCGTAGAACACGACGTCGCCCGCGGTCGCGAGCGCGCCGCTCCATACCGGAAACTTCTCGCGCACGCTCCACGCCTTGCGGCGCGCGACCGGGTCCCACGCCGCGAACTCGCCGCGGTAGCCGCCGGGGCCCGCCTTCATCTTGAGGTCCGCGCCTACATAGGGCGTGCCCGCGATGTAGCTCACCTCGTAGGTGCTCGCGTCCTGGCAGAGGTTCTGGTGCGGGATGTAGAGCCAGCGCGTGCGCGGCGACCACGCCGAGGGCTGCCAGTCCTTGCCGCCGGCGGATCCGGGGCAGATGTCGTGGATCACCTTGCCACCGCGGGGCTCCTTGTCCGGGTTGTACCTGAGCGCGCCCGTCGCGAGATCCACGCCTTCGGAAGTCGTGATCGCCACGTACGGGTCGGCGGAGATCACCTCGCCCGTCGTGCGATCGACCACGTACAGGTAGCCGTTGCGGTCGGCATGCAGCAGCACCTTGCGCGTCGAGCCGCCGAGCGGAAGGTCCACCAGCACGTTCTCGTTCACGCCGTCGTAGTCGTGGCGGTCGTGCGGGCTCCATTGGTAGAACCAGCGCGCCTCGCCGTTGGCGGGATTGCGCGCGAAGACGCCCGAGGTCCACTTGTTGGCGCCGGGCCGCTGCTCCGGATTCCACGGGCCCGGGTTCGCCGTGCCGTAGTAGAGGAGATCCAGGTCCGGGTCGTAGGAGAGGAATCCCCACACGGTGCCGCCGCCGATCTTCCAGGCCTCGGGCGGCCACGTCTTCACGCCCAGGTCCTGTCCCTGGTCGCTCGCGTAGAAAGGCTTGAATGCCGGGCCGACGAGCACGTCCTTGTCGGGCCCGGTCGAATACGCGCGCCACGCGATGTGCCCGGACGCTGCATCGAGCGCGGTGACCCAGCCGCGCACGCCGAGCTCGCCGCCGCTGTTGCCGACGAGCACCTTGCCCTTCACCACCAGCGGCGCCATGGTGATCGTCTCGCCGCGGGTGACGTCGCCCAGCTTCTCGCGCCAGACCTCCTTGCCGCTGGCGGCATCGACCGCGATCACCTGCGCATCGAGCGTGGCCATGAAGATGCGCCCGTCGGCGAAGGCGACGCCGCGGGTCACCACGTCGCAGCACGCCACGCCCTGCGAGGTCGCGTCGACCCTGGGCTCGAACTTCCACTTCACGTTGGCGCCGGGTTTCGCGAGGTCGAGCGCGTAAAGCCAGTTGGGATAGGGGGTGACGATGTACATCGTGCCGTTCACCACCAACGGCGCAGCCTCGTGGCCGCGCAAAGCGCCTGTCGGAAAGCTGAAGGCGAGCTTGAGGTTCTTCGCGTTCTCGCGAGTGACCTGCTCGAGCGCGCTGTAGCGCGTGTTCGCGTAATCGCCCGCGGCCATGGGCCAATCGCCTGCATTGGGGGAAGCGGGCGCGGCGGCGCTGTACAGAGCCAGGCCGAGACACGCCACGGCGGCGATGGCGCCAACGCGGGAAACCTCGATTCGCATGTCTCGGCCTCGGGGTTGGACGAAGCTTGGAGGCGCGATCCAATTTTTTTGTTCCAAACCATTCGACGCCGCGCGGCGACAGACGCCGCCGGCGCGCTGACGCATTGCGCCGCGCCTGTCGGTCGATGCCGACAGCCTAATGTCAGAGGAAACAACGGCCTTGCGTCGGACGCCGCTGACGCGTAGCCATCCGGCGACGAAACGGCATCCCCCGGACAAACCCGCTTCCCCTGCGGCACGCGATGGCACGAATAATGGATGCGGCGGTTCCCTGATTCCTACCAGGGAGACAACCCCCCATGAAATACGGAGAGAACTTGTTCAGCCGCCGCGAGACCGCCCGCAACGCCCCGCCCATGCCCAATGCCGCGAACCAGCCCGCCGCCACGCCCGCCATCGTGGCGAGCAACCGGCCCGGCGAGGTGAAGGCGGCCGCGACGCCGGCGCCGTCGCAAGAGGCGCCCCTGGCCAAGGAAGAATCGGCCGGCGGCAGCAAGCTCATCGTGGGCCCGAACATCAAGCTGCGTGGCGTCGAGATCGACAACTGCGACACGCTGGTGGTCGAGGGCCGCGTCGAGGCGACGATGGTGAGCCGCGCCATCCAGGTCGCCGAGCACGGCGCCTTCAGCGGCAAGGTCGACGTGGACGTCGCCGAGATCCGCGGCGAGTTCCAGGGCGAGATGACCGCGCGCAGCAAGCTCGTGATCCACGCGACGGGCCGCGTCTCCGGCAAGATCCGCTACGGCAAGATGCTGGTGCAGGAAGGCGGCGAGATGAGCGGCGACATCGGCGCGCTCAAGTCGGCGGGCGAGCTGCAGCCGGTCAAGTAACGCCGGTTCGCCGGTCGCGGGCGGCTTCGCGGGCCATCTCGCGCAGCCGCCCCTTGAGCACCTTCCCGTTGGCTGCCGCGGGCAGCACCGGCAGCACGATCACCTCCGCAGGCCGCTTGTAGGGCGCGAGCGATGCCGCGGCGAACTCGATCAGCGCGGCGGGCGTCACGCGCGCGTGCGGCGCCAGCTCGACGAACGCGACGACTTCCTCGTCGCCCTGGATCTCGCGCCCGACCACCGCGCTCTGCGTCACGTCGGGGTGCGCATTCAACGCCGCCTCCACTTCCGCGGGATAGACGTTGAAGCCGGAGCGGATGATGAGCTCCTTCAGGCGTCCCTCGATGAAAACGGCGCCATCGGCTTCGATGCGCGCGATGTCGCCCGTCGCGAGCCATCCCCCGGGGCGCATGACGGCCGCGGTCGCCGCAGCATCGCGGTAATAGCCCCGCATCACGTTCGGCCCGCGCACCCAGAGCTCGCCGCGCTCGCCGGCGGGCACGTCGAGGCCCTCGCCGTCCACGATGCGGATCTCCTCGCCGGGCAGCACGGGGCCCACGGAGCAGTCGCGGCGCGGCGCCTCGAGGCGCGTCTGGGTGACCGTGGGCGCCGCCTCCGTGAGCCCGTAGCCGTTGTGCAGCGTGAGGCCGAAGAACGCTTCCGCCTCCGTCTTGAGCGGCGGCGGCAGCGGCGAGCCGCCCGCGTAGAGGAACCGCAGGCTCGAAAGCGGCGAGCGCGTGACCCCGGCAGCGTGGAAATGCTCGAGCAGCTTCGCGTACATCGCCGGCACTCCCTGGCAGACGGTGATCGCTTCTTCGGCGAGGAAGCGCGCGGTTGCGGCGGCGTTGAAGCGCGCCACCAGGTGCAGGCTCGCCCCCGCGCAGAGCGTGCCCAGGCACACCGAGGCCATGCCGTACACGTGCGAGATCGGCAGCAGGCCCAGGACGCGGTCCGCGGGCGAAAGGCGCCGCAGCGCGGAGGACGTGCGCGCGATGAACAGCAGGTTGGCATGGGTCAGCATCACGCCCTTGGGCGTGCCCGTCGTGCCGGTGGTGTAGAGCAGGGCGGCCACGTCGCGCCGCGGATCGCCCGACACGGTTTCCGCCTCGGAGGCGGCATCGCAGGGCTCCATCGCGATGCGTCCCCACACGGGGTCCTCCACCGGCGTGACGGCATGGCGTTCGGCGTGCGCGCCGGCATCCGGCGAGACCCCGACGAGGTAGATGGCGCAGCGCGGGCGGCAGTGCCCGCGAATGGCCTCGATCTCGGGGCGCGACAGGCGTGCGTTGACATTCACCACCCACGCCTTCAGCGACGTGATCGCGAACAGGAGCATGACGAGCTCGGGGCCGTTCTCGCCGACGACCGTCACCCGGTCGCCGGCGCGCACCCCTGCCGCGGCGAGCCGTTGGGCCCACTGCCGCCGCCCCTGGTCGAGGGCGCGCCATGTGAGGCGGCGCGCGCCGTCGGTCAACGCGAGCGCGTCGGGCCGCGAGGCGGCATGGCCTGCGGGAATGTCGTCGATCCAGCCGGGGGTCGCGCCTTCCATGGGCGCCATTCTGCGCGAAAGCGCGGCGGCGCTACGACTCGCGCGCGAGGCGCGGGGCGAGCCCGATGTAGGTCGCCGGGGTCAGCGCGAGCAGGCGCTCGCGCTCCGCTTCGGGCAAGGGAAGGGAGCGCAGGAACGCCTGCAGGTCGTCACGCGTTATGCCGCCCTTGCCGCGCGTGAGGTCCTTGAGCTTTTCGTACGAGCCGGGGATGCGATGCGCGCGCATGACCGTCTGCACCGCTTCGGCGAGGACGTCCCACGCGCCGTCCAGGTCCTGCGCGATGCGCGCGGGATTCGCCTCGAGCTTCGAGAGCCCGCGCAGGCACGAATCGTAGGCGAGCAGGCAATAGCCGAACGCCACGCCCATGTTGCGCAGCACGGTGGAGTCCGTGAGGTCGCGCTGCCAGCGGGAGATGGGCAGCTTCTCCGACAGGTGCCGCAGCAGCGCGTTGGCGATGCCGAGGTTGCCCTCCGAGTTCTCGAAATCGATCGGGTTCACCTTGTGGGGCATGGTCGAGGAACCCACCTCGCCCGCCTTCACCTTCTGCCTGAAGTACCCGAGCGACACGTAGCCCCAGATGTCGCGATCGAGGTCGATGAGGATCGTGTTCAGCCGCGCCGCGGCGTCGAAGGCCTCGGCGAGCGCGTCGTGCGGCTCGATCTGGATGGTGAGCGGGTTGTAGGCGACGCCGAGGCTCTCCACGAAGCGCTCGGCGAAGCGCGGCCAGTCGACGGCCGGCGCGGCGGCGACGTGCGCGTTGAAGTTGCCGGTGGCGCCGTTGATCTTGCCCAGCATCTCCACCGCCGCGAAGCGCGCGCGCGCCCGCGCGAGCCTCCAGGCCACGTTGGCCATCTCCTTGCCGAGCGTGGTGGGCGTGGCGGCCTGGCCATGGGTGCGCGAGAGCATGGCCACTCCGGCGTGCTCGCGCGCGAGCGCCCGCAGGCGTTCGACGATGGCGTCGATGGCGGGCAGCAGGACCTTGTCGCGGCCGCCCTGCAGCATTCGCGCGTGCGAGAGGTTGTTGATGTCCTCGGACGTGCAGGCGAAATGGATGAACTCCGCCGCGGCGCTCACTTCGGCGTTCGGGGCGAAGCGCTCGCGCAGCCAGTACTCCACCGCCTTCACGTCGTGGTTCGTGGCCGCCTCGATCGCCTTGATGCGTTCGGCGTCCGCCACGCTGAATTCCGCCGCCGCCTTCCGCAGCCGGGCCTGCGTATCGGCGGAGAAAGGCTCGAGTGCCGTGAACGAGGGCTCGTGCGACAGCGCGAGCAGCCATTCGACCTCCACGTGCACACGCTCGCGCATGAGCGCGAACTCGCTGAAGTGGTCCTGCAGCGCGCGGGTCTTCGCGGCGTAGCGGCCGTCGAGCGGCGAAAGGGCGGTGAGGGCGGAGGACATCGGGAGAGGCGCGATTTTATCACCCCGCCCCGGGCGGCTAACGGATGACACCCCCGCCGAGGCATTCGTCGCCGCGATAGACGACGGCGGACTGCCCGGGCGTAACCGCCCATTGGGGGGTGGCGAAATCGAGCGCGAAGGCATCGCTGCGCTCCACCTGCAGCGCGCACGCCGCATCGGCCTGGCGGTAGCGCGTCTTCGCGCCGAGGTCCTCGCCGTGCCACTCCGGAGGCTCGCCCGCGATCCAGCTCGCGTCGCCCGCCTCGAGGTCGGTGCGCAGCAGCAGCGGGTGATCGTGCCCCTGCACGACGGTGAGCGTGTTCGAGGCGAGGTCCTTGCCCGCGACGTACCACGGCTCGCCCGCGCCGTCGCGG
This sequence comes from Usitatibacter sp., assembly GCA_035719385.1. GTDB lineage: Bacteria > Pseudomonadota > Gammaproteobacteria > Burkholderiales > Usitatibacteraceae > Usitatibacter. The sequence continues at coordinate 10,384 of DASTGG010000225.1, forward strand.
CGCCCGCCGATGCCCAGGCCCTGGCGCTGCCCGATCGTGTAGTACATGAGCCCCATGTGCTCGCCCACGCGCTCGCCCCCGGGAGTCGCCATGGGGCCCGGCTCGCGCGGCAGGTAGCGCGAGAGGAACTCGCGGAACGGCCGCTCGCCGATGAAGCAGATGCCCGTGGAATCGCGCTTGGCGTGGTTCGGCAGCCCCGCCTCGCGCGCGATGCGCCGCACCTCGGGCTTGTGCAGGTGGCCCACGGGAAAGAGCGCGCGCGAGAGCTGCGCCTGGTTCAGGCGATGCAGGAAGTAGCTCTGGTCCTTGCCGGGATCGACGCCCTTCAGCAGCACGAAGCGTCCGTCGCGCTCCTCGACGCGCGCGTAATGGCCCGTCGCGATCTTCTCCGCTCCGAGGCGCATCGCGTGGTCGAGGAAGGCCTTGAACTTGATCTCCGCGTTGCACAGCACGTCGGGGTTGGGCGTGCGGCCGGCGCGGTATTCGGCGAGGAAGCTCGCGAACACGCGCTCGCGGTACTCGGCGGCGAAGTTGATGGCCTCGACCTCGACGCCGATGCGCTCGGCGGCCGACACCGCATCGATCAGGTCCTCGCGCGTCGAGCAGTACTCATCGTCGTCGTCGTCCTCCCAGTTCTTCATGAAGACGCCGACGACATCGTGCCCCGCCTGCTTGAGCAGCAGGGCGGCGACGGCGGAATCCACGCCGCCGGACAGTCCCACGACGATTCTCATCGTTGCATTCTACGGGGCCGAAAAAGCGAAGGGCGGAGCCGAGGCTCCGCCCTTCGCGCCGCGCCGCAGCGCGATTACTTCTTCGGGGCTTCGGTCGACTTGGAGGTGTCGGCCGTCTTGTCCGCGGACTTGGCTTTCTTCTTCGACTTCTTGGCGGTCTTCTTGGCGGGTTTCTTCGTGTCGTCCTTCGTGGTGGCTTCCGGCGCCGGCGTGGCGGCAGCGGCCGGCGTGGCCTTCGAAGGCGCCGTCGAGGCGGCGGGCTTCGCGGGCTCGGCGGCCTTGGCCGGCGTGGCGGGAGTGGCTTGCGCGAACACGGCGAGCGACGCGCTGGCGAAGAGCATGGCGATCAGGGCGGACAGCTTTTTCATCTTTGTCATCCTAGGTATGTTGATGGAAAGGTATTAACGTTCGACTGCGCTGTGCAACAGGAACTCAGCCTCGTCGCCAACATTAACGACGCGGATTATACCGGGGTTGACAAGAACGAGAATCCTCGTTCGCCGTCAGAAAATTGCCACAATTCGCCCGAAGTCGGCCCGAATGTCAGCGCGTGAACCCGCGTAACGAAGCAGCGGCCGGCGCCGCGATTTCGCGCCACTCGCCGGGCGCGAGCCCTTCGACGCTCCACGGTCCCACGCGCCAACGAACGAGGCGCAGCGTCGGGTGCCCGACCGCGGCCGTCATGCGGCGCACCTGGCGGTTGCGTCCTTCGCGCAGCACGAGGCGCAGCCACGCGGTCGGAATCGAGGCGCGATAGCGGATCGGCGGATCGCGCGGCCATATCGGCGGCTCCGGCACGAGCTGCGCGCCGGCCGGGCGTGTCGGCCCGTCCCTGAGCACCACGCCGCGGCGCAATCGCGCGAGCGCCGCCTCGGTCGGGATGCCCTCGACCTGGGCCCAGTACTCCTTCTCGAGCTCGTGGCGCGGGTCGGCGATCGCCGATTGCAGCGCGCCGTCGTCGGTGAGCACCACCAGCCCCTCGCTGTCGGCGTCGAGGCGCCCGGCCGGATAGACGCCCGCCACCGGCACCAGCTCCTTGAGCGACCGGTGGCCGGCTTCGGGCGTGAACTGGCAAATGACGCCGAAAGGTTTGTTCAGAAGCAAAACGCGGCCCATGGGAGTACGGAAAGATCGGATGGTCGCTTTGGTTATAATTTTCGATTCTCCGCGCGCGGATCCCGCGCGTTTTTTTCACAAGGAGTCCGGCGTAATGAAGAAGATCAAGGTCAAGAACCCGATCGTCGAGATGGATGGCGACGAGATGACGCGCATCATCTGGCAGAAGATCCGCGACAAGCTGATCCTGCCTTATCTCGACGTGGACCTGAAGTACTACGACCTCGGCATCCAGAAGCGCGACGAGACCGACGACCAGATCACGGTCGATTCGGCGAACGCGACGAAGCACTACGGCGTCGCGGTGAAGTGCGCGACGATCACGCCGGACGAGGCGCGCGTGAAGGAATTCGGGCTGAAGCGCATGTGGCGCAGCCCCAACGGCACCATCCGCAACATCCTCGACGGCACCATCTTCCGCGAGCCGATCATCTGCAAGAACGTGCCGCGCATCGTGTCGCACTGGAACAAGCCGGTGGTGGTCGCGCGCCACGGCTTCGGCGACCAGTACCGCGCCACCGAGATCAAGTTCGACGGCCCGGGCACGCTGAAGATGATCTTCACGCCGCAGGGCGGCGGCGCGCCGATCGAGCGCGAGGTCTTCCAGGCGCCGGGCGCCGGCGTCTCGATGGCGATGTACAACCTCGACGACTCGATCCGCGGCTTCGCGCGCGCCTGCTTCAACTACGCGCTCGACCGCAATTACCCGGTGTACCTCTCCAGCAAGAACACCATCCTCAAGATCTACGACGGGCGCTTCAAGAACCTCTTCCAGGAGATCTTCGAGCACGAGTTCGAGAGCAAATTCGAGGCGGCCGGGCTCACGTACGAGCACCGGCTGATCGACGACATGGTCGCTTCCAACCTCAAGTGGAACGGCGGTTACCTCTGGGCGTGCAAGAACTACGACGGCGACGTCCAGTCGGATACGGTCGCGCAGGGCTACGGCTCGCTCGGCCTCATGACCTCGGTGCTCATGTCGCCCGACGGCAAGACGGTCGAGGCCGAGGCCGCGCACGGCACCGTCACGCGCCACTACCGGCTGCACCAGCAGGGCAAGCCCACGTCGACGAACCCCGTCGCCTCGATCTACGCGTGGACGCGCGGGCTCTACTACCGCGGCAAGATGGACGATACGCCGGAGGTGATGAAGTTCGCGCAGACGCTGGAGAAGGTCTGCGTGGACGTGGTCGAGAGCGGCAAGATGACGAAGGACCTCGCGATCCTGATCCGGCCCGACCACCCGTTCCTCACGACCGAGGAATACATGGACGCGGTGGATGCCGAGCTCAAGAAGCGCATGTCCTGACGACTCGAAGGAACCCGGGGGACCTCTCGACCCGCCGCTTCTACGACGTAGGGCAGGGCGGGGATCGGTTCCCCGGAAGCTGGGAACCGAACCGAGGGCTGTGTCGCTTTTGCCGGCATCGGACTAGCGGCTCTCGAGAGGTCCCCCAAGGGTTCCTTCGAATCTCTCCGGGGCCCGCGCAGGTGTCGTCTCGGATGATGCAGGTGTTTACGGCTGCATTGCGCTTCGCAGAAGCGCAGAGCAGCGAGCCTCAAATGCTCGTGGTACGCGGTGACGCCGGGGCATTCGCGAGGGTATCCCTCTTGAGAGGCGGTATCCCGATGTTCGCAGTATCGAAGTCGCCAGGAGTCCGGTTTCCAGCTTCCGGGAAACCGATCTCTCCCTCACGATTGGGCGAAGAACCGCCGGGTCAAGAGGGATACCCTCGCGAAGGCCCTTTACCGGGTTGTGTCGCAGACCCAGAAAGAAAAAAGCCCCGCGAGCTGACTTCGCGGGGCTTCTAGTGTGTGGTGTCTTCTCAGGCGTTCTGGATATTCGACGCCTGCTTGCCCTTCGGGCCTTGCGTGACGTCGAAGGAGACCTTCTGGCCTTCCTTCAGGGTCTTGAACCCTTGCATCTGAATCGCGGAGAAGTGCGCGAACAGGTCTTCGCTGCCGTCATCGGGCGTGATGAACCCGTAACCCTTCGCGTCATTGAACCACTTCACTGTTCCGGTTGCCATTCGATTGCATACCTCTTGGTAAACGGGTGGAGTCCCGCACATTGTTCGGATCCCAGGCCCCGCACGTCAAAAGGCGTTGCGAAAAGTCCTTGAAACCAAACTCCAAGGCGCTTTTTACGCGGGGCGCCAAAGGGTGTCAATACCGTACTGGCAGTAGGGGATAAACGGCCGGAAACGGGCATTCGGCGGCGAATCGGGCCGCCGGGACGGCAAATCCAACCATTTGACGGCTCTTGAAAAACCGCCCCCGGTCTTCCATATTAGACTGACGTGTCAGATTCTCTCGTCAACGCGTAGCCGCACATGGCCGACAAACCCGGCGATTCAACGGTAATAAAGCCCAGCGAAGCGCAGGTCAAACCGCCGCCGATGTTCCAGGTCGTCATGTACAACGACGATTACACGCCGATGGAATTCGTGGTCGAGGTATTGCAGTTGTTCTTCGCCTTGCCGCGGGAACGGGCTACCCAGATCATGCTCAAAGTGCATACGGAGGGCCGGGGTGTCTGCGGGATCTATCCCAAGGACGTCGCCTCGACCAAGGTGGAACAAGTCATCGCATATTCGCGCCAGCACCAGCATCCGTTACAGTGCGCGATGGAGGAAACATGATCGCCCAGGAGCTGGAAGTCAGTCTGCACATGGCCTTCGTCGAGGCACGCCAGAAGCGCCACGAGTTCATCACCGTGGAGCACCTGCTGCTCGCGCTTTGCGACAACCCCTCTGCTTCCGAGGTGTTGAAGGCCTGTGCCGCGAAGATCGATGAGCTGAAGAAGGCGTTGTCCGACTTCGTGATGCAGCACACGCCGACGGTCGCGGGCACCGGCGAGGTCGACACGCAGCCCACGCTGGGATTCCAGCGCGTCATCCAGCGCGCGATCCTGCACGTGCAGTCGTCGGGCAAGAAGGAGGTCACCGGCGCGAACGTGCTCGTGGCCATCTACGGCGAGAAGGACTCGCACGCGGTGTACTTCCTGCACCAGCAGGGCGTCTCGCGCCTCGACGTGGTCAACTTCATCTCGCACGGCATCACCAAGGCGCCGCAGGCGCCGGGCCAGCGCGAGGAGGGCGAGAACGAGGGCGAGCAGCCGGACGCGCAAGCCGGCGGCGCGCTCGAGAGCTTCACGCAGAACCTCAACCAGCTCGCCATCGACGGCAAGATCGATCCGCTGATCGGCCGCGAGGCGGAGCTCGAGCGCGTGGTGCAGATCCTGTGCCGCCGCCGCAAGAACAATCCGCTGCTGGTGGGCGAGGCGGGCGTGGGCAAGACGGCCATCGCCGAGGGCCTCGCCAAGCGCATCGTCGACGGGCAGGTGCCCGAGATCCTCGCCAAGGGGCAGGTGTACGCCCTCGACATGGGCGCCCTCCTCGCGGGCACGAAGTACCGCGGCGATTTCGAGCAGCGCCTGAAGGCGGTGCTCAAGCAGCTCGTGGACAACCCGAACGCGATCCTCTTCATCGACGAGATCCACACGCTCATCGGCGCGGGCAGCGCCTCGGGCGGCACGCTGGACGCGTCCAACCTGCTGAAACCCGCGCTGTCCTCGGGGGCGCTCAAGTGCATCGGCGCCACGACGTACAACGAGTTCCGCGGCATCTTCGAGAAGGACCACGCGCTCTCCCGCCGCTTCCAGAAGGTGGACGTGAACGAGCCGTCCATCCAGGAAACCGTGGAGATCCTGCGCGGCCTGAAGTCGCGCTTCGAGAACCACCACGGCGTGAAGTACACCGCCAACGCGCTCACGACCGCGGCCGAGCTCTCCGCGCGCTACATCAACGACCGCCACCTGCCCGACAAGGCGATCGACGTGATCGACGAGGCGGGCGCGCTGCAGCGCATCCTGCCGAAATCCAAGCAGAAGAAGGTCATCGGCAAGCCCGAGATCGAGGAGATCGTCTCCAAGATCGCGCGCGTGCCGGCCCGCAACGTCTCGAACGACGACCGCTCGGCGCTCAAGAACCTCGACCGCGACCTGAAGGCCGTCGTCTTCGGGCAGGACAAGGCGATCGACGCGCTCGCTTCCGCCATCAAGATGGCGCGGAGCGGCCTGGGCAATCCGCAGAAGCCGGTGGGCAGCTTCCTCTTCTCGGGGCCCACGGGCGTCGGCAAGACCGAAGTCGCGCGCCAGCTCGCGTTCATCATGGGCGTGGAGCTGATCCGCTTCGACATGTCCGAGTACATGGAGCGCCATGCGGTGTCGCGCCTCATCGGCGCCCCCCCGGGCTACGTGGGATTCGACCAGGGCGGCCTGCTCACCGAAGCCATCACCAAGCATCCGTACTCGGTGCTGCTGATGGACGAGATCGAGAAGGCGCACCCGGACATCTTCAACATCCTGCTGCAGGTGATGGACCACGGCACGCTCACCGACAACAACGGCCGCAAGGCGGACTTCCGCAACGTGGTCATCGTCATGACGACCAACGCCGGCGCCGAGATGCTCTCCAAGAGCGGCATCGGCTTCGCGAACACCAAGGTCGCCGGCGACGAGATGGCGGAAATCAAGCGCATGTTCACCCCGGAGTTCCGCAACCGCCTGGATGCCATCGTGTCCTTCGCCGCGCTGGACGAGGAGATCATCCTGCGCGTGGTGGACAAGTTCCTCATGCAGCTCGAGTCGCAGCTCTCGGAGAAGAAGGTGGAAGCCATCTTCACCGACAACCTCAAGAAGTACCTGGCCAAGAACGGCTTCGATCCGCAGATGGGCGCGCGCCCGATGGCGCGCCTCATCCAGGACACGATCCGGCGAGCTCTGGCCGATGAGCTGCTCTTCGGGCGCCTCGCCAACGGCGGCAAGGTCACCATCGACGTGGACGACAAGGGGCAGGTCACGCTCGACATCGCCCAGTCCGATGCCCAGCCCGCCGAGCCCGTGGAATCCACCTGAGGCCCTGCCGCACCCCCGGAAACGCCCGCCTCGCGCGGGCGTTTTTCGTTGCAGCCGTCATCGGCGCGGCGCGGCGCAGGCCCGGCTGATAGACTTTCGGCTGCCTCAACAGGGAACCAGCCGACGATGATCGTGCGCGCCGCGGTGGCGGCCACCCTGGCCGTGGCCGCCCCGGCGCTTGCGCAGCAGCCGGCGTCGCCGCCGCCCCAATTCGCCTCCCCCAACCTCACGCCGGCTGGCGTGAGGGCGTTGGCCGCCACTTGCGCGCCTTGCCACGGCACGGAGGGCCGCGCCGCGCCCGGGTCCACCACAGGCTCACTGGCGGGCCGGCCGCGCGGTGAGATCATTCAGGCCATGGGGCTGTTCAAGGAAGGTAGGAAGCCCGCCACGGTCATGCAGCAGATCGCCAGGGGCTTCACCGATGCCGAGATCGAGGCCCTCGACGATTACTTCTCGCGCCGGCAGGCCCGCTAGGAGCCATGGCCATGGACCGCAGGCAGTTCCTGAAGGCCGGTGGGGCGGGCGCCATGCTGGCCGCGGCGCCGGGGTGCAGCGTCGTGCCCCATCTCGGCCTGGGATCGGCGCGTCGCCGCGTGGCGGTCGTGGGGGGCGGCTATGGCGGCGCCACGGCGGCCAAGTATGTCCGCCTGCTCGACCCGGCCGTCGAGGTCGTGCTGATAGAGCCCAACGAGGCCTTCGTGTCGTGCCCGCTCTCGAACCTCGTGCTGGGCGGCTTCCGCAGCATGGCGGACATCACCACGCCGTACTCGGGTCTCATGGCGCACGGGGTGCGCGTGGTGCGCGACACGGCCATGGCGATCGATGTGGAGCGCCGGCAGGTGCGGCTCGCGAACGGCGATCCGGTGGCCTTCGATCGCGTCATCCTGTCGCCGGGCATCGATTTCATGTGGGCGGCGCTGCCCGCGATGACGAGCGAGCCGGCGCAGTCGCGGGTGCTGCACGCCTGGAAGGCCGGACCGCAAACCGCGGCGCTGCGCGCGCAGCTCGAATCGATGCGCGACGGCGGCGTGTTCGTGATCTCGATTCCCGAGATGCCGTACCGCTGCCCGCCCGGGCCGTACGAGCGCGCCTGCCTCGCGGCCGCCTATTTCAAGGCCTCGAAGCCGCGCTCCAAGGTGCTCATCCTCGACGCGAACCAGGACGTGACATCCAAGGGACCGCTGTTCAGGAAGGCGTGGGCCGAGCTCTATGCCGGCATGATCGAGTACCGCCCGAACAGCAAGGCGATCGACGTCGATGTCGCGGCCAACGTGCTGAAGCTCGAATTCGGCGACGAGAAGGCGGACGTGCTCAACGTGCTGCCGCCCATGAAGGCCGGCAGGGTCGTGGACCCGTTCATCACCGCCAACGGGCGCTGGTGCGAGGTGGACTGGCTCACGTACGAATCGCGCGTGGCGAGCGGCGTGCACATCCTCGGCGATTCGCTGCAGATCGCGCCGCTCATGCCCAAGTCGGCCACGATGGCGAACGGCCACGGCAAGGTGTGCGCCGCCGCGGTCGTGGCGCTGCTGCGCGGCGAGGCGCCGAACCCCGCGCCCACGCTCGTGAACACCTGCTACAGCATGGTTTCCGACAGGATGGCCGTGCACGTCGCCTCGGTCCACAAGTACGATCCCACGGGCCGGCCCACGATGAAGCCGGTGCCGGGGGCGGGCGGCGTGTCCTCGGCGATGAACGAGGCCGAGGGCGTGTACGCGATGAGCTGGGCGCGCAACATCTGGGCGGACAGCCTGGCCTGAGGCGCACATGACACGGCGCATCCTGGTCCTGTTTCCCGACGAGTGGGATCGCGCGGCGGCCGCCGATGCCCGCTGCCGCGGCCGCTTCGAGTTCGTCTTCGAGGGCTTCGACCTCTTCCGCTTCCCGGAGAATGCGAGGCTGTTCACGTTCGATGCGCTGCGCTTCGTGGGCCGGCTGTGCGAGCGCTACGCGCGGCGGCGCATCGACGCCGTGGTGACGTCGGACGAGCAATTCGGGCCCTTCATCGCATCGCTCGTGGCCGAACGCCTGGGCCTGCCGCAGACGCCCGTGGAATCGGTGCTCACGATCCAGCACAAGTACCACGCGCGCCAGGCGTTCCAGCGCATCGCCCCGGAGGCGAATCCGCGGTTCGGCCTCATCCGCCGCGACTACTCGCGCCCGCAGGACGTGCCGCTCGCCTACCCGTTCTACGTGAAGCCCGTGAAGGCGGCGTTCTCGGTGCTCGCGAGGCGCGTCGATTCGTTCGCCGAGCTGCGCCGCCACACGCGCTTCGGCCTGCTCGAGGCGGCCATCATCGAGCGGCTGGTGCGGCCGTTCGCCGACGTCATGCGGCGCCATTCGTCGCTCACCGAGGACCCGTTCAGCATGGTGTGCGAGGAGATCCTGAACGGCCGCCAGGTGACCGCGAACGGGTTCGCGCGCGACGGCCGCATCACGATGCTGGGCATCGTCGATTCGATCATGTATCCGGGCACCGACCAGTTCCAGCGCTTCCAGTATCCCTCCACGCTGCCGGCCGATGCGCAGGCGCGCGTGGAAGCGCTCGCCACGCGCATGCTCTCGGGCGTGGGTTTCCGCCACGGCATGTTCAACATCGAGATGCGCGTCGATCCCGTGGACGGGATGCCGCGCGTCATCGAGATCAATCCGCGCGCCGCGGGCCAGTTCTACGACCTCTTCGAGCGCGTGGACGGCTACAACCTCTTCGAGGCGCTTCTCGACCTCGAATGCGGCCTCGAGCCGGCGATCCGTCACCGCGAGGGCCGCGACCGGCATGCCGCGAGCTTCGTGCTGCGCGACCTCTGCGGCGCGGGGCTGTCGCGCTGGCCGTCGCGCGGCGAGATCGCCGCGCTGCAGGCGGCGCATCCGCAGGCGAGGGTGATGATCTACCCGAAGCGCGGCGCGGACCTGCGGCGCGAGCTCAAGTGGCTGGGCAGCTATCGATACGGCGTCTTCAACCTGGGCGCCGCGAGCATCGAGGAGCTGTTCGCGCGGTTCCAGCGCATCTGCTCGGACATCCGCTTCCACCCGCGCGGGCATCGCCTGGCCGGCGCGCCGCTCGCCCCCGCCGCGGTCGGCGACGACTGACGGCTACTCGCGCCCGAGGATCCAGCCGCGCTCGAAGCGCGGGTTGGTGAGCGAGGTGAGGATGTGGTCGCGCCAGTCGCCGTCGATGAACAGGTAGTCGCGCGCGAGGCCTTCGCGCACGAATCCCAGGCGATCGAGCACGCGGCCGCTGCGCTCGTTCTCCGGCCGGTAGTTCGCCATGATGCGGTGCAGCCGGATGCTGTCGAACATGAAGGCGTTGGCCGCGCGCAGCGCCTCGGTCATGAACCCGCGGCCCTCGTGCGCCTTCGCCAGCTGGTAGCCGAGGTGGCAGGCATGGAACGCCCCGCGGACGATGTTCGTGTAGTTGCAGGTGCCGACGATGTCGCCGCCCGGATCGTCGCGCAGCCGCATCACGAAGCGCGCGGAGCGGCCGGCGTGGAAGTCCTCGACGCAGAGCGCGAGCCGCTCGCGCCAGAAGCCCTCGGTGAAGAAGCCCGCCTCGGGCGGCGGCGACCAGCGGGCGAGGTGCGAATCGAAGTTGCGCTCGAGGAAGCGCACCATCGCGGCGTGCATGCCGGGGCGCGCGAGGGCCACGACGAGGCGCTCGGTCTGCAGCTCCGGAAGCATGGGCGACGGGGCGGGGCCTTCCCCGTCAGGCGGCGAAGACGTGCCACTGCTGCGGCCAGCCTTCGAGCGGCGGGCGCTTGAAGCCGCTCTTGGCGAACTGGTGCCAGCGCCCGATGACGAACGCGATGACCGCGTTCGCATAGCCGTTCACGTCCCAGTCGGCGGGCAGCACGCCGGCGGTGACCGCCATGCGCGCGCTCTGCCGCAGGCTCGCCTCGAGCCGGTCGAGGAGCTGGTTCACGCGCACCTGCAGCCGCTCGTCCTCGTTCACGAGCGCATCGCCGATGAGCACTCGCGTCATGCCCGGATTCTTCTGCGCGAAGCCGAGCAGGGTGGCGATGATCGACTCGACCTGCTTCATGCCGTCGCGCTCCTCGCCCTGGATCTTGTTCACGAGGCTGAAGACGGTCTGCTCGATGAACTCGATCAGCCCCTCGAACATCTGCGCCTTGCTGGAGAAGTGCCGATACAGCGCCGCCTCGGAAACCTCGAGCCGCGCGGCGAGCAGCGCCGTCGTGATGCGCTCGCCCTTCGGATTTTCCAGCATGGACGCGAGCGTCTGCAGGATCTGCGCCTTGCGCTCGCCCGTCTTCGCCATTTCTCCCCCTTCTTTACCGCCGGCTGCCGAGAATCGAGCCCAGCACCCCGCGGATGATCCTTCGTCCCACTTCGCTGCCGATGGCGCGTGCGGCGCTCTTCGCGGCGGCTTCCAGCGCGCTCTCGCGGCCGCGGCCGGCAGCGCCGCTTCCTCCGGGCAGGCCCAGCGTGTCGAGGATGCCTCCCAAGCCCCCCGACGCCGGCGCCGCCGACGTCCCGCGCGCTTGCGTGCGGGCCTTCAGTTGCTCGTAGGCCGACTCGCGGTCGACCACCTTCTCATAGTGCCCTGCCACGAGCGAGCCGTCGATCACCCGGCGGCGTTCCTCGGGCGTGATGGGTCCCACGCGCGATCCCGGCGGCACGACGAAGGCGCGCTCGACCGGCTGCGGCGCGCCCTTCGCATCGAGGAACGAGACCAGCGCCTCGCCCACCGCGAGCTCGGAGATCGCCTTCCCGACATCGAGCTTCGGGTTCGGGCGGAAGGTCGTCGCGGCAGCCTTCACGTTCTCCTGGTCGCGCGGCGTGAAGGCGCGCAGCGCGTGCTGCACGCGATTCCCGAGCTGTCCCAGCACCACCTCCGGGACGTCGAGCGGGTTCTGGGTGACGAAGTAGACGCCCACTCCCTTCGACCGCACCAGCCGCACGACCTGCTCGACCCGGTCGAGCAGCGCCTTCGGCGCCTCGTCGAAGAGCAGGTGCGCCTCGTCGAAGAAGAA
>DASTGG010000226.1:0-9701 GCA_035719385.1 Usitatibacter sp.
GGACGCACCCCGACGCCGGCAGCGGGCTGGCCGTCGTGACCGGGGTGCGTCCCCGGGGTGCGTCCCCCATAATCGCGCCATGACCGACGCCGCCCTGCGCGGGCGCATCGCCTACGACGGGCCGCCCACGCGGCTCAAGACCGCGCTCTTCCTGATCGTCTGCCTCGCCTGGCTGGTCCCGGGCCTGGTCGGGCACGACCCGTGGAAGGCGGACGAGGCGGTTTCCTTCGGCAACGTGCTCGAGATCCTGCGCACCGGCGACTGGATCGTCTTCCGCGTCGCGGGCGAGCCGAACCTCGAGAAGGCGCCGCTCTTCCTGTGGACCGCCGCGCTCATGGCGAAGGCCTTCGGGGGGCTGCTGGCCCTCCACGATGCGGCGCGGCTCGCCTCGGGCGTGTTCATGGCGGCTACCCTCGCGCTGCTCGCTGGAGCGGCCTACGAGCTCCTGGGAGGCCGCGCCGTGCGCCAGGCCGTCCTGCTCTTCATCGGCTGCCTGGGGCTGCTCATTCGCGCCCACGAGATGACGCCGGACCTGGCCGGGCTCGCCGGCGTGGCGCTGGCCCTCTACGGCCTCGCCCTGAGCCTGCGACGCCCCCTCGTGGGCGGTGCGGCGACCGGAGCCGGGGTCGGCGTGGCCTTCCTCGGCAATGGCTTCCTGCCCCTCGGGATGCTGTCGGCGCTGCTCATGCTGCTGCCGCTGGGCGGCGGCGCCGAGTGGCGCAACCGGCGCTATGCCCTGACCGCGGGCATGGCGGTCCTGTGCGCGCTGCCGCTGCTCGCGGCCTGGCCGGCCGCGCTCGCCCTGCGATCGCACGACCTGCTGCGCATGTGGCTCGACAATGCCGGCACGGTGCGCTGGAGCAATCCCTTCGCCGCGGGCGACGGGCCGGGCGTCCTCTACTTCGCCAAGCTGCTGCCGTGGTACACGTGGCCCGCGTGGCCGCTCGCCGCCTGGACCGTGTGGCGCGCCTGGAAACGCATCGAGGTGCGCACCGACCTGCAGCTGCCGCTGCTCGCGTTCGTCGCGTTCTTCGTCGTGGCGGCGTTCTTCGCCGACGCGCGCGACGCCAACGCGCTGCCGCTGCTGCTGCCGCTGGCCATCCTGGGCGTCGCCGACATCGAGACGCTGCCGCGGGGCGCCGCCAGCGCGCTCGACTGGTTCGGCATGACGACGTTCTTCCTCTTCGCGGCGCTGCTGTGGATCGGCTGGTTCGCGGCGCTCACGGGGCGCCCCGAGCTGGCGGCGGCCATGCTGCAGCGCGAGGTGCCCGGCTTCACGTACCGCTTCAGCTTCATCGCCTTCGCGTTCGCCGCGCTGCTCACGCTGGTGTGGATCGCGGTGGCGGCGCGGTCGCTGCGGTCGACCCGGCGCGCGCTCGTCAACTGGACCTCCGGCATCACCATGGTCTGGATGCTCGTCATGACCCTCGGGGTGCCGATCGTGGACCAGGCGCGCTCCTACCGCGGCGTGGGCATGAAGATGGTCGCCGCCATGCCCGCCGGCACGCGCTGCATCGCGCGCCGCAACGTGGGCGATGCCCAGCGGGCGCTGCTCGACTATTTCGTCGACATCCAGACCGTCCGCGACGACTCGCCGCTCGCGTCGGCCTGCGGCGTGTTGCTCGTGCAGGCCTCGCCCGCGCGCCCGCCCGATGCCGGTCCCGAATGGAAGGAGCTCTGGCGTGGCGCGCGGCCGGGGGATCGCACGGAGCTGTTCGTGCTCTACCAGCGCCAATAAATGGGGTCAGACTCCTTTTCGAATAATTCAGGTTCGGCTGACCGTCACTGAACCTGAATTATTCGAAAAGGAGTCTGACCCCATTTATTGACCCCATTTATTGCATCTGCTCGTCGAGCAGCTCGATCCAGTGTCGGATCGGGACGTGCGCCCCGGACTGGATGTGCGTGAGGCAGCCGATGTTCGCCGTGGCGATGAGGTCGGGATTGCCCGACTCGAGCGCCTCCACCTTGTTCTTCAGCAGCTGCTGCGAGATCTCGGGTTGCAGGATCGAGTAGGTGCCCGCCGAGCCGCAGCACAGGTGCGCATCGGGCACGACGGTGAGCGTGAACCCGGCCTGCGCGAGCAGCGACTCGATCGAGCCGCGGATCCTGAGCCCGTGCTGCAGCGTGCACGGCGACTGGAACGCGATGGTGGGCCGCGGCCCCGGGCGCAACCGCGACATCACGCCGGCGCGCTCGGCGACGACCACTTCCGAGATGTCGCGCGCGAGCTCCGAGACGCGCCTCGCCTTCGCGGCATATTGCGGATCCTCGCGCAGCAGCCGGCCATAGTCGAAAACCATCGTCCCGCAACCGCTCGCGGTGGTCACGATCGCCTCGGCGCCCGCCTCGATGTGCGGCCACCACGCATCGATGTTGCGCTTCACGTACCCCAGCGCGTCGTGCTGGTAGTTGAGGTGGAAGGGCACCGCGCCGCAGCAGCCCGCCCGCTCCGCTTCCACGAGCGAGATGCCGAGCCGGTCGAGCACGCGCGCGGCCGCCGCGTTGATCGAGGGCGCGATCGAAGGCTGCACGCAGCCGCCCAGCACCAGCATGCGGCGCTCGTGCTGCGTCTGCGGCCAGGTGCCCGCGGGCGAGGCTCGCGGCACCTTGCGCGCGAGCGCGCGCGGCAGCAGCGGCCGTGCCGCTCGCCCGAGGGCGAGCGCCGATGAAAACAGCCCGCGCGAAGGCAGCGTCGTCTTCAGGAACCAGCGCTTCAGGCGATCGCCGGGCTTGCGGCGCACCTTGCCCTCGACGATCTCGCGGCCGAGATCCACCAGCTTGCCGTACTCCACACCCGATGGGCACGTCGTCTCGCACGCGCGGCAGGTCAGGCAGCGGTCGAGATGCAGCTGCGTGCGCTCGGTGACCTCCGCGCCCTCCAGCATCTGCTTCATCAGGTAGATGCGGCCGCGCGGGCTGTCGAGCTCGTCGCCGAGCAGGTTGTAGGTGGGGCACGTCGCGAGGCAGAAGCCGCAGTGGACGCATTTGCGCAGGATGGCGTCGGCCTCCCGGCCCTGCGGTGTTTCCCTGATCCAGTCGGCGAGTTGCGTTTGCATGCTTCAGAAATCGTAGAGTCGCCCGGCGTTGAGGATGCCCGCCGGGTCGAACGCCGCCTTGAGGCGGCGATGTATTTTCAGGAGCGCGGGCTGGAGCGGATGGAACACGCCCACGGACTTGTCGCCGCCGCGAAAGAGCGTCGCGTGGCCGCCGGCCTTCTCGGCAGCGGCGCGCACGGCAGGCGCGTCGAGCTCGCCCGGCACCCATCGAAGGCCGCCGCCCCATTCGATGAGCGGCGGCCGCCCGAGGTCGAACGGCTCCGCGGTCTGCGCCACCGAGATGCGCCACAGCGGCGCGCCGGAAGCGAAGAACGGCAGGCGATGCTCGCGAAGGTCGCGCCAGTACGCGGTCGCGTCGCCCAGGTCCTGCCCGCCCATGCGCTCCCGCGCCGCGCGCAGCGCGCTCGCCGCACCCGACAGCCGCACGCGCAGCACGCCGCCTTCCCACGCGGTCGCCGAAATGGGCAGCGGCTGCGCGGCCCAGCGATTGGCCTGCGCGATCGCGGAGCCCTGGTCCATCTCGAACGCAAGCGTGGCCTCCGCTGCCGGCAGCGGCAGCACCTTGAACGAGAGCTCGGTCAGGACGCCGAGCGTGCCGAACGCCCCGGCCATGAGGCGCGAGACGTCGTAGCCCGCGACGTTCTTGATCACGCGCCCGCCGAAGCCCAGGTCCTCGCCCTTGCCGTTGACGATGCGCGCGCCGAGCACGAAATCGCGCACCGCCCCGGCGTAGGCGCGGCGCGGCCCTGACAGGCCGGCCGCGACCGTGCCGCCGATCGTCGCGCGGGATTGCGCGCCGTCGCCCTCGAAGTGCGGCGGCTCGAAAGGCAGCATCTGGCGCTCCTGCGCGAGCGCCGCCTCGATCTGCGCGAGCGGCGTGCCGGCGCGCACGCTCAGCACGAGCTCCTTCGGCTCGTACGCGACGATGCCGGAATTCGCGGCCACGTCCAGCGGCGTGCCGCC
Source organism: Usitatibacter sp. (assembly GCA_035719385.1). GTDB lineage: Bacteria > Pseudomonadota > Gammaproteobacteria > Burkholderiales > Usitatibacteraceae > Usitatibacter. The sequence goes on from DASTGG010000226.1 coordinate 4,023, forward strand.
CAGCGCGCCGCCGTAGAAATCCTTGGTGCCCCCGCCGCGGATGCGCAGGCGCTCGCCGCGGGCGGCGGCGTCCTTCACTCGTTCACACAGCGTCGCGACGAAATCGGCCATGGGTCAGAAACGCGGAATGTCGGCGCGCGGCAGCTGGCCCGCGCGCACGTGCATGCCGCCCCACTCCGCGCAGCGCTTGAGCGTGGGAACGGCCTTGCCGGGATTGAGGATGGTCGCGGGATCGAACGCCGCCTTCACGTCGTGGAACGCGCGCAGCTCCTGCGGCTTGAACTGCACGCACATCTGGCGCAGCTTCTCGATGCCTACGCCGTGCTCTCCGGTGATCGTGCCGCCGAGCTCGACGCACCGCTCGAGGATGCGCCCGCCGACTTCCTCCGCTCGCTGCCAGTCGCCCTCGCGGTTGGCGTCGTAGAAGATGCACGGATGGATGTTGCCGTCCCCGGCATGGAACACGTTGCCCACGGTCAGGCCGTATTCCGACGAGAGCGAGTAGACGTAATCCAGGACCTCGGGCAGGCAGCGGCGCGGAATCGTGCCGTCGATCGTGTAGAAGTCTGGGATGAACGTCGCGAGCGCGGTGAAGGCACCCTTGCGCGACTTCCACAGGCTCGCCCGCGCCTCCTCGGATTCGGCGATGCGGATCTCGCTCGCGCCGCAGCGCTCGAGGATCGGCCGCACCAGCGCGAGCATTTCCAGCGCTTCTTCCGACAGGCCGTCGACCTCCACCAGGAGCAGCGCCTCGGCGCCGGCGGGGAAGCCCAGCGCCATGCAGCGCTCGCACGCCTCGATCACGATGCGGTCCATCATCTCGAGCGCCGCCGGCACGATGCCGGCGCCGATGATCTCGCCCACCGCCGCGGCCGCCTGGCGCACGCTGGAGAACGCCGCCAGCAGCGTTTCCGTGCGCTCGGGCAACGCCAGGAGCTTCACGACCACCTGGGTGATCACGCCCAGGTTGCCCTCGCTGCCGGTGAGGAGCGCGAGCACGTCGTAGCCCGGCGCGTCGAGCGCGCGCGAGCCCGCCTCGATGACGTCGCCGTCGCCGTCGATCGCGCGCACGGCGAGCAGGTTGTGCGTCGTGAGCCCGTACTTGAGGCAATGCACGCCGCCGGAATTCTCGGCGACGTTGCCGCCGATGGAGCAGATGGACTGGCTGGAAGGGTCGGGCGCGTAGAACAGCCCGTGCGGCGCGGCCATCTCGGAAACGTAGAGGTTGCGCACGCCGGGCTCGACCGTGGCGGTCCGCGCGCGCGCATCGAGCGCGACGATCCGCTTCATGCGCGACATGACGAGCAGCACGCCGTCCTCGCGCGGGATGGCGCCGCCCGAGATGCCGGTGCCCGCGCCGCGGGAGACCAGCGGCACCGCGAGCGACTTGCAGATGCGCACGATCTCGCGCACCTGCGCCTCGTTCTCCGGGATGGCGGCCAGCATCGGCGTCTGGCGGTGCGAGATGAAGGCATCGGTCTCGAAGGGCCTGAGTCCCTCGACGTCCGCGATCACGGGCACGGGCGGGCGAATGGCGGCGAGCGCGTCGACGACGCGCGTGCGCAGGCCCGCCTCGGCGACGGCGCTCATCAGAAGCGCGGAAGGTCCGGATGCGGCAACGCCCCACCCTTCACGCGCATCGCGCCGTACTCCGCGCAGCGATTGAGCGTCGGGATGGCCTTGCCCGGGTTGAGCAGCCCGCCCGGATCGAACGCCTCCTTCATGGCGTGGAACTGCGCGATCTCGCCGCGCGTGAACTGCACGCACATCTGGTTGATCTTCTCGATGCCCACGCCGTGCTCGCCGGTGATCGTCCCGCCCACCTCGATGCACAGCTCCAGGATGTCGCCCGCGAAATGCTCCGTCTTCTCGAGCTCGCCGGGATTGTTCGCGTCGTAGAGGATCAACGGGTGCAGGTTGCCGTCGCCCGCGTGGAAGACGTTCGCGCAACGCAGGCCGTACGCCGCGGACAGCTCCTCGGTGCGCTTGAGCACGCGCGCCAGGGCGCCGCGCGGGATCGAGCCGTCGATGCAATAGTAATCGGGCGAGATCCGCCCCACGGCCGGGAAGGCCGCCTTGCGGCCCGACCAGAACTTCAAGCGCTCGGCCTCCGAGTCGGACACGCGGATGTCGGTGGCGCCGGAAGCGCGCATGACCTCGCTGATCTTGGCGATCTCCTCGGCGACTTCCTCGCGCGTGCCGTCGGACTCGGCGAGCAGGATCGCTTCCGCATCCAGGTCGTAGCCGGCGTGCACGAAATCCTCGACGGCGCGCGTGGCGAGCTTGTCCATCATCTCGAGGCCCGCGGGCACGATGCCGGCACCGATCACGTTCGCGACGGCTTCACCCGCCTGCTCCACGTTGGTGAACGACGCCATCACCACCCGCGCCAGGTCGGGCCTGGGCAGCAGCTTCACGGTGACCTCGAGGGTGACCGCGAGCAGCCCTTCGGAGCCGGTGATCGCGGCGAGCAGGTCGTAGCCCGGCGCGTCGAGCGCGTCCGAGCCGAGATCGACGACATCGCCCTCGATCGTGATCGCGCGCACCTTGGCGATGTTGTGCACCGTGAGGCCGTACTTGAGGCAGTGCACGCCGCCGGAGTTTTCGGCCACGTTGCCGCCGATCGAGCACGCGATCTGGCTCGACGGGTCGGGCGCGTAATAGAGCCCGTAAGGCGCCACGTGCTGCGAGATGCGCAGGTTCGTGACGCCCGGCTGCACGCGCGCGCGGCGCGCGATGGGATCGACGGCGACGATGCGGTTGAAGCGCGCCATCGACAGCAGGATGCCGTCGGCGAGCGGCAACGCGCCCCCGGAAAGGCCCGTACCCGAGCCGCGCGCCACGACGGGCGTGCCGGTCTCGCGCGCGACGGCGAGGACCGCCGCGACCTCCGCTTCGTTCGCCGGGATCACGGCGACCAGCGGCGTGGCGCGATATGCCGAGAGGCCGTCGCACTCGTAGGGCTTCAGGTCCTCGCGCTCCACGATCACCGCGCTGGCGGGAAGGCGCACGCGCAGCCGTTCGGCCACCTCGGCCTGGCGGGCGGCCGGCGAGGGTGCGTGAAGCTCACGGACGGCATTCATGGGACAATTTTACCTTCATGCAGCCCGCGATCCTTTACGTGGTGGCAGCAGTGCTCGTGATCGCGGGATTGGTCGGAACGGTCGTGCCCGCGCTGCCGGGCGTCCTGCTGGTATTCGGCGGGCTCTTCCTGGCCGCGCTGGCCGATGGCTTCGCCCGGGTCGGCTTCGGCACGCTCACTTTCATCGGCATCCTCGCGGCCCTTTCGTTCGTGGCGGACTTCGCGGCGTCCGTGCTGGGCGCCAAGCGCGTGGGCGCGAGCCCCCAGGCCCTGCTCGGCGCGGCGATCGGCGGCGGCGCGGGCCTCTTCTTCGGCATCCCGGGCCTGCTCCTCGGCCCGTTCGTCGGCGCCGCGCTGGGCGAGTATGCGGCCCGCGGCCGCCTCGTGCAGGCGGGGAAGGTCGGGCTGGGCACGTGGATCGGGCTTTTCGTGGCCGCCATCGCGAAGGTCGTGATCGCGTTCATGATGGTCGCGGTATTCCTCATCGCTTACGCCTGGCGTTAGCGTCAGGACATCACCGCGAGCTGCTGGTTGGCCGCCTCCAGGCGCTCGACCAGCGTGTGCAGGAAGCGCTCGTCGAAGAGCCGCCGGCACGAGACCGAGGCGGCGCGCAGGTCCTCGGCGCGGATCTTCATCACGATGCACTCGGAAGTCGTGGTCACGGTGGCCGACCGCTGTGCCCCATGGCCCTGGGCGAGGTACGACATCTCGCCGAAGCAATCGCCGGCGGTGAGGACGCTCAGCGTGCGCTTGCCGCGCGTGACGCGCACGTAACCGGCCACGAGGATGAAGAACGAGTCGCCGTGGTCGCCTTCCTTGAGGAGGACCGACTCCGGATGGAACTTCGCCCACTTGCTGATGCGAAGGACCTCCCAGAGCTCGTTCTCGGGAAAGTCGCGGAAGAACGGCAGCGCGCGCAGCAGGCTGAAGCGTTCCGCGTCCGACTGCACGCGGCGCTCCTCGGCGCGTTGCTCCTTCTTCCAGAGCTCCGTGAGCGCCTGGCCGAATTCCTCCCAGCTCGCGAAGCGCCGGGCCGGGTCCTTGGCGAGCGCGCGCATGACCACCGCGTCGAGCGCGGGCGAGACGTCGGGGCGGAATGCGCTCGGCGGCTGCGGCTCGGTGCTCACGATGGCGTTGATGACGGCCATCGTGGTGGTGCCCGGGAAAGGCAGGCGCCCCGTCAGCAGGTAGTACATCACCACGCCGAGCGCGTAGATGTCCGTGAGGTGCGAGGCCTGCGCGGTGCCGGTGACCAGCTCCGGCGCCATGTACGCGGGCGAGCCGACGTTGGCGATGATCGTGCGGTCGGAGACGCGGTTGATCGCGGCGCCGAAGTCCGCGATCTTGATGTCCGAGCCGCCGTTGTAGAGGATGTTTCCGGGCTTGAGGTCGCGGTGCGTGAGCCCGAGCGCGTGCGCGAAGGCGAGGGCGCGCACGCACTTGAAGACGATCTCCGTGATCGCGCGCGGCTCGAGCAACGCGTCGGGCTGGCAAAACTGCTCGAGCGTGCCGCCCTCGACGTACTCCATCACGATGTAGCTCGACTTCTCCTCGACCACCGCGTCGTAGATCTGGACGATGTGCGGATGGTTGAGCTTGCCCGCGAGCGCCGCCTCGTTGAGGAACATCCTGCGGTAGAACTCCCTGTCCTCGACGTTCTTGAGCGCCTCCGGGTACATGACCTTGATGGCGACCTTGCGGTGGCCGAACGGGTCGTCGGCGAGGTAGACGCGGCCGGTCGCGCCCTTGCCCAGCACGGAAAGGATCTGGTACTTGCCGATGACCTGCTGCGGTGCGACCACGCTCATGCGCGATTATCGCCCATGAGGGGCGGGCGACGCTCGTTGACGGACGTCATGCAGGCGCAAAAAAGCCGCCAGCGCGGAGCTGGCGGCTCGGGGTGACGGGCCTTTCAGAACAGGCCGGTGATCTTCCCGTCGTCGGTCACGTCGATGTTGCAGGCCGACGGCACCTTCGGCAGGCCGGGCATCGTCATGATGTCGCCGCAGACCATCACGATGAACTCGGCGCCCGCGGCCAGGCGCACCTCGCGCACGTTCACCACGTGGCCGGAAGGCGCGCCGCGCAGCTGCGGATCCGTCGAGAACGAGTACTGCGTCTTCGCCACGCAAACGGGGTAGTGGCCGTAGCCCGCTTCCTGCAGCTTCTTGATCTGCGCGCGGACCTTGGAATCCGCGGTGATGTCGGACGCGCCGTAGATCTTGGTGGCGATCGTCTTCATCTTGTCCCAGAGCGGGGTCTGCTCGTCGTAGACGAACTTGAAATCGTTCGGCTGCTCGCACAGGCGCACGACTTCCTTGGCCACCTCGATGGCGCCCTGGCCGCCTTCGGCCCAGTGGCGCGCGACGACGACCTTCGCGCCGTGGTGCGCCATCTTCTCCTGCAGCAGCTTGATCTCGGCGTCCGTGTCTTCCGTGCGGTGGTTGATCGACACCACGCAGGGCAGGCCGTAGTTGTTGCGGATGTTGTTGACGTGGCGCTCGATGTTGGTGATGCCCTTGGCGAGCGCTTCCAGGTTCTCCTTGCCGAGCTCCTTCACGTCCACGCCGCCGTGGTACTTGAGCGCGCGGATCGTG
>DASTGG010000227.1:0-6980 GCA_035719385.1 Usitatibacter sp.
CGTTCCGGTGTCGATCGTGGGCACGTTCTCGGTGCTCTACCTGCTCGGCTTCTCGATCAACGCGCTCACGCTCTTCGGGCTCGTGCTCGCCATCGGCATCGTGGTGGACGATGCGATCGTGGTGGTCGAGAACGTGGAGCGCAACATCGAGGCGGGCCTCACGCCGCGCGAAGCGACCTACCGCGCCATGCGCGAGGTCTCCGGCCCGATCGTCGCCATCGCGCTCGTGCTCGTGGCGGTCTTCGTGCCGCTCGCCTTCATCAGCGGGCTCACGGGGCAGTTCTACCGACAGTTCGCGGTCACGATCGCGATCTCGACGGTCATCTCGGCGATCAACTCGCTCACGCTCTCGCCCGCCCTTTCGGCGCTGCTGCTGAGGGCGCATGACGCGCCGAAGGATGCGCTCACGCGCGGCATGGAGCGCGTGCTCGGCGGCTTCTTCGCGCGCTTCAACCGCCTGTTCGGGCGCTCGGCCCTGGCCTACACCGGCGGCGTCGGCCGCGCGCTCGGCCGCAAGGGGGCGATGCTCGCGGTCTATGCGGTTGTCGCCGCGCTCGCGGTCGGCCTCTTCAAGGCGGTGCCCGGCGGGTTCGTGCCGACGCAGGACAAGCAATACCTCATCGGCTTCGCGCAGCTGCCCGACGGCGCGAGCCTCGACCGCACCGAGGACGTGATCCGGCGCATGGGCGAGATCGCGTTGAAGAACCCCGACGTGCAGAACGCGATCGCGTTCCCCGGACTTTCGATCAACGGCTTCACGAACAGCTCCAACGCGGGCATCGTGTTCGTGGGACTGAAGCCGTTCGAGCAGCGCACGCGGCGCGACCAGAGCGGCGGCGCGATCGCCATGGCGCTCAACCGGCAGTTCATGTCGATTCCCGACGCCTTCATCGCGATCTTCCCGCCGCCGCCGGTGCAGGGGCTGGGGACGACCGGCGGCTTCAAGCTGCAGATCGAGGATCGCGCCTCGCTCGGCTACGACGCGCTGGATGCCGCGACGAAGCAGTTCCTCGGCAAGGCGTACCAGTCGCCGGAGCTCGCGGGCCTGTTCTCCAGCTTCCAGGTGAACGTGCCGCAGCTCTACGCGGACATCGACCGCACCAAGGCGCGGCAGCTCAACGTGCCGATCACGGAGGTGTTCGACACGATGCAGGTGTACCTCGGCAGCCTTTACGTGAACGACTTCAACCGCTTCGGCCGCACCTACTCCGTGCGCGTGCAGGCCGATGCGCCATTCCGCTCGCGTCCCGAGGACGTGGGACTGCTCAAGGTGCGCTCGACGACCGGCGAGATGGTGCCGCTCGCCGCGCTCATGAGCCTCAAGCCCATGGGCGGCCCCGAGCGGGCGATGCGCTACAACGGCTTCCTGTCGGCCGACGTGAACGGCCGCGCGGCGCCCGGCTTCTCGTCGGGGCAGGCGCAGGCCGCGATCGAGCGCATCGCCGCCGAAACGCTGCCGCCCGGCATCGCGTTCGAATGGACGGAGCTCACGTACCAGGAGATCCTGGCGGGCAATTCCGCGGTGGTCGTGTATCCGCTCGCGATACTGCTCGTGTTCCTCGTGCTCGCCGCGCTCTACGAGAGCCTGGTGCTGCCGCTGTCGATCATCCTCATCGTGCCGATGGGGCTCGCCGCGGCGATGGCCGGGGTGTGGCTCACGCACGGCGACAACAACGTGTTCACGCAGATCGGCCTCATCGTCCTCGTGGGCCTGTCGGCCAAGAACGCGATCCTCATCGTGGAGTTCGCCCGCGAGCTCGAGCTGGCGGGGCGCTCGCCGGCGCAGGCGGCGATCGAGGCGGCGAGGCTGCGGCTGCGGCCGATCCTCATGACCTCGCTCGCGTTCGTGATGGGCGTGCTGCCGCTCGCCTTCTCGACCGGCGCCGGCGCGGAGATGCGCCAGGCGATGGGCATCGCCGTCTTCGCCGGCATGATCGGCGTGACCGCGTTCGGCCTGTTCCTCACGCCGGTCTTCTACGTGGTGCTGCGCAAGCTCGCCGGAAACCGTCCCCTCAAACAACATGGCGAGATCCCGCGCGCGCAGGCTTTCGCGGGCTCCGCCGACTGACCGCCATGAAACTCCTCGCTCCCCTCCTCGCGGCTCTCGTGCTCGCCGGCTGCGCTTCGGTGCCCGCCATCGACGCCGCGAGCCTCCCCCCGACACCCGCCGCCTTCAAGGAAGGCCGCTGGACCCAGGCCGCGCCCGCCGAGGCGGCATCGCGCGGCGCATGGTGGAAAGCGTTCGCCGACCCGGCGCTCGACGATCTCGTGGTGCGGGCGGACCGCAACAACAACGACATCCGCGTGGCCGCCGCGCGCCTCGACCAGGCGCAGGCCTTCCTGCGCGCCGCGCGTGCCGACCAGTTGCCGCGCGCGGACCTGGGCGCCGGCGTCTCGCGCCAGGACGGCCTGCCCCTCAACCCGGCGGGCTCCCCGACGACGCTCTATCGCCTCGGGGTGAACGCCTCCTACGAGGTGGACCTGTTCGGCAAGCTCTCGCAGGCGACACGCGCCGCACGCCTGGACGCGCAGGCGCGCGAGGCGCTCCTGCAGAGCACGCGGCTCCTCGTGCAATCCGAGGTGGCGCAGACGTACCTCGCCCTGCGCGCCCTCGATGCGGAGCGCGCGCTCGTGCGCGGCACGGTGGGCGCGTACCGCGAGACGCTCGACCTCACGCAGCGCCGCTACCGCGCGGGCGATGTCGCCGAGCTCGACGTGGAACGCGTGCGCAGCGAGGTGGCCGCGAACGAGGCCGAAGCCTTCGCGCTCGATCGCGAGCGCGCGCAGCTCGAGCACGCCCTCGCGGTGCTGCTCGGCGAGGCGGCATCCGATTTCACGCTGCCGGAGGCGGACTGGAAGACCGCCCTGCCCGCGATTCCCCCGGGCGTGCCGGCGACCGTGCTCGCGCGGCGCCCGGACGTCTCGGCCGCGCAAAGCACGCTCCTCGCGGCCCAGGCACGCGTCGGCGTGGCGAAGGCCGCCTGGTTCCCGGACATCGCGCTCACCGCGGCCGGCGGCCAGGCCTCGCCGGAGATCGGCGATCTCTTCAAGTGGAGCGCGCGGGCGTGGGGCGTCGGCGCGCTGCTCGCGCTGCCGCTGTTCGACGGCGGCCGGCGCGAGGCCGGCGTCGACAACGCGCGCGCGGAGATGGAAGCGTCCCTCGCCCGCTATCGCGAGCAGGTGCTGGTCGCCTTGCGCGAGGTCGAGGACCAGCTCGCCGCGCTGCGGCTGCTCGCCGAGCAGTCGCAGGCGACCGAGCGCGCGGTGAGCGCCGCGGCCCGCAGCACGTCCCTTTCGGATGCGCGCTATCGCAACGGGCTCGTGAGCCAGCTCGACCTGCTCGACGCGCGGCGCAGCGAGCTTCGCAACCGGCGCCAGGCGCTGCAGGTGCGCTCGGCGCAGTACCAGGCCACGGTAGGACTGATCCGCGCCCTCGGCGGCGGATGGGAGGTGCGCTCATGAAAGACGACGACAACGTCCCGCTCGGCGGCGGCCCGATCATCGGCTTCCTCGTGGTGGTGATCGCCCTCGTGTTCATGCTGCTGCTGTGACGGGACCCGACTGGGACCGGCGCGCGTATAAACTCGCGTCGATGCCACCCCCCGCCATAGCCATCTCCGGCCTCACGAAGACCTACGCCTCGGGCCTCCAGGCGCTCAAGTCGGTCGACCTGGAGATCGCGAAGGGGGAGATCTTCGCGCTGCTGGGACCGAACGGCGCCGGCAAGACCACGCTCATCAACATCGTGTGCGGGCTCGTGAACGCTTCCTCGGGCACCGTGCGCGTGGACGGCCACGACAACGTGCGCGAATACCGTGCCGCGCGCAGCAGGATCGGCCTCGTGCCGCAGGAGCTGCACACCGACATGTTCGAGCCCGTCATGGCGACGCTGCGCTTCAGCCGCGGGCTCTTCGGCCGCGCGCGCGACGACGCGCACCTCGAGAAGGTGCTCCGCGAGCTCTCGCTGTGGGACAAGCGCGACGACAAGATCATGACGCTCTCGGGCGGAATGAAGCGGCGCGTGCTCATCGCCAAGGCGCTCGCGCACGAGCCGGAGATCCTCTTCCTGGACGAGCCCACGGCCGGCGTGGACGTGGAGCTGCGGCGCGAGATGTGGTCGCTGGTGCGCCGCCTGCGCGACGCCGGCGTGACCATCATCCTCACCACGCACTACATCGAGGAAGCCGAGGAGATGGCCGACCGCATCGGCGTCATCAGCAAGGGCGAGCTCATCGTGGCCGAGGAGAAGGCGCGGCTCATGAGGAAGCTCGGCAAGAAGCAGCTCACGCTGCACCTGCTGCAGCCGCTCGCGGCGATCCCGGAGGGCCTCGCCGAGTGGCCGCTCGCGCTCAGGGAGGACGGCACCGTGCTCGAATTCACGTTCGATGCGGTCGAGGAAGCGGTCGGCATTCCCGCCCTCCTGCGCCGCCTCGACCAGCTGGGCATCGCGTTCAAGGACCTGCAGACGCGGCAGAGCTCGCTCGAGGACATCTTCGTGAGCCTGGTGAACGCATGAACCGCCATTCGATCGCGGCCATCTACCGCTTCGAGATGAACCGCTTCCGGCGCACCCTCTGGCAAAGCCTCGTCACGCCGGTCATCACGACGTCGCTCTATTTCGTGGTGTTCGGCGCGGCCATCGGCCGGCGCATGGCCGAGATCGACGGCGTCACCTACGGCGCCTTCATCGTGCCGGGCCTCATCATGCTGTCCGTGCTGACCGAGAGCCTGAACAACGCCTCGTTCGGCATCTACCTGCCGCGCTTCACCGGGACGATCTACGAAGTGCTCTCGGCCCCGGTTTCCGGGCTGGAGATCGTCCTCGCGTACGTGGGCGCCGCGGCGACCAAGTCGGTCATCCTGGGATTCGTGATCTTCGCCACGGCCAACGTCTTCGTGCCCGTGCGCGTGGAGCACCCGGTGTGGATGGTGGCGTTCCTCTTGCTGACCACGAGCACGTTCTGCCTTTTCGGCTTCATCATCGGCATCTGGGCCAAGGGCTTCGAGCAGCTGCAATTCATCCCGATGCTCGTCATCACGCCGCTCACCTTCCTGGGCGGCGCCTTCTACTCGATCGACATGCTGCCGCCCGCCTGGCGCGCGTTCAGCCTCTTCAACCCGATCGTGTACCTCATCAGCGGCTACCGCTGGAGCTTCTACGGGACGTCGGACGTGAGCGTCGTGGTGAGCTTCGCGATGACGCTGCTGTTCTTCGCGGCGTGCCTCGCGGCCGCGGCGTGGATCTTCAGGACGGGGTACCGGCTGAAGAGCTAGGCCCTCAGGTCCTCAGGCCCTCGGCCTCTTCGATCGGGATGTAGGCGCTGTCCACCTGCTCGAAGAAGAAGCCCTCCTCGAGGAGCTTGCGGTGCACGAGGCGCCCGGTGCCGGCGATCGGCTCGCAACGGTCGAGCGTCGCGATGGCCTCGGCCGTGCCCCACATGCGTTGGGGCGACACTTCCGGGCCGTCGCTCTGGCGGCGGAATCGATAGACGGTGACTTTGCGGCTCGTCGAGGACATGGGGGGCGGTCCTTTCGATGAGCGGCAGGCTACTTGCGGCCCCTTGCCCGAGCGTTACGGGGATGTTGCATTTGTAGCGTGGGGAACGTCGCGCCATCCGTCCCGTCTCAGGGGCATGCAGCCCAGACGCTTCGACGCGATCGTCGTCGGCACCGGCCAGGCCGGCCCTGCCCTCGCGCAGGCGCTCGCCGCCGCGGGACGCTCGGTCGCCGTCATCGAGCGCGGCGCGTTCGGGGGCACCTGCGTCAACAACGGCTGCACGCCTACCAAGGCGATGGTCGCGAGCGCCTATGCCGCCCACATGGCGCGGCGTGCCGCCGATTACGGCGTGGAGATCGCCGGCGAGGTGCGTGTCGACATGCGGAAAGTGAAGGCGCGCAAGGACGCGATCGTCGGCAAGTCCACGCAGGGCGTCGAGAAGTGGATGCGCTCGACCCAGGGCGTCACGGTGATCCAGGGGCATGCGCGCTTCACCGGCCCGCACGCGATCGCCGTCGGCGACGCAGCGCTCGAAGCGGAGCTGGTCTTCCTGGACGTCGGAGGCCGTTCGGCGCGGCCTTCCGACGCGCAGGCGGGCGGCGTGCCCTACCTCACGAGCGAGACGGTGATGGACGTCGATTTCCTCCCGGAGCACCTGCTCGTCGTCGGCGGCAGCTACGTCGGCCTGGAGTTCGGCCAGATGTTCCGGCGCTTCGGCAGCCGCGTCACCATCGTCGAGATGGGACCGCGGCTCATCGCGCGCGAGGACGAGGACGTCTCGCAGGCGGTGCGCGAGATCCTGGAAGCCGAAGGAATCGACATTCGCACGCACGCGAAATGCATCGGCCTCGAACGCAAGGGCGATCGCGCCTCGATGTCGCTCGATTGCTCCGAGGGCGCGCCGCGGCTCGAAGGCACGCACGTGCTGTGGGCCGCGGGCCGCAAGCCCAATACCGACGACCTCGGGCTCGATCGCGCCGCGATCGCGACCGACGCGCGCGGCAACATCACGGTGGGCGAGGACCTGCAGACGAACGTGCGCGGCGTCTACGCGCCCGGCGACTGCAACGGCCGCGGCGCCTTCACGCACACCTCCTACAACGACTTCGAGATCGTGGCGGCGAACCTGCTCGACGGCGAGCATCGCAAGGTCAGCGACCGCATCACCGCCTACGCCCTCTACACCGATCCGCCTTTGGGCCGAGCCGGCATGACCGAGGCGGATGTCCGAAGAAGTGGTCGCCGCGCACTTATCGGCAAGATCGCCATGGAGGATGTGTCGCGCGCCTTCGAGAAAGGCGAGACCGATGGGTTCATGAAGATCCTGGTCGACGCCGACACGAAACAGATCCTGGGCGCCTCGTTCCTCGGCACCAGCGGCGACGAGGCGATCCACTGCGTCCTCGATCTCATGTACGCCAAGGCGCCTTATACGGTCTTCCAGCGCGCAGTACACATCCATCCGACGGTCTGCGAGTTCATC
>DASTGG010000228.1:0-3389 GCA_035719385.1 Usitatibacter sp.
CGAAGGGTTCTCCGTCGTCGCGCCGATGAACGTGAACAGCCCCGACTCCACGTGCGGCAGGAAGGCGTCCTGCTGGCTCTTGTTGAAGCGGTGCACCTCGTCCACGAACACGCTCGTGGGCCGGCCGTACTGGTCGCGGGCGAGCTGCGCGCGCTGCACCGCCTCGCGGATCTCCTTCACGCCCGCCAGCACCGCCGAGATGGTGATGAAGTCCGCGTTGAACAGGTGCGCCATGAGCCGCGCGAGCGTGGTCTTGCCGACGCCCGGCGGGCTCCACAGGATCATCGAATGCGGCTTGCCCGCGCGCAGGGCGACCCACAGCGGCTTGCCCTCGCCGAGCAGGTGCCGCTGGCCGACCATGTCCTCCACCCGCTGCGGGCGCAGGCGCTCGGCGAGCGGGACGTTGACTTCGCCGCTCTCGCTGAAGAGGTCTCGGGGTTGGCTCACCCCCGAATTATGCCGCTGATATCCTGTGGCCATCGCTCGCCAGGGCAGGAGGTGTCGCATGAGCTTGCGCATGTTCGCCGCCGCAACCGCCGCGCTCTTCGCCGTGACTGCCGCGCTCGCCGCCGACGACGCCTGGCCGTCGCGCCCCGTGAAGATCGTCGTGCCCTTCGCCCCGGGCGGATCGACCGACGTCGTCGCCCGCATCCTCGCCGACAAGCTGCAGGGCGAGCTGAGGCAACCCTTCATCGTGGAGAACCGGCCCGGCGCCGGCGGCAACATCGGCGCCGACCTGGTCGCGAAGGCCGCGCCGGACGGGTACACGCTGCTCATGGGAACGACCGGCGTGCTGGCGATCAACAGCTACCTCTACAAGGAAATGCCGTTCGACCCGCAGCGCGACTTCGCGCCGGTGAGCTACACCTCGCTCATCACGAACATCCTCGTCGTGAACCCCGGCGTGCCGGCGAGGACGGTGCCGGAGCTCATCGCGCTCGCGAAGGCGAAGCCCGGCGAGCTCACCTTCGCCTCCTCGGGCGCGGGAAGCTCGACGCACCTATCGGCCGAGCTCTTCAAGTCCATGGCGGGCGTGGACATCGTGCACGTGCCGTACAAGGGAAGCTCGCAGGCGTTGACCGACCTCATGTCCGGACAGGTCACGATGCTGTTCGACAATGCGCCGTCCTCGATGCCCTTCGTGCAGCAGGGAAAGCTTCGCGCCGTCGCCGTCACGAGCACGAAGCGCATGCCGACGCTGCCGGACGTGCCGACGATCGACGAGTCCGGCGTGAAGGGCTACGAGTCGCTGTCCTGGAGCGGGCTCGTGGCGCCGGCCGCGACCCCGAAGCCGGTCATCGCGAAGCTGAACGCCGCGATCGACCGCGTGCTCGCGATGCCCGACGTGAAGAAGCGCTTCGCCGACCTGGGCGTGGATCCCGTGGGAGGTCCGCCGGAAAACTTCGCGCGCCACATCCGCGCCGAAAGCGAGAAGTGGGGGCGCGTCGTGAAGAGCGCGAACATCACGCTGAATTGATCGGGTTGGAAATAATGGGGTCAGACTCCATTTTCGTGAAACGTGACCGCAGTCGCGGCCAGCACGAAAATGGAGTCTGACCCCATTATTTCCGCCCGATCATTTTTTCGCCGGCGCGTCCTCGATCACGTCCGCGCCTTTCGGCGGCGTGAACCTGAACTGGTCCGGCGATACCGGCGCATTCGCCTTGAAGTCGGTGAAGCGCAGCATCGTGTGGCCGCCCAGCTGGTCGTAGAGCTCCATCGCGGCCAGGGCCTTGCCCTTCAGGCCGAGGCGCACGCGGTCGAAGCCGGTGTCCTGCGACTTGGGCGTGGCCTCGACCCAGTTGAGGCCATCGGCGCTGCCCGCGTCGCGCAGCGTGAAGAGCGCGGTGATGTCCTCGCGCCCGGCGAGGAGCGCCGCGGGTGTGGAGGAGATCGCCGCATCCATGCGCTTCACCGTGACCTGGTTCAGGTCCGGGTCGTGGATGTAGAGCTTCTGGCCGTCGGCCACGAGGACCTGCTTGTGCGGCTTCTCGTAGGTCCAGCGGAACTTGCCGGGGCGCGCGAACGTGAAGGTGCCCGAGGCGTTCTCGATCGCCTTGCCGCCGCGATCGAACACCTGCTGCTCGAAGCGCCCGGTGGCGCTTTTCGTGGAGGAGTTGAAGGCGAGGAAGTCGTCGAGGCCGCCCGCCACCGCGGCAAGCGGCAGGAAAAGGGCGAACAACAATGGGGCCCCGGCCCCCGGCCAGAAGCGAGCCGGGGCAGGCCGCGACCCCGGGGCAAGGAAGCGACTCAAGCTATTTCTCCCGCGAAGGAACGAGGATCTCGCGGTTCCCGTTGGACGCCATCGGGGAAACCATCCCCGCGCGTTCCATGTCCTCGATGAGGCGCGCGGCGCGGTTGTAGCCGATGCGCAGGTGCCGTTGCACGAGGGAGATGGAGGCGCGCTTGTTCTGGAGCACGATCTGGACGGCCTGGTCGTAGAGGGGATCCGCTTCCCCTGAGACACCTTCGCCCGCGCCTGCGTTCGCGTCCGCGGCTTCGGGCTCGTCCAGGATGCCCTCGATGTATTGCGCCTCGCCCTGGCGCTTGAGCGCCTCGACCACGCGATGCACCTCCGAGTCGCTCACGAACGCGCCGTGCACGCGCGTGGGCATGCCCACGCCCGGCGGGAGGTAGAGCATGTCGCCCTGCCCCAGCAGGCTCTCGGCGCCCTGCTGGTCGAGGATCGTGCGCGAGTCGACCTTCGAGGAGACCTGGAAGGCGACGCGCGTGGGCACGTTCGCCTTGATGAGGCCGGTGATCACATCCACCGACGGGCGCTGCGTGGCGAGGATCAGGTGGATGCCCGAGGCGCGCGACTTCTGCGCGAGCCGCGCGATGAGCTCCTCCACCTTCTTGCCCGCCACCATCATGAGGTCGGCGAGCTCGTCGATCACCACCACGATGAGGGGCAGCGGCTCGAGGTCCTCGGGATTGTCCGGCGTGACGGAGAACGGGTGCTTGACCGGCTGCTTCTTCTCGATGCCCTCGCGGATCTTCGCGTTGTACCCGGCGAGGTTGCGCACCGAGAAGGCGCTCATCAGCTTGTAGCGCCGCTCCATCTCGGCCACGCACCAGTGCAGCGCGCTCGCCGCCTGCTTCATGTCGGTGACCACCGGCGCGAGCAGGTGCGGGATGCCCTCGTACATCGACAGCTCGAGCATCTTCGGGTCCACGAGGATCAACCGCACGTCCGCGGCCGTCGACTTGTAGACCAGCGACAGGATCATCGCGTTGATCGCCACGGACTTGCCCGAGCCCGTGGTGCCCGCCACCAGCAGGTGCGGCATGCGGGCGAGATCGGCGATGACCGGCTTGCCGGCGATGTCCTTGCCGAGCACCAGCGTCAACGGGCTGGCGGTGTCGTTGTACGTGGTCGAGGACAGGAT
>DASTGG010000229.1:0-2560 GCA_035719385.1 Usitatibacter sp.
CGTGGGGCCTGGGCTCCGATGCGACGGCCGTCACGCCGACGAACCCGTTCTACACGCTGTGGTTCGCGGTGAGCGGCAAGATGCTCGGCGACGGCGTGGTGAACCGCGAGACCGTCACGCGCGAGCAGGCGCTCATCGCGCACACGCGCAACAACGCCTACTTCATGTTCCAGGAAGCCAACCTGGGCTCGCTCGTGCCGGGGAAATACGCCGACCTCGTCGTGCTGGACCGCGACTACTTCACGGTCCCGGTGGACGAGATCGCGAACATCCGGCCGGTCATGACCCTGCTGGGCGGCAAGGTGGTGTACGACTCGGCCGCACCCGCGCGGTAATCGGCTCCGCCACGCGGGTTAAGCCCGCCTACGCCGCGCTGCGGGACACCCGCGCGGGGCGGTAACCGTCTCCTACCCGCCAATGGATGCGCAGCTTCGGCACGGGGTCGTCCGGGGGATATTCGCGCCGCTGGGTGAACTCGCCGAATCCACGGCGTCCCACGGACAGGCGCGTCCCTTACCCGGCGCGCGACTGTTTGCCCATCGCGCCACGTGCGTACCCCACACCGCACCATTTGGAGGCATCGACCATGAAAAAGCTCGCCCCGCTCTTCGCCGTGACCGTCCTCGCGTTGCCGGGGATCGGCCTGGCCAACGCGGACGACACCGCGTCGCAAGCTTCGCCGCCGGCGGCCAATGCCCAATCGGACAACGACTCGAAGTCGCAGGCGCCTGGCGAGGTCACGGAGCCCAAGGGCTTCCTGCTGATCCAGCGCAACATCTACGTGCCCGTCGATGCCGACGGAAAGGCCACCTCGGACCATGCGATCGTCATCGACCGCCAGGGCTTCATCACCGCCGAGGAGCTGGCGGCCGCGCAGCGCGAGTCGGGCGATGGCGACAACGGCGGCATGAAGGGCGACGACAACGCCCCGGGCGCCGGGAAGGAAAGCCCGAAGGCGCAGGATTCCGCGCCCGCCATGCCGCGTCCGGAGCCCTCGGTGAACGGCCATGTGCCGCTCGGCCGCGGCCCGGTGCACGCGACCTGAGGCGGCGGCGTCCCACGCGGCGCGCCGGTCAATCCGGCGGCCGCTTCACCCCGGCGAGCGACTCGAGCACGGCGAGCACGGATGCCGTGTCCTGCTCGGCGAATCCCTGCGCCATCGCGGCGTTGTAGATCGCGCCCGAGAGGGCGAACAGCGGCACGGGGCAGTCGAGGCTGCGCGCGAATTCGCCGATGATCTTCATGTCCTTCTGCCAGATGGACACCTTCATCGTGGCGTCGTGGTAGTCGCCCTTCGCCATCATCGGGCCGCGCACCTGCAGCATGCGCGAGGCGCCGGCGCCATCGCCCAGCACCTTCACGGCGAGGTCGAGGTCGAGCCCGGCCTTCTGCGCGAGCACCAGCGCCTCGGCGGCGGAGATGTTGTGGATCGCGACGAGCAGGTTGGCGAGGAATTTCATCTTCGACCCGTCACCGAAGGGCCCCAGGTAGTAATGCGTGCGCGCGAAGCCCTCGAACAGCGGGATGCAGCGCTCGTAAGCCTCCTTCAGGCCGCTCGCATACACCGCCAGGTCCTTCGTGCGCGCCTGCGCGCCCGTGCCGCTCAGCGGGCAGTCGAGCATGACGATGCCTTGCGCGGCGAGCAGGTCGTGCGCCTGCTCCTTCACCGCGATCGGCAGCGTGCTGGTCTCGATCAGGACCTCCGCGGCGACCTTCTGCCCGGTGATGTGGTGCGCGACGTCGAGCAGCGCCTCGGCCGAAGGCAATGACGTGAGCAGGACCGGCGTGGCGCGTACCACCTCGCGCACGCTCGCCGCGGCCCTTCCGCCCACGCTCGCGAGCGCCTCGCGGCGTTCGCGAACCACGTCGTAGCCGACCGTCCGGATGCCCGCCTGCACGAGGTTGGCCGACATGGCCGAGCCCATGATGCCGAGGCCGATGACGCCGATGCTTTCGGTGATTGGGTTCCGGGCCCCGGCTTGACGATTGCCGGGGCGGGCTGCGCCGGGGTGATCAGCTTTGCTCATAGGGAATTGACGGCCGCGAAAAGCGATTCGATGGACGCGCGCGGAATGTTGCGCACGATGAAGACGATCCGAGAGCGCGGATCGGTCCGCTGGCCGGGCGCGAGCGCCACGGGCGGATGGAACACGTGCTGCGCGCCCTGGATCACGACGGGCCCCGGCTCGCCGTCGACGTGCACGATGCCCTTCATGCGCAGCAGGTCGGGGCCGCGCAGCGTCGCGAGCGTCTGCAGCGCGGCGTTCAGGCGCTCCCACGTGAAGGGTTTGTCGAACCACAGGCAGAACGAGTCGATGCCCGCGTCGTGGCTTGCGCCGGCGGGGCGCATCGCGCGCGCGAGCTCGCCGCCCTCGCCCGCCGCGCGCCGTGCCGCCGCCACGCGCGGCAGCCAGCGCTCCAGCTCTTCCTCGGGCGCCGTCGTGCGCGCCGGCGCGATGCTCGCGAGCCACTCCGGCTCGACCACGCCCTGCACCGCCGTCGCGACCTGCGCGAAGCCGTTCATCGCGCGCAGCCGCTCGATGAGCCGCTCCACGTCCGC
>DASTGG010000230.1:0-18456 GCA_035719385.1 Usitatibacter sp.
CAACCCGCGCTATCCGCTCGCGGAGCTGTCCAAGCCCGAGTACCTGCGCACCGCCCTGAAGGCGTTCGACGTGGAGGTGTTCCCCACGGACGGCGTGGGCCTCCTGCAGCTCAAGCTCTTCGAGGCGACGACGGAGGAGAAACTCGTCGATCCCACGTTCATCGTGGCGCACCCGGTGGACGTCTCGCCGCTCGCGCGCGCGAACGAGGCGAACCCCACGGTGACGGATCGCTTCGAGCTGTTCATCACCGGGCGCGAGATCGCCAACGGCTTCTCGGAGCTGAACGATCCCGAGGACCAGGCCGCGCGCTTCGCCGCGCAGGCGAAGGCGAAGGAAGCGGGCGACGAGGAAGCGATGTACTACGACGCGGACTACATTCGCGCGCTCGAGTACGGGCTGCCGCCCACCGCCGGCGAAGGCATCGGCATCGACCGGCTCGTGATGCTCTTCACCGACAGCCCCTCGGTCCGCGACGTGATCCTTTTCCCGCAGCTCAAGGCGACGGAGACCTGATCGCGGCGGGCGCGCCGTGATCGACGCGTCCGGCTGTCAGCCGATGGCTTTGCGAGCGACGCTCGCGAGTCGCCGCGTGAGGCCCTTGCCGCCCGCCTGCGGCCGCAGGCGCGCGGCGGCCAGCTGCAGGAGCCCGCGGTCCGCGGCGATGCCGGCGAACGACGCGAGCTGCTCCGCGGCCCAATCGGGCCTCGCCTTGGCCTCGTTCCAGTCGAGCTTGACGAGGCGGCCGGGGTGGGCTTCGTCGAACCGCTGCAGCGCGTCCCAGAGCTTGCGCTGCACGGCCGCGGTGTCTTCACCGAACCAGTCGCGGCGCTGCAATCCCGCGATCGACTCTTCGAGCGGGCGCCACGACCACAGGAAGCGCGTGTCCGGCCCCCACGCTTCGAGGAGGTCCTCCGCGCACAGGCACAGCAACGGATGTTTCGCCCCTATCGGGCGGGACGGCGCCAGGGTCTCCTGCAGCACGGCCCACTGGCGCAGGTAATCGACGCGCACGTCGCGTGGCACGCGCTCGACGATGCGCGGCTCGTCCCACCACGCACGCAAATGCCAGGACAGCGTGTACGGCTCGTAGAAGTTGTTCTCGGCGTCCTCGTCCGAGACCTCCCAGAACGGCGGCCCCATGAACGCGCCGAGGTGATGCAGCATGTCGGCGATGCCCGTGGACCCGCAGTTGTACAAGCCGAGCACTGCGATGCGGACCCCCTCGGCCGCGTTGCTTGCGCTTGCCATGCTTCCTCCTCCATTGGTTCAGGGCGAAAAGCCGACGAGTCGAGCGGGAGTGCTTTCTGGCGGCACCCTCCGAGTCGCATTCTACGACGGGTCGGACGGGCCTTGCACCGCGATGCGGGGAGCCTGGATCCAGTGCAAGCACGCGTTCGCCTGGCCGCTTCACCAATTCGCCTTCATTGCGGCCGGACGCGGATACATGAAGACATGCACCTGGCCGGCGGGCGAGTAGTTGCATGTGTCCATGCCGGGACCCGCCGTCGCCGCGCCGATCGCGCCGCCCATGGCGACGGCACCGGCAATGCCCACGACGGCGAGGCCGACCGGCGGCGCGGCGGCGGCGATCGCCTGCCCGGCGGACGCCACGAGGCTCGCCGCGGTGTTCGCGCCGGACAGCGTGCGGCGTTGACGCTCGCTCAGGCATGGGGCCGCCACGCGGCTCGTGAAGAAACCTTCCCTGCTGCATTCGACCACCAGCTTCGCGCTCGACAGCTCGACGTTCGCCGTCGCCGGCGTCACGACGGTCCACGCGCCGCGGTCGTTGCGAAGCGTGCAGGCCGCGCCCTCGAGCGGCTGGTAGCGCGTCGACGCCGCACCCTGCCGCATGAGGGGCGGCATGTCCTCGGTGCTTTCGTAGCCGTAGGCGATCACGCGAAGCTCCTGCAGGCCCCCGGATACCGCGCCCGCGGTGTCGTGCGTCGGCGCAGGCGCCGAAGCGCAGGCCGCCAGCATGGCGCCGGCGCCGTACGCGAACGATCGTTCGAGCATGCTCATCGGAGGCCCGTCCTCGCGGCGTTACTTTGCCGCGTGCCGCGGGGCCGCGTGTTGTTGGCCGGCAACCGTGCGCGCCCCGGGACCTCCCCGGCATGATTTTTCTCCATCTTCCGATGAAGCGCGTCACAGACAGCGCCAGGCCCGCGTGGCGAAGCTATGCACGACTCGCGCGGTGCTATGCTCATCGCATAAGGAAATTTCAACTCACGGAGGCAGGCAACATGACATCGATCAAGCGTCTCATCATGGCGACAGCGGCCGGCGTGCTGGCCGCGGCGTTCGCGGCCGATGCGTCGGCGCTCTGCAAGGAGTGCGGCACCGTCACGTCGGTGAACGCGGTGAAGAAGCAAGGCGAAGGCAGCGGCCTCGGCGCGGTCCTGGGCGGCGTCGCGGGCGGCGTGCTCGGCCACCAGGTCGGCAGCGGCCGCGGCCGCGATGTCGCGACCGTCGCGGGCGCGGCAGGCGGCGCTTATGCCGGCCACCAGATCGAGAAGAGCCAGAAGTCCACGACGAATTACGTGGTGCACGTGAAGCTCGAGGACGGCACCAACCGCACGTTCAGCTACCGCAGCCCGACCAGCTTCCGCGTCGGCGACAAGGTGAAGATCGTCGACAGGAAGCTCGTTCGCCAGTGACATGAAGGCGGATCGCCGCCCACGGGCGGCGATTTTCGCTCTCTCCGCCGCGCTGGCCGCGGCATGCGGCCCCCTGTACGAGACGACGGCGCACCGCGCATTGCCGGCGGTGCACGGCATGGAGCTCGAGCTCGTGCAGGTCTTCGAGCAGTTGCCGCCGCACGTGGCGAACCTGCGCCACTCCGTCATCTGCCGCTCGCCCGCCACCGCGAGGCTTCGCGGCGACGCGGAAAACGGCGTGCCGCCCGGGTGGGCGCTCGTGGGCTCGCTCGCCGATGTCGTGGATCCGGACCCGACTCCGAGCGCGCAACGCCGCGCGCTCGACGAGGCCGAGATGCTCGCGCGGCAGAGCCTCCTGGACGGGCCCGGATGGCTCGCGTGGGATACGGGCTATCGCCTCGACGTCACGCTCGACCGTTGCGCCACCTGGGCGCGGTTCCGGCCGGCCGAGTCGCTGCCGCTGCGCGAGATCGATACCGCGCAGGCGCGGTTCAAGTGCGAGCCGCTCGATTGCGCGGGCATCGCGATGGAGCTCACGCACCCGATGAGCATTCGCGACCTCCGCGTCGACCTGCCTCGCGGCGGCGCGCAAGGCCGCATCGCCTTCACGGTGGAATCGCGCGCGCTCGCGGGCGATGGCCTGCGGCACGTCGAAAGCCTCAACGGCGGGCGCTCGTGGAAGGCGCGGCCGGTGGCCGACGCCGCCGAGCGCGAAGCCGCCCTCGCTCCGGATCTAAGGTAGCGCCTTCGCCTCGAGGTCGTGCGCGCCCGCGGCGATCACGCGCACGCGCATCACGTCGCCCGGTTTCGCGCCCTTCGCGCCTTTCACGCGGACGATGCCGTCGATCTCCGGCGCATCGGCCTTGCTGCGCGCGATCGCCGTCGTCCCCTGCATCTCGTCGACCAGCACCTCGATCTCGCGGCCGACCTTGCCCGCGAGCCGCGCGCGGCTGATGCGCTCCTGCTTCTCCATGAAGCGCGCGCGTCGCTCTTCCTTGACCTGCTCGGGCACCGCGCCCGGCAGGCCGTTCGCCGCTGCGCCTTCCACGGCCGAATAGGCGAAGCAGCCGACGCGATCGAGCTGCGCCTCGTCGAGGAACGCGAGCAGCTCCTCGAACTCCGCCTCGGTCTCGCCGGGGAAGCCGACGATGAAGGTGGAGCGCAGCGTGATGTCGGGGCAGGCCTCGCGCCATGCGCGGATGCGCTCGAGGTTGCGCTCGCTGCAGGCCGGACGCTTCATGAGCTTCAGGATGCGCGGGCTCGCGTGCTGGAACGGCACGTCGAGGTACGGAAGGATCCGGCCTTCGGCCATGAGCGCGATGACCTCGTCCACGTGCGGATACGGATACACGTAGTGCAGCCGCACCCACGCGCCGAGCTCGCCCAGCGCGCGGCACAGCTCCGTCATGCGCGTCTTCAGCGGCCGCCCGCCCCAGAAGCCGGTGCGGTACCTCACGTCCACGCCGTAGGCGCTCGTGTCCTGGGAGATGACGAGCAGCTCCTTCACCCCGGCGCGCACGAGCTTCTCCGCCTCGTTCATCACGTCGCCGACCGGGCGGCTCACGAGGTCGCCGCGCATCGACGGGATGATGCAGAACGTGCACCGGTGATTGCAGCCCTCGGAGATCTTGAGGTACGCGTAGTGCCTCGGCGTGAGGCGGATGCCTTGCGGCGGCACGAGGTCCGTGTACGGATCGTGCGGCTTCGGAAGGTGCGCGTGCACCGCGCCCATCACCTCGTCCTTCGCGTGGGGGCCCGTGACGGCGAGCACCTTCGGATGCGCCTCGCGCACCACGTCGCCCCTGGCGCCGAGGCAGCCGGTGACGATCACCTTGCCGTTCTCCGCGAGCGCTTCGCCGATGGCGTCGAGCGACTCCTGCACCGCGGCATCGATGAAGCCGCAGGTGTTCACGACCACGAGGTCCGAGCCCTCGTAGCTGGGCGCGATGTCGTATCCCTCGGCGCGCAGTTGCGTGAGGATCTGCTCCGAATCGACGAGGGCCTTGGGACAGCCGAGCGAAACGAAGCCCACGCGCGGCGGCGCGGCAGGCGCTTTCTTCATGCTTCTATTTTCGCGTGCGCGGCTTGCGCGGCGTGGCGGGCCGGGCGGCCTTCGGGCGCGCCTTCTCGGCTTCCGGTGACGAAGCCGTGTCGGCGTTCGCGGCGTACGGGAAACCGGAGAAGAGCTTGAGCGCCTGGGTGCGCAGCTCTTCCTGCATGTCGATCACGGCCTTGGCGCCCTTCTCGAGGTAGCCGCCCATGACGTTGGGCATCTGCCCGGGGATGAACGGCGCCCACGGCTGGCCCGCGTTCTTCGGCAGCTCGCCGTAGATCGTTTGCGCCTGCTCCTGGAAGCGCTTCTGCGCTTCGTGGAACGCCATGATGGAGCGCTCGAGGTACGAGCCCATGAGGCCCTGCATCGCGTGGCCGTAGTAGCGGATGATGTTGGCGAGCATGTCCGTGGAGAACATCGGCACCCCGCCGGACTCCTCCTCGAGGATGATCTGCAGCAGGATCGAGCGCGTGAGGTCCTCGCCGCTCTTGGCATCCTGGACCTGGAAGTCCTTGTACTGCAGCACGAGCTCCTTCACCTCCGCCAGGGTTATGTACGTCGAAGTCTCGGTGTCGTACAGCCGGCGGTTGGGGTATTTCTTGATGATGCGGGGCGAGGCCATGGGGGTGCGCTTTCGGCGGGTTGCTGCGCTACATCAACCGGGTTGCGTGCGCCGCAGATGAAAATCGTTCCATCCACGGCTCAAGTGCTTCATTTTATTACTTTTTGGAGTATTGCGGCAGTGCGGCGCGCGGCGGTTGATGCGACGCAACAAATTTAGCTTGACACCCCTGCCGCCCCATTCCTAGAATGGTTTTGTTGCGGCGCACCATAGCGCCCTGAAACCACCACGGATCGAGCCAATGACCACCACCGCGAATCCCCTCTCCGACCTCGGCCGCGACGCCGTCGCCGCCGCCGCCACGGCCACGCGCATCTCCCTCGACAGCACGGAGCGCGCGATCGCGGTCCAGCTCGAATACACGAAGGGCGCGCTCGCCCAGGCCGCGCTGAATGCCCGCGCGCTGTCGCAGGCGAAGGATGTCAACGAGCTGCTCGCGCTGCGCACGCGCATCGCCGAGAACGCGATGGAGAACGTCCTCGGCTACTCGCGCAGCCTCTACGACGTGGTCTCCGAAGCGCAGGCCGAGTACTCCAGGCTCGCGGAAGAGCGCATGAGCTCCTTCCAGCAGGCCGTCACGCAGGGCGTCGACCAGGCCGCGAAGGCCGCCCCCGGCGGCAGCGACGTCGCGGTGGCCGCGATGAAGTCGCAGCTCGCCGCCACGACCGCCGCGTTCGACACGTTCAGCAAGGCCGCGCGCCACCTGGCCAGCTTCGCCGATGCGGGCGTCAAGGCCGCCGCGAGCAAGCCGCGCAAGTGATGCAGCTGTTTCAACGTCTCCTCCTCCTTTATCGCATTACCGGATAAAGGTTTGAACCCCAGGCCCAAAACCTGGGGTTTTTTTCTTTGGAGAGCACTCGAGAAGGGAAGGAAGAAATGACTACCAGAAGAATCGCGCTGGTCACCGGCGGAGTGGGTGGCATCGGCACGGCAATCTGCAAGCGCCTGGCGAAGGATGGCCATTTCGTGGTCGCGAACTACGGCATCCCCGGCACCGAATCGAAATGGCAGCAGGCGATGGCCGCCGCTGGCCTCAACGGCGTGAACACCGCGCTCGCGTTCGGCGACGTGACCAGCTATGACGCCATGGGCGAGATGATCGAGAAAGTCGCCGCCCAGCACGGCCCCGTGGACATCCTCGTGAACTGCGCCGGCATCACGCGCGACGCCACGTTCCGCAAGATGACGCCGGAGCAGTGGCGCGCGGTGCTTTCCACGAACCTCGACAGCGTCTTCAACGTGACGCGCCACGTGATCGACCCGATGATCGAGCGCGGGTGGGGACGGATCATCAACATCTCTTCCGTGAACGCCGTTCGCGGGCAGTTCGGGCAGACCAATTACGCCTCCGCCAAGGCCGGCATCCTCGGTTTCACCAAGTCGCTCGCGCAGGAAGTCGTGCGCAAGGGCATCACCGTGAACGCGATCTCGCCCGGCTACGTGCAGACCGACATGGTCATGGCGATCCGCGAGGACGTGCGCAACAAGATCGTGGCCGAGATCCCCGCCGGCCGCCTCGGCATGCCCGAGGAAGTCGCCGACGCGGTGGCGTTCCTCGCCTCGGACAGCGCCGGCTACATCACCGGCACCAACCTGTCGGTGAACGGCGGGCTGCATATGTACGCCTGACCCATCGGGCGCATACTCTTGCGCCCATGGAGCCGGTCCAGACCCAGTACCGCATCGACGCCACGGGCGCGCGTGACGCGCCATGGGTCACGCTCGTCACGGGCATCGCGAACGACCTGTCGATGTGGGACGGCCAGGTGCCCGCGCTCGCGGGCGATTTCCGCGTCCTGCGCTACGACCTGAGGGGCCAGGGCCGCACGCCCGCCACCGACCCGCCCTACACGCTCGCGCTCCTCGTGGACGACCTGGTCGCCTTGTGGGACCGGGTCGGCATCGAGCGCACGCACCTCGTGGGGTTGGGCCTCGGCGGCGCGCTCGCGCAGGCGGCGGCCATCTCCCACCCCGAGCGCGTCGACCGGCTGCTTCCCTGCTGTTGCCGCGCGCGCATGGTCCCCGAATTCGCGGCGCTGTGGCACGAGCTCATCGCGACGGTGCGGGCCAGGGGCATCGAGCCCATCGTCGAGCCCACGGTGCAGCGCTGGTTCTCCGAGGCGTTCAAGGCGGCGAACCCCGACGTGCTGGAGCGCGTTCGCCGCATGGTCCGCGGCACCAGCGTGGCGGGCTACGTCGGGTGCGCCAGCGCGTTCCTCGGACTCGATATCGAAGACGACCTGCCGCGCATCCGCGCCCGCACGCTCTACGTGAGCGGAGCCGAGGACGCGCGCGGCGGGCCTCCGGCGCTCATGGAAGGGCTCGCGGGGAAAGTGCCCGGCGCGCGCCACGCTTCCGTGCCGGGCGCCTCCCACATCGCCAACATCCAGAACCCCGCCGGTTTCAATCGCGTGATCGTCGACTTCCTCGAGGAGGCCTGAGATGAGACTCGCCATCGCCGCGTTGCTGCTGTGCGCCTCGACCGCCTTCGCCGAGGCGTGGCCCGCCAAGCCGATCCGCTGGATCGTGCCGACCGGGCCGGGAAGCGCCGTCGACGTGAACGCGCGCCGCGTGGCGCCCAAGCTCGCCGAGGCGCTGGGGCAACCGGTCATCATCGAGAACAAGCCCGGCGCCAACAGCATGATCGGCGCGCGCGAGGCGGCACGCGCGGCGCCCGACGGCTACACGATCTACCAGGCGGTCATCAACAACGCGTTGAACGACCTGCTCACGCCGGATCCGTGCTGCGTGCTGAACGAGAAGCTCGTCCCGGTGACGCGGCTCTACACCACGCCGCTCATCATGGTGGTCAACCCCGCGGTGCCGGCCAACGACGTGAAGGAGTACGTGGCGCTCGCGAAGGCTAACCCGGGATCGCTCACCTACGCCTCGGGCGGCCCGGGCTCGATCACGCAGATGCTGGGCGAGCTGCTGAAGCACTCCGCCGGTATCGACGTGCGCGAGATCCCGTACAAGGCGATCGGCGCCGAGCTGCCGGATCTCACCGGCGGGCACGTGGCGACTGCGTACCTCTCGCCCGTGGTGATCCGCGACCACGTGAAGGCGGGCCGCCTGCGCGCGCTCGCCGTGGCGGCGCGCCAGCGCCTCGCGAACCTGCCCGAGATCGCCACGATGGAGGAAGCGGGCTTCCCCGGCATCGAGGCGAGCGGCTGGAACGGCATCTTCGTGCCGGCGGGCACGCCGCAGGCGATCATCGACCGCCTCCAGCAGGAGATCACGAAGGTCCTGCACCTGCAGGACGTGCAGGAGGATGCCTACCTGCTCGGCACGGTGGCCGGCGGCGAGAAGCCCGAGGAATTCGCGGCCTTCGTGCGCGGCGAGAAATCGAAGTGGGCGAAAGTCATCAAGGACGCCGGCATCAAGGCCGAATGAGGATTCGCGCCTCGAAGACCCAGCCGATCCCGCCGACCGCTCGCGACGCCTAGTCCGCCGCTGCCGGAACCACGCGGTCCACCGGAACCGGAGCGGCACGCCGCGCCTTCCTGACCTGAAGCACGAACACGGTGAGCTGCCACAGGATGAACGCGGCGATCAGGCCGATCAACGTGCCCGCGATCGGCCGGTTCACGAAGATCGTGAAGCTGCCGCGGCTGAGCAGCAGCGAGCGGCGGAAATTCTCTTCCAGCATGGGCCCGAGGATGAAGCCGAGCATGAGCGGCGCGGGGTCGAGCGACAGCCGCAGGAACA
This sequence comes from Usitatibacter sp., assembly GCA_035719385.1. Lineage (GTDB taxonomy): Bacteria > Pseudomonadota > Gammaproteobacteria > Burkholderiales > Usitatibacteraceae > Usitatibacter. The sequence goes on from DASTGG010000230.1 coordinate 9,039, forward strand.
TGTAGCCCAGCAGGCCGAAGCTCGCGGTGACGAAGACGTCCTCCAGGCTGTTGTTCACGCTGTACGTGCCCACGCAGCAGAAGAAGAGGATCGCCGGAAAGAGCACGCTGTACGGGATCTTGAAGATGGACAGCAGGTAACGGACCATCGGCACGTTCAGCATCAGCAGGAAGCAGTTGCCGATCCACATGCTGGCCACCAGCCCCCAGAAAAGGTCCGGGTGCTCGGCGATCATGTTCGGTCCCGGCTGCACGCCCTTGATGATGAAGGCGCCCATCATGAGCGCCATCACCGCGTTCTCCGGGATGCCGATGCTCATCAGCGGGATGAAGCTCGTGCGCGCGGCGGCCTCGTCGGCGGCGGCCTGCCCCGCCACGCCCTCGATCGCGCCGGTGCCGATCTCGTGCTTGTACTTGCTCACCTTGCGGTCGACCGCGTAGGCGGCGAACTGCGCGATCACCGGCCCGCCTCCGGGCAGGATGCCCAGGAACGATCCGATGGCGCTGCCGCGCAAGGCGCTGGGAATGATGCGCTTGAATTCCGCCCACGTCGGGATCAGCTTGATCTTCCCGCTGAAGGGCGTGCGCTCCTCGCGATTGTCGAGGTTCTTGGTGATCTCGGCGATGCCGAAGCAGCCCAGCGCGACGCTGACCAGGCCGATGCCGTCCATCAGGAACGGCAGTCCCATCGTGTAGCGCTGCACGCCGCTGTTGACGTCGGTGCCGATCTGCCCGAGCAGCACGCCCACCATGCACATCGCGAGGCCGTCGAGCAGGCTGCCGGTCGTGACGAAGCTCACGCACACGAACCCGAAGAGCATGAGCGCCGTGTAGTCCGCCGGCCCGAAGAGCAGCGCCACCTCGCCCAGGGCCGGCGCGAGCGCGGCCAGCACGACGATCGCCACGGTGCCGCCGATGAAGCTCGAGACGCCCGCGGTGAACAGCGCGAGCCCGGTCTTGCCCTTGAGCGTCATCTGGTAGCCGTCGATGCACGCGACGATGCTGCTCGCGTGCGGGATCTTCATCGTGATGGCGCTCACGCTGTCGCCGTACTGCGCGCCGTAGTAGATGCCCGCGAGCATGATCAGCGCGCCGCCCGTCGGAATCGAGAACGTGAGGGGCAGCAGCAGGCTGATCGTGGCGAGCGGCCCCAGGCCCGGCAGCAGGCCCACGATCGTGCCCACGAAGCAGCCGATGGCGCAGAACATGAGGTTCTGCACGGTGAGCGCGTGGCCGAACCCGAATATGAGGTTGTTCAGGATGTCCATCAGTAGAGCGGCAACTGCAGGCCGAGTCCTTTCTGGAAGGCGAATGCGACGCCGACCAGCACGGCGGCCACCATCGCGTTGCGGCGTACGGAGTAGGAGGTGCCGGCGAAGGCCGAGGCGAAGACCAGGAAGACGATGCCGGAGATCATGTTCACGTACGCCGACAGCACGGCGAATCCGGCGAGGCTCCCCATGATGATCGCGATGTTCTTCCAGTTGAAGCGGATCGCCGCCCGCTCGGTGAAACGCGAGCGCACGACCATCGCGGCGCCAAGCACGAAGAGGATCGAGCTCACCATCAGCGGGAAGAAGCCCGGCCCGGCGCGCTCGACGTGGCCGACGGAATAGTGCAGCGCCCCCACTCCGAAGACGAGGGCGATCAGGGCGAGCAACAGGCCCTTCAGGAGGTTACGGTCGTTCATCGACCCAATAATGAAGGGCGTGCCTTGCGCGGAACTTACGGTGCCGCGGATCGACGGTCGCAGCGCGAGAAAAAGCCCTCCCGCCGACGTCCTCCAGCGCGCAACCGCCGATGTAGGCAGGTGGCGCGGCGCCCTGTGGGCCCCTTCCTTCGGATGCCACGGACACGATTTTCAGAGCCGTGGAGCCGGCTCGGTGGAATAGCCGCAGGATCACACGAGCGATCCCTGCCTCTAACCGTCGGAGCCATGAGCCAGAGCCCTGCATCGCAGATACCCGAGATCCGCTTCGAGACGGTCTTCGAGCAAGCGCCGTTCAGCATGCAGCTGCTCGCGGCGGATGGGCGCACCCTGCGCGTGAACAAGGCCTGGGAGAGCTTGTGGAGCCCCCAGGGTGCGGACCTGAAGGATTGGGTGCTCCGCGAATACAACGTGCTCGAGGATCGGCAACTCGAAAGGCAGGGCGTGACGCGGGAGCTGAGGCGCGCCTTCGCGGGGGAATCGGTCCAGTTGCCGGCGATCCGGTACGACCCTGCCGAGATGGGCAAAGCGGGTGAGGCTCGATGGGTCCGCGCCTACGCGCACCCGATCAAGGATGCCGACGGGCGCGTTCGCGAAGTCATGCTGATTCACGAGGACGTGAGCGACCGCGTCGCGGCCGACGAGGCATTGCGCGAAAGCGAGAAGCGGCTCAAGCAGCTCGCGAACACGATCCCGCAGTTGGCGTGGATGGCCGATGCGAATGGCTATATCCATTGGTACAACGACCGCTGGTACCAGTACACGGGGACAACCCCGGAGCAGATGGAAGGCTGGGGTTGGCAGCAGGTCCATCATCCGAAGGAGCTGCCCTGGGTGCTCGATCTGTGGAAGCGATCGCTCGAGAGCGGCGCGCCCTTCGAGATGACGTTCCCCCTGAGGGGCAAGGACGGAGCCTATCGACCGTTCCTCACGCGGGTCGAGCCCCTCAGGGACGAAAACGGCCGGATCGTCCAGTGGTTCGGCACGAATACGGACGTCTCGGAGCTCGAGCAGGCGCAACGCGACCTGCGCGCCGCCGAGGAGCGCCTGCGCATCGCGGTTCTCGCCGGCAACATCGGCATCTGGGACTGGGACCTGCAAGGCGACGTCGTGAGCTGGTCCGAGGAGGTGTACCGGCTGCACGGCCTGCAGCCCGGGGCGCATGGGCGTCCGGCCGCAGCGTTCACCGCGCTCGTGCATCCCGACGATCGGCCTGGCCTCGAGCGGCGCCTGGCAATGGCGGTCGCGCGCGCGGAAGGTTTCTCGAGCGAGTACCGGGCGGTCTTGCCGAATGGCGAGACCCGGTGGTTGTCGACGTGGGCTTCGATCACCCTGGGCGATGACGGGCGGCCCTCACGGATGATCGGCGCCGTCATCAGCATCGACCCGTACAAGAAGGCCGAAGCCGCGCTGCGCGAGAGCGACCAGCGCAAGGACGAATTCCTCGCGATGCTGGCGCACGAGCTGCGCAATCCGCTTGCGCCCATCACGACCGCTGCCGAGATCATCCGCCTGGCGGGCGTCGATCCGGCGAGGACACAGGCGGCCGCGGAGGTGATCGCGCGCCAGGTCCGCCACATCACCAAGCTGATGGACGACCTGCTGGACGTTTCACGCGTGACGCGCGGGCTCGTCAACATCGAGCGAAGACCGGTCGACCTCGCTTCGGTGGTGCACACCGCGATCGAGCAGGTATCCCCGCTTCTGCAGGAAAAGGCGCAATCGCTCACCACGAACCTCAAGTCGACCCACCCCTGCGTGCTCGGCGACCGCGCCCGCCTCATCCAGATCGTCGCCAACCTCCTGAACAACGCCGCCCGCTACACGCCGAACGGCGGGCATATCGAAATAGCGCTCGAAGCGGACGCCGAGGAGGCGACGCTGCGGGTGAGCGACAACGGCCAGGGCATCGAGCGTGATTTGATACCGCGCTTGTTCGAGCTTTTCACGCAAGGCAAGCGATCGCCCGACCGGTCGCAGGGCGGATTGGGCATCGGGCTCGCGTTGGTGAAGCGTTTGGTCGAGCTGCACGGCGGACGCGTAGCGGCCGAGAGCGCCGGGCCTGGGCAAGGCAGCACCATCACGGTCACATTGCCCTGCGCGCATGCGGCCGAGGGCGATGCCGCCCGCGCTTCGGGGCCGGCGGCCAAGCGGGGACATGGCCCGCTGCGCATCATGGTGGTGGACGACAATCGCGACGCGGCGGACTCGCTGGCGGAGCTGTTGACGGCGATGGGCCACGAGGTCCAGGCACGCTACGACGCCATGGATGTGCTCGCGGCCGCCGAATCGGAGCGGATGGACGCCTTCGTGATCGATATCGGGTTGCCCGGCATGGATGGGCGCTCGCTGGCCCGGTCGCTTCGCAGCCGCGGCATCGATGCGACGCTGGTCGCGCTCACCGGCTACGGGCAGCCCGCGGACCACGAGCTCTCGTACGAAAGCGGCTTCGACCACCACCTGGTCAAGCCGGTGGAGTGGCCCGCGCTCGCCGAGGTGCTTGGCGATCGCCGCCGGAACCGGAACCTGGCGTAGGGTCAGATGTTTCCGCGGCCGCTGCCCGGCGCTACTCCTGCCTGACTATGTCGACCGAGATCTCCACCGCCGGAACCGTTCCCCGGTTCTCGAGCCAGTGCGTGGTGTTCCTGTCCTCGGGCCAGCCGACTCCCGGCCCGTAGTCGGTGGCGACTCCGTTTCGATGGTCGGTGATCGTTCCCTGCAGTATGTAGACGGTGCCTGGCCTGCCTTTATGGTCGTGAATCGGGCCGAAGACGCCTCCAGGTGCGATGGTCACCATGCGCATCCGGAGCTGGCGCCCTGACATGCCCTCGATTTCGGGGCCCAGGTCAACCGTTGCAAGCAACTCGACCTTGACACCCTTCGTCTCGGGCGCCGCCTTTTCGTCGCTCATCGGTGCTCCCCGCTGTTGTCATAAGTCACGCGCCATCGTAGCCAGCCCGAGTCGATGTCAACGCGGAGGCCTCACCTTCAGCTTCTTCAATGCTGCGCCCGCCGCTTCGTACGTGGCGTCGATGGCGTAGGTCACCGCAGCACCATGGCCGCCGCACAGGACCGCAAGCGCGTCGAGCTTCTGGATGGTGTGCCGGTCGAGGTGGTAGAGACGAGCTTGCTTCTTGCCGCTGGTCCGCCCCGGCTTAGTGGCTGTGCTTGGCATGGTGTGGTTTCCGAGTGATGGAGCCGGTATCTTCGCACTAACGCAAAACCGGTGCAGCAACAATCCCCACCGGATGATTCCGAGGAGACGCAGCATGGCTCTTTCGGTGCGGGCGCGATCGTGACGCCACGGATCGCTTCGAGGAGTAGGCCGCACGAGCCGGAAACGCAACGGCGCGCGAACTTGCGCAATATCAAGCATACGAGTCGCCACAATTTGATTGGATCCTCGAAGCCGATAGGCTAAGTGCCCGAGTCGCAGGCAACCAGGATCCAATGAAGCCCACGAGAATTCTCCAGGACTTGCTGAAGAGGGACGAGGTTCTGGTCACCGCCGGCGCATTCGACGCCCTCAGCGCGAGGATCATCGAACAGGCCGGATTCCCCGTCGTCAGCATGACGGGATTCGGCATCTCGGCGAGCCACCTCGGCAGGCCCGACGTGGAGTTGTACACCATGACCGAGAACCTGGCCGTGGTGGCGAATGTCGTCCACGCGGTAAATGTCCCTGTCATCGCGGACCTGGACACGGGATATGGCAATGCGCTGAACGTGATCCGCACGGTGCGCGCATTCGAGCAGGCCGGCTGCGCCGGCGGGCACCTGGAAGACCAGATCGTTCCGAAGCGTTGCCCGGCGGTCGTTCCCGTCGTCCAGCTGCTTCCGGTCGCCGAAGCCGCGGGCAAGATCAAGGCGGCCGTCGACGCACGGAAGGATTCCGACTTCCTGATCATCGCGAGGACGGATGCACGCGGCCAGGAGGCCGTGGACAGGGCCAATGCATACCTCGAGGCGGGAGCAGGCCTCGCCATGTTCATCTCGAAGGCATTCCCGACATTCCTGGAACTGAAGACCCTCACGCGACAAGTGAACGGGCATTTCGCGCTCGGCTACTTCGAAGGCCTGGCCTATCCGAGCTGGCTGAAGGAGGACTGGACGCTCGACCAGCTGTGCTCGATCGGAACCCGGATGCTGAGCTACCCGCTCGTTCCCCTATTCGCGGCCGCAGAGGCGGTGCGCGGCGTCGTGCAGCACATTGCCGACCACAAGACCGTCAAAGGGCTGGGGATGCCGCCGCGCATGGAGCACGAGCAGTTCGCGAAGTTGATCGGTTTCCCCGAGATGATCGAGCTCCAGAAGAAGTACATGCCCGCCGGCTGACCGATTGAAAGGACTCCCATGAGAATCATGCGGCAAATTCTTGCGCTGGCCTTGGCCTGCCTGCCACTCGCGAGCGCGCTCGAAGCAGCGGCACAGGAGTATCCGACGAAGCCGATCAAGATCGTCGTGCCCTACACCCCCGGAGGCACGACGGACAATCTCGCGCGGCTTTGTGCCCAGGGGCTCGCCGAGGCGTGGGGCCAGCAGGTCATCGTCGACAACCGGCCGGGCGCGAGCGGCTCCATCGGTGCGAAGGTGGTCGCCGACGCGGCGCCGGACGGCTACACACTGCTCCTGGCAACCAGCACACAGCTTGCCACCAACGTCGCGCTGTATCCCAACCTGTCCTACCAGCCGCTGCGGGATTTCGCCCCGGTGGGACTGCTCGTGAAGGGATACAACGTCCTCGTCGTCCACCCCTCGGTCCCGGCGAAGAGCGTGAACGAGCTGATCGCGCTCGCCAAAGCCAGGCCCGGGCAGCTCAACTTCGCCACTTCCGGAAACGGCACGTCGCAGCACCTCTCGGCGGAGCTGTTCAAGACGATGGCGGGCGTGAACATGGTGCACATTCCTTACAAGGGCAGCGCCCCGGCCCTGGTCGATCTCCTGAGCGGGCAGGTTCCGGTGATGTTCGAGAACATCCTCACCGTGGTCCCGCATATCAAGGCGGGGACGCTCCGAGCGTTGGCCGTTACCGGCGCGAAGCGCTGGCCCACGCTGTCCGAGTTGCCGACCATCGCGGAGGCGGGGCTTCCCGGTTATGAGATCTCGGGCTTCTATGGAATCGTGGCTCCCGCAGGAACGCCCAGGCCGATCGTCGCCAAGCTGAACAAGGAGCTGACCCGGATCATCAGCGACCCGAATCTTCGCGAGCGCCTGCTGAACCAGGGATTCGAGCCGAGCCCGTCGACATCGGACGAGTTCACCGAATTGATCAAGGCCTACATCGTGAAGAACGCCCAGATCGTCAAGGAGGCCGCGATCAAGGTGGACTGAGCACCCGCGCCAATCAAGCGCCGTGCCTGTTCAGGATCGTGAGCGCCACGGCCTGCGCCCTTGGGACCAGGGTATCGATGCGGCAATACTCGTGGGGCGTGTGTGCCTCGCCACCGACGGGCCCGGTCGCGCACAGGGTCGGCGCTCCCACCGAGGCGGTGAACCCGCTGTCGGCGCAACCGCCCGTGAATTCGCCCGTAACCGTGAATCCGGCCTCGCTCGCCGCCCGCGTGTAATCGGCCAACAGGGCCCGGCTGGCGTCCGTTTCGAACAACGGCAGGAAGCGCTCCTCGTTCGTGATCCGCCCGTGAGTGCGCGCCGGAAACTCCTCTTCGACGATCTCGCGGATCCTGCGATGAAGCAGGTCGCGATCGACCTCGATGGGAAAGCGCACGTCCAGTTGCGCCGTCGCGTGCGGGGCCACCATGTTCACCGTCACGCCACCGCGTACGGTACCGACGTTCGTCGTCACGCCGGTCGCATAATCCGTCAGCGCATGAAGCTTGACGATCTTCCTCGCCAATGCCTCGATCGCGCTCGCGCCTTTCTCGTGATTGCCGCCCGAATGCGCGGCAACTCCCTCGACCTCGAAGTCGATGAACATCGCGCCCTTGCGCCTGACGATGACGTTTCCCGAAGGACGTCCGGGCTCGGCGTTCAGCACGGTCGCGGCGCCCTGGGCCATCTTCATCGTGAGCTCCTTCGAAGACGGCGAAGCAATCTCCTCGTCACCCGTGTAGAAGACATGGATCGGCGCCTGGTTGCCGCCGATCTCGGCAAAGGCCTGCGCCACGAACGTGTTCATGACCAACCCGGCCTTCATGTCGGCCACGCCGGGTCCGTAAGCAACGCCGTTGTCCGCCCTGTACGGCCTTCGGGCAGCAGTCCCCTCGGGGAACACCGTATCCATGTGGCCGAGCAGCAGAACGTGCGGCGCAAGCGCCCCGCCCTTGCCCGGGACCTTGGCCGACACGCAGTTTCCGTGCTTTTCGAGCGGGAACAGCTGCGTCGCGATGCCGGCTCGCTCGAGGTGAGCCCGAAACACCGCACCGACCCTGTCGACGCCCGCCTTGTTGCTGGATCCGCTGTCGATGTTCACGACTTCCTCGAGCAGGCGGAGCATCTCGCCTTCGTGCGCTTTCAACCAGGCCAATAGGGCGCTGCGAGCGGCAACTTGCGGCATGTTCATCGTTCCCTGGGTGTCACGAAGCAGGCCACTATTTGTGAATGTGGCGCTATGGTTGGAAGACGAAGGTCCGCCCCACCGCCGAAGGCATCAGGACCTCCTCGTCGCAGGCATTGGCCAGCGCGGTGAACGCACGCCACCCCGTGCAATGCGCCGGCACGATTCTCTTCAATCCGAACTTGAGGAGGTCCATGATCGTATCGGGAATGATGGCCTCGACCCCTTGCCCGGCGAGATGAAACCCTCCCACCACGGCGTGAAGGGGAATTCCATCGAAGAGCGACTGCGCGTCCTTCAGGACGTTCACGATGCCCGCATGGGAGCACATGGAGAAGACCACCATGCCTTTGTCCTTCACGTTCACGGCCATGTAACGCTCGTCGCGAATCCACGGATCCGGCTCCCATGCGTTTCCCTGGGCCGCCATCTTCAACTGGCCCGGCAATCCTTTTTCGTACGAGGTGACGCGCGGGATGTCGCCGCTCAGGTAGAAGAACCCGCTGCCGATCACCCGCGCTTCCGTCCCAATGACCGTGCGAGAGCGCCACGGCCTCGATATCCTTGAACGGAACGCCAAGGCGGTCACCGTTTCGCGTCACCGTGTAGGCTTCCGGCCCGGCATCGAACATGACGTGATGGGTTTCGTCGCGCGATCGCACGGCGAGCACCAGGGAGAGACCGTGGTGCGCGCAGCATTTGGCTTCCCCCGACATCTCTCGCATGCCGGCCTTCCTCAGCGTGGCATTCTCGTTGATCACGCCGGGAGCAACCGTGGAGAGGGAATCGGTGACGTTGTCCACGAGGACGAGGGCCTCGAGCGCATCGACCGGGCGAAGCGACGCCGCTACACGAGTGCTCACTGCTCAGGCTCCTGGGGATCCTTCCGGACCTCTATCATCGACCAAATCCCGTTGCAAGGAGAGTTACCCATGCGGAAGATCATCGTGGGCGCCCAGGTTTCCATGGATGGCGTCATGCAAGCGCCCGGCGCGCGGAGCGAGGATCCGACCAAGGGCTTCAGCTTCGGCGGCTGGGCGATGCCGTATTTCGATCAGGTCTTCGGCGAGGAGATCGACCGCGTCTTCAAGGAGAAATTCGACCTGCTGCTCGGCCGCAGGACGTACGAGATCTTCGCTGCCTACTGGCCGTACTACGACGACGCTTCCCATGGCGGCATCGCGAAGCTGTTCAACG
>DASTGG010000231.1:0-10296 GCA_035719385.1 Usitatibacter sp.
TGCGCACGAGCACGCGAAGTCCGGCCTGCCCGTCCTGATGGAGCGCCGCGGGACGGACCATGGCGACGGCCGTCCGCGCAATCGCGGCCTCGCCGAGGCGGACGAGCAGCCCTACCAGTCGAACGTCGTGCTGCCCTCCGACCTCGATCCGAAGACATGAAAAACGCCCCCGCGACGGCGATCGCGGGGGCGTGGCGACGGGACCTGCGCTAGATCGATCCGCCGACTCGCGGCCGGATCTCGTTCTGCACCATCTTCACGCCTTCGACGCTGCTCGCGTAGCGGCCCGCGCGATGCGCCTGGCCGGAGGTGGTCGTCCAGCCCGAGAGCGTGACGACGGCGTCGCGCGTTTCCACGCCGATCTTGCCCGAGAGGTTCGGCGCCTGCGCGAGCTTGTCGATCACGTCGGCCTGGATGCGCTCGTCCAGCGAGAGCCGCTGCTTCTCGACGGTGATGGGCGGCTGCGGCGCGGTGGGCTCGATGCGCGGCAGCGCGGCGGCTTCCAGCGGCATCACGCGCGGCCTCGGCAATTCGGCGGTCTCGCTCGCGGCGGGGACGTGCTCGTTCGAAGGCAGCGCTTCGATCGCGGTGGCTTCGGGGTCGGCGGGGGGCAGCGGCTGTGCCGGCGCCGGCGGCGCGCTCGCCTCTGCGGCCACGCTCGGCGCGGGAAGCCACGTCGAGTTCGACAGCGCTTCCTTCATGCCCCAGGCCGAAGCGGTAACGGCGATGAGCGCTCCGACCACCGCCGCGTTGACCACGATCCGTTTCTTCATTCGCTCTCTCCTGTTCGCTGAAACGTCCTGCATTCGGAGAGCCAATGATCCGACAAAGTTCGGCGCGCCAACACACGCGGTGAGAAAAATCGCCCTTTCGTCACCGTCCGGCGACGCGATCCGGGACGTTTCGCGTTGCCGGATGGCGACATTCGCCCTACCAGTAGCGCATGCCGTTGCGATAGACCCCTTCGAGGTCCTGCTTCGACACGGCGCGCGGCGCCATGATGAGCGGGCGCTGCTGCGCGTAGGCGCCTTCGGCCAGCGCCGGGATGTCCGACTCGCGATAGCCCAGGGCCGCGGTGCCCGAGGGCAGGCCGGTATCGCGCATGAGGCGGATGAAGCACTGCGCGAGGATCTCGCCGGCGTCCTCCAGCTTCGCGCCCGCGATGTCGGCGCCCATCGCCGCGGCGGCCTCGAGGTGGCGCATCGGGTTCGCCTGCGCAGTGAAGCGGAAGGCGGCGGGCGCGTTGATCACGACCGCGATGCCGTGCGGCACCATGGGATCGCGCTCTTCGTAGCCCTTGGCGGTGAACTCGTGCCTGAGCGTCGCGACCGAATACGACATCGCATGCGGCACGTGCACGCCGGCGGTGCCGAACGCGAGGCCCGCGAGCGTCGAGCCGAACATGAGCTGGTGGCGCGCTTCCTTGTCGCCCGCATCGCGCACCGCGCGCACGAGGTATTTCCCGCCGATGCGGATGGCGGCGAGCGCGCCGATGTCGTTGTAGGGCGTGGAGCCCTGGTACGGCGGACGCTGGCTCGGGTGCGCGGGCTTCGGCCGGCTCGTGTACGGCCGCGCCGTGTACGACTCGCATGCGTGGCAGAGCACGTCGAAGCCGGTCGATGCGACGACCCCGCCCGGCAGCGACTCGGTGGTCGTGGGATCGACGATGGCGAGCGAGGGCTTGAGCAGCGGCGAGGCGATGCCGGTCTTGAGGCCCGCGGATTTCAGGTCGAGGATCGTGATGCCGGTGGTCTCGCTGCCCGTGCCGCACGTGGTCGGGCAGGCGATATGGGGCTTCAGCTTGCCGGGGATCGGCTTCGCCTTCCCGATCGGCGCGTTCACGTACGCGACGATGTCGTCCGGATAGGTGGACAGGAGATTCGCCGCCTTCGCGGTGTCCATGACGGAGCCGCCGCCAAGCGACACGAAGCCGTCGAAATTGCCGCCGCGCGCGAACTTCGCCGCCTCCTCGAACGAGTCGCTGTTGGGCTCGCAGCGTGTGTGGTCGAACACCGCCACATCGACGCCCGCATCGCGCAGCGACTTGAGCGCCATCTCGCCCGGCGCGCTCGCCAGCACGTGCGCATCGACGAAGAGCGCGACGCGCTTCATGCCGAGCATCTGCGCGTCCATGCCGAGCTCCGCGAGCGCGCCGGCGCCGAACTTGATGGGCGAGGAGCTGACGGAGAAGATCGTTTCCCCCTGACCCGGGGCGAGGTAGACCGCGTTGGCTGACATTGTCGGGGTGTCCCTGCGGAGGTGAATTCGCGGATTGAAGCACAATCCCGCATTTGCCATCATGCCGGCCCGCGTGCCGCTTGATCGGCATCAGAAATAGCGCGTCGCCCTGAAGAGGATGCTCGCCGCCTGCGGAAGGCTGCCGAAGCTCGAGCGGCGCCCGCCGGTGGTGCCGCTTGCGAGCACGCCGAGGCTCCACGTGTCCGAATGCGCGTAGTCCGCCTGCAGCTGCAGCAGCGCCGAGCCATCACCCGCATCGGCGAGCACGAAGCCCGTGAGCACGAGGCGGGGCACGAGGAAGTCCACCCAATCGGCCCGCACGAAGACGGCATGCCGCTGCAACGGCTCCTGCCGCTCTGCGGCGTAGGAGCGCACGAGCCAGAGCGTGCGCGTGACGGGCGACGCGGCGGGGGCGCTTTCCCCGGCCGCGAACCAGCGGCCCCAATCCCTCCGCGAGAGCCCCGCGCCGTTGTAGTGATATTCGACGTTGAACGTGAGCTTCGCCTCGGTCGTGTACGACGCGCCGAGCGCGAGCTGGGTGCGGAAGCGCTCGTCGCCGCCCTGGTCGATGACATCGGGCGCGGAGGGCGGAATGGTGCCGGTTCGTCGCGCGAACGCGAGCGCCTCGTCGACGATGCCACGCCGGCGACCGCCCGCCCACTCGAGGTACACGACGGCGCTCTGTCCCACGGCCTGCGCGACGTTCAGGCCCGCCTTCCAGCGGCCGTCCTCGTGATGCAGCAGCACTTCGGGGTCCATGCCGGCCCCCAACGGCGCGCTCGCCTTCACGAGCCATCGGTCCGACGCGTTGGTGCGGTCGAAGAGCGTGCGCAACCCGCGACCGGGCTGGTCGCCTGGCGGTGCCGGATCGGCGACCTTCGGAGCATACGCGGCGCTGAGCGAACCGCCTTCGCCCACGCGCTGGCCGCGAATCATCAGCGTCCCGAGGCGATCCTCGCGAAGCGTCCGGGGATCGGCCGTGAGCGGGTCCACGACGGCGCGCGCCTTGAAGAAGTCCGTCGGATTGAAACCGAGCGCCACCCCGCTCTTCACATTGACGCGGCCGATGTCGAGGTAGTCGCGCGGCCGCGGTTGCAGGGTCAGGTAACCCTCGCGCCAGTCGTGTGCCGCGTTGCCGCGCCCGTGAGAGCCGGAATCCTCCCCCGCGCCCAGGTTGAGGCGGCCGCTGTAGGCCAGCAAGGCGTTCGGCCCGAGCGTCCATTCCGCGCGCGCGTCGGCGAACAATCGCTCCCGCCAGCGCGGCGGCAGGGGAGAGGGCGCGGGGACGAGGAGGTCGTCGCGGCGTGAGGCGAGCATGAATGCGTTCTCGACGTAGAGGCGGCGATTCCCGGCGTCGTGGTCCCGCGTCGGCGCCTGCTGCGGCGCGCCCGGCGCCGTGCGCGGAATCAGGTCGAGGTCCCGGTCCTCGTCCGCCGCGTGAACCGCGCCCGCGAATGCGAGCGCGGCGAGCCATGCCGACGCGCGCTTCATCGAACCTGCAAGCGGGGCAGGTAGTCGCGCTGGAACCATGCGTCGGGAACTTCCTGGAAGCGCGAATCGGCGAAGGTCGCGATCGTCGCGAGCGACGTGTCGATCGCGTCGATGATCACCGCCTCGGCGGGACGCACCGCGCCCAGCCGCTCGATGAAGCTGCGGTAGTAGATGATCTTGAGCAGGCGCCCGCTGTCCGAGTAGAACTTGCCCTTCACCGGACGGAAGGTCCCCCGCTCCACCCAGAACTCGACGCGGTTGTACGCCGCCGTGTCGTTCGCGGCCTGGAGGTCGAGGTGCCAGCAGTCGCGCTTCTGGCGCGCCGCGTCGTCGATGCTCTCGGTGCCGGCGACGGCCGCCGTGTAGTCGGCGGCGAGGTTCACGGTGAGCACGTCGCCGATCGCCGCCTGGCCCACCAGCCGCTGCTGCGCCGAGATGCGCACGCTCGCCTGCGAGGCGGGATCGAAGAACCAGAACGAGCGGCCGTCGAGCAGGACGCGCTTGCCGGCATCGCGCGCGGGCTGCGTGTATTGCAGCACGTTGCGGAAGCGATGCGCGCCATCCTCCTTCGAGAACAGGACGAAGGCGCTGTGCGCGCGCTCCTGCCCGCCGGCGTACTCCGTGAGCGTGAGCGTGGAGCGGAACGGCTCGGCGGGATTGCGAACCTTGTCCGTGGCCGCGACGATCTCCTGCGCGGTCTGCGCGAAGGCCGGCGCGCCGCAGGCCGCGAGCCACGCGAACAAGGCGAATGAGGCGAGGGCTTGGGGGCGTTCAAACATGGCGCAATGCATCCACGACGGAGAGCCGGGCGGCCCGATTGGCGGGAATGAGTGCCGCCCACACCGCAACCAGCGTCAGCACGAGCCAGCTGCCCGCGACCAGCCAGGGATGGCCGAGCACGTCGATCCGGAAAGGCGTGGCGCTCGAATTGCCCGGCGGCACCCACCACAATGCCGCGTGGTTCACGAGCGCGGCCACGCCGAGCGCGGCGAGCGCGCCCAGCGCGGCGCCGATCGCCCCGACCAGCGCGCCCTCCACGATGAACTGCAGGCGGATGCCGCTGCGGCGCACGCCCATCGCGCGGATCGTGCCGATCTCGTTGGTGCGCTCCATCACGTTCATGGTCATCGTGTTGACGACCGCGAATAGCACGATCACGCCCATGACGAGCGCGATGAACAGGAAGATCGAGCTGAACATGCGCACGACCTGCACGTAGAAGGGCGACAGCTCGCGGAAATCGCGCACCTCGAGGTCGAGGTGGTTCGCCGCGATGAGCTCCTGCAGGCGCTCGCGCACCGCGGGCAGGTCCCCGGTGCGATGCAGCTGCAGCACGATGCCCGTCGCCTTGTGCTCGCCGCGGCCGTACACGAGCTGCTGGGCGAGCCCGAGATGCATGGCGACGTAGTTGTCGTCGAGCTCGCGCGCGCCCTGCGGCTCGGCACCGGCGACGGCGAGGCTCACCACGTTCGGCGCGCCTGCCGCCGTCGCCCCGAGAAGCTCGATGCGTGGCGTGGCGTCCTTCGTTTCGCGAGCCGTGCCGGCCTCGAGGCCGGCCAGCATGAGCAGGTCGCTGCGAGGCTTGCCGGGTTCCGCGGGCGGCGAGTCCCGAAGCGGCGCCGCCGCGCACGAGCGCAACCCGAGATCGCCGCACAGCCCGAGGATGCGCGCCATCCCCACGCCGACGAGCCCGCGCGACGGGTCGTCGTCCGAGAGGCGGCCGTCGGCCGCGTGGGTCTGCCCGGTACCGTGCTCGTCCCATAGCCGCATGCGGTCGCGCGCGGAGGGCACGAGGCCGGCGCCGAGGAAGGTCCTCGAGGCTTCGCTGCCGCCGGAGAAATGGCCCGCGATGCCCATGAGCGATTGCGTGGGCGTCACGACGTTCAGCCGCGGCCCGATCACCGGATCCTGCGCGATGAGATCGATCACGCGGCGATAGTCGGCGATGCCGTAGGCCGCGGGATTGCCGCTGCCGAAGAGGAAGTAGCCCGTGCGGAACACGTTCAGGTGGCCGACGCGCTGGACGCTGATCGTCTCCAGCCCCGCGAAGATGTAGGCCGCGAAGCCGCCGAAAAGCAGCATCGCCATCCCGCCCGCGGCCACCGCGGACCCTGTCATGATCGAGCGCCGCGCGTTGCGCAGGATGTTGCGCGCGGCCGTCTTGAGGAGCAGCTTCATGCGTCCCTCCTTCCGTGGCGGCTCTCGACGAGCGTGCCGTCGCGGATCACGAAAGTCTCGTCGGCCTGCGACATGAGCTGCGGGTCGTGCGTCGCGAACACGAACGTGGTGCGCGACTCGGCCTGCACGCGGCGCATGAGCTCGATGATCGCGGTGCCGGTCGCGGAGTCGAGGTTGGCCGTCGGCTCGTCGGCGAGCACGACCTGCGGCGCCTTCACGAGCGCGCGTGCGATGGCCACGCGCTGGCGTTGCCCGCCCGACAGCTCGTTCGGGCGGCGATGGGCGTGCGCGGCGAGGCCCACCGCCTCGAGCACCTCCATCGTCCTGCGCCGCCGCTCGGCCTCCGGCATTCCCACGAGGGCCAGCGGGTACTCCACGTTCTCGTAGGCCGAGAGCACCGGCACCAGGCTGAACGTCTGGAAGATGAAGCCGATGTTGCGCGCGCGGAAATCGGCGAGCGCGTCGTCGTCGAGCCGGCCCACCGCTTCGCCACAGACCTCCACCGATCCACGGGTGGGGGCGTCGATGCAGCCGATCAGGTTGAGGAGCGTCGATTTCCCGCTGCCGGAAGCGCCGACCACCATCGAGAAGCGGTGGTACGGAATGTCGAGGCTGATGCCGCGCAGCGCCGGCACCTCGACTTCGCCCGTTCGGTAGATCTTCGCGGCCCCGCGCAGCCTCACGGCGGGGGCGGGCCGGGGGACGGCCGCACCGGGTGTCACGTCTGGATTCATCGCCTGGCCTCCGGTACCATTGGGTACCATGAAAGCCAAGCCTACGGTACCAACGGGTACCATGTCAAGGGACCCCGGCAAACGCGAGCGCATCCTGGCCGCGGCCATGCGCGCCTTCATCGAGCATGGATTCGCCGACGCCACCACGCTCGAGATCGCCACGCGGGCGCGCGTCTCGAAGCGCGAGCTCTACGCGCTGGTCGGGAACAAGGAAGAGATGCTGGCGGCCTGCATTGCGGGGCGGGGCAGCCGCATGCGGCTGCCGGAGGGATTCCCCGCGCCCGCCGATCGCGCGAGCCTGCGAACGGCGCTGCGCCGCTTCGGCGCGACGATCCTGCGCGAGCTCACCGATCCGAATGTCGCCGCCGTCTTCCGCCTCGGCATCGCGGAAGCGAAGCGTTCGCCGGGCATCGGCCGCTCGCTCGACGCCATGGGGCGCCAACCCGCGCGCGCCGCGCTCGAGGCGCTGCTGCGCCCGGCGCAGGCGTCGGGGCTGCTGGCCGACGGCGACCTGGACGCGATGATGTCGCACTTCGTCGGGCTGCTCTGGGGCGACCTGCTGGTGTGGATCCTCCTGGGCGTCGACAAGGCGCCCGGCGCGGCGCAGATCGAGCGGCGCGCCGATGCGGCGGCATCGGTCTTCCTCGCGGCGCATGGTCGCGGATAGGCGCTGCGCGGCGCACAATTCACCCCTCCAATCTCCGGCAGGAGTCGTCCATGGCCGTGTTCATCGTGGGTCTGCTGCTGTTGCTCGGCGTGCACTCCACGCGCATCTTCGCGGACGGCTGGCGCACGGCGACCATCGCGCGCATCGGCGAAGGGCCGTGGAAGGGCATCTACTCGCTCCTCTCCATCGCCGGCTTCGTGCTGCTCGTCTGGGGCTACGGCCGGGCGCGCGGCCAGGTCCCGCTGTGGGATCCGCCGGCCTTCATGCGCTACGTGACCGTCGCGCTCATGCTGCCGGTGTTCGTGCTCTTCGTGGCGTCGTATGTGCCGCGCAACGGCATCAAGGCGAAGCTGCACCACCCGCAGGTGCTGAGCGTGAAGCTGTGGGCCTTCGCGCACCTGCTGTCCAACGGCAATCTCGCCGACGTGCTGCTGTTCGGAGGTTTTCTCGCCTGGGCGGTGTCGAGCTACAGCGCGGCGAGAAAGCGCGATCGCGCCG
Organism: Usitatibacter sp.; assembly: GCA_035719385.1. GTDB lineage: Bacteria > Pseudomonadota > Gammaproteobacteria > Burkholderiales > Usitatibacteraceae > Usitatibacter. The sequence goes on from DASTGG010000231.1 coordinate 7,807, forward strand.
CAGGGACGGTGTATCCGGCCGGATCCGCGCAGGGCACGATCGTGTGCGTGGTCGTGGGCCTCGCCATCTACGCCGCGTTCGTCTTCGGGCTGCACACCTGGTTGATCGGGGTGCCGCCCATCTGACGCTCAACCGCGGAAGGGGTCGCGGATGCGCATTCCCTCGAGGCGCTGGCCATCCTGCATGTCTTCCGAGAGGATGACCTTGCAGCCGGCAAGCCGCGCCGACGCGACGATCATGGCGTCGTAGATCGAAAGCCGGTGGCGCTGCGCGATCCGCATGCCGAGCTCGTGGGTTTCCACGTCCAGCGCCACGACCTTGCACAACGCGCGAACGGCGTGAAGCGCCTCGATCGCCTCGGCGATGCGCATGCCGAGCTTGCGCGTCGTGACGGAGGCGAACTCGTTCAGCACCTGCACGCTCACGACGCCGCCGCGCGCGACGACCTCTTCGGCCCTTTCCGCCTTCCGGGTGTCCGCGGACAGAAGGTAGAGGAGGACGTTGGTGTCGAGGAAGGCTTCAGCGGCGCCGCTCATGCGCCTCGAGGCGGTCGAACCTGAAATCCGCCGGCAGCCGCCCGCGATATTTCCTCAAGGCCGCGAGCAGCTCGCGCCCGCCCGGCCGCCGGGCAACCTCGAAGGCGCGGGCGCCCGCGACCTGGATCTCGATCTCATCCCCGGGCCTGAGGCCCAACGCCTCGACCACCGCGGCAGGCAGGCGAATGGCGAGGCTGTTTCCCCACTTGGCGACTTGCATGCGAGTGCGTCCTTGGATATACGTTGTCGAATGTATATCCTACCCCGTGCCGCCCGGCAAGCGGAAATGCCGCGTTCGCGGCGCGCGATTTCGCGAGGCGGCGCTCCGGGCGGGGTTTGATACCCGGCAACGCCGCTGCCGGGCAGCGGCGGACAATCGTTGCATGGACGCCTCGTCGACTCCCGTTTTCCAGGCGCGCGGCCTTTCGAAGACCTATCGCATGGGCGAGGCCGAGGTGCAGGCCCTGAGGGGCGTGGACCTCGAGATCTGGCCCGGCGAATTCATCGTCATGCTCGGCCCGTCGGGCAGCGGCAAGAGCACGCTGCTGAACATCCTCGGGGGCCTCGACACGCCCACCGCCGGCGACGTGCGCTTCTTCGAGCACGACCTCACGAACGCGAGCGAGGACGAGCTCACGCGCTTCCGCCGCGAGCACGTTGGCTTCGTCTTCCAGTTCTACAACCTCATTTCGAGCCTGACCGCGCGGGAGAACGTGGCGCTGGTGACCGACATCGCGGATCACCCCATGCCGCCGGACGAGGCGCTCGCGCGCGTGGGGCTTGCCGAGAGGCTCGACCACTTCCCGTCGCAGCTCTCGGGCGGCGAGCAGCAACGCGTGGCGATCGCGCGCGCGGTGGCGAAGCGGCCCGACGTGCTCCTCTGCGACGAGCCCACCGGCGCGCTGGACTACCACACCGGCAAGGTCGTGCTCGAGGCGATCGCGCGCGTGAACCGCGAGCTGGGCACCACGGCGATGGTGATCACGCACAACGCCGCGATCGCCGGCATGGCCGATCGCGTGCTGCAGCTCGGCGACGGCCGCATCGCCGCCGTGACGCGCCCCGAGCGCAAGCTCACGCCCGCGGAGATCCGGTGGTGAGGGCGCTCGACCGCAAGCTGCTTCGCGACCTGTGGTCCACGAAGGGCCAGGTGATCTCGATCGCGCTCGTCATCGCGAGCGGCATCGGCGGCTTCATCGGCTGCATCTCGACCTACGAGTCGCTGCAGTGGTCGCGCGATCGCTATTACGACACGGCGCGTTTTCCGCACGTGTTCGCGGCCCTCACGCGCGCGCCCGTGGCGCTCGAGGAGCGCATCCGCGCCATTCCCGGCGTCACCGAGGTCGAGACGCGCGTCGTGCGCGATGCGCAGCTCTCGATTCCGGGCGTCGAGCCGCCGATGGTCGCGCGGCTGATCGGCGTGGATTTCGCCCGCCGGCCGGCGATGAACCGCCTCGCGCTCACCTCGGGGCGGTGGCCCGTGCCGGGCACGGCGCGCGAGGCGATGGTGAACGAGCGCTTCTTCACCGCGCGCGGCCTGCACCTCGGCGATCCGGTCGAGGTCCTCGTGAACGGCCGCCTCGAGCGCTACGCGATCGCGGGCACGGTGCTGAGCCCGGAGTTCGTCATCGCGACGCGCGGCGGCGGGCTGCCCGACGACGAATGGTTCGCGGTGCTGTGGGTCGATCACAAGGCGCTCGCTTCGGCCTACAACATGGAAGGCGCGTTCAGCTCGGCGCTGCTGCGCCTGGAGCACGGCGCCTCGACGCCCGCCGTGGTCGAGGCGCTCGATGCGCTGCTCGATCCTTACGGCGGCGTGGGCGCGGTCGGGCGCGACGAGCAGATCTCGCACAAGCTGCTTTCGCAGGAGATCAGCCAGCAGCAGGTGTTCGGCACGGTGCTGCCGGCGATCGTGCTGGCGGTGGCCGCGTTCATCCTCAACGTGGTGCTGCAC
>DASTGG010000232.1:0-27794 GCA_035719385.1 Usitatibacter sp.
AAAGGGGGCGGTAGAACCGCCCCCAACAAGGACCAAGCACTGCTTGCTCCTCCTCCCCCTGCGTGCCGCCAGTACGGGCTGCGCGCAGGGCCCACCGGACTGGTTTTGGTTTTGTACCAAACATTCGGCGGCGGCGTCAAGCCTTATTTTCGCTGCGTCGCGCGAGCGGAAAGTACGCCCGCGCGGCCTACTGGAGCTTGCGTCCGTGCTCGGTCACGATGTCGAGGAACTCGGCGACCTCGCGGTTCTGCACGTCGTTCTCGCGCGGCGTGGCGCCGGCGCCCGACAGGTGGCCCATCGGCCGCTCGGGATTGATCGCGACGTAGCGCACGTCCTTGATGTAGCGCGCCGCTTCCTGCGCCTCGTATTCCGGGTTGAGGAGATCCGTGGAGCCCGCGAGGATGAGCGTCTTCGCCTTGATCGCGCCGAGCGCGCGGTGGTAGTCGCCGTTGAAGCCGCGCGTGTTGCCGACGTTGTGCTGGTCGTAGGCCCAGCTCTGGTAGATCCAGTCGACGGCGTCCATGCGCTTCCAGCCGCCGTCCTGCACGCCCTTCAGGTACGCGATCGCGTCCATGTTGCCCGGGTACTGCGACTCCTGGTAGATGGGCGTGCGCACGATGACGCCCGACAGCCACCCGGCCCACAAGCGCATCCCCTGCTCCGGCGGCTCGTTCGCCGCGTAGTTGCCGCCCTTCCACCGCGCATCCGTCATGATGCTCTGGCGCAGCATCTCGAGGATGCCCGTGGTCCACGCCGGCGTGCGGCCCAGCGGGATGATCGGCACCAGGCTCTGCATCATGTCCGGATAGCTCACGCCCCATTGCAGCGCCTGCATGCCGCCCATGGAAGCGCCGATCACGGTCACCAGCTTCGTGATGCCGAGCTTCTCCGCGACGAGGCGCTGCTGCGAGTTCACCATGTCGCGGATGTTGAAGCGCGGGAACTGCATCTTCGCCTGCGCCTTGCTGTTCGACGGCGACGTCGTGAGGCCGTTGCCGATCGCATCGGTGCAGATGATGAAGTACTTCGACGGGTCGAGCGCGCGTCCCGGCCCGATCAGGTAGTCGATGCGGTGGTGGTTGCCGCCGATCGCGGTGACCATGAGGATCGCGTTGGTCTTGCTGGCGTTGAGCGTGCCGTGCGTCACGTAGGAGATCGAGAAGTCCTTGATGACCTCGCCGCTCTCGAGCCGGAAGTCGCCCAGGGCGTAGGACTGGTGCGGCGGGTCGTTGGGCCCGTGGCCGAAAGCGGGCAACGCGGCGAGGAGGACGAGCAGCAGGGCGGCAACCGGTGAGCGCATGGAAGGGTTCCCCTTGTCTGGTTGGGCGGCGGCGCGAAGGAAACGGGCTGCGATTTTCCCGCGCCGGCCTGCGGCCGATCAAGCCCGGCGCCGAGGGCGGATGGTACCCTAGCGCTTCCTCGCCCCGGCCGGAGACGAGCATTTCGCGGTTTTCGAGATTCGCAGGTTTCCTGCGCGGCGATCCGCCGGGCCGGTTCCGGCTCACCCAGTATTTCACGGTCACCAGCCTCGTCGCCTTCACGGCCGTGGCCATCGCGCTCTATTTCCTGGAGCGCGCCGAGAGCACCTTCTACCAGCGCACCACGCACGAGCAGAACGCGTTCTTCGCGCAGGCGCAGGCGGACCTGCTGCGCGAGCAGAAGGCGGCGGCGCGCGCGAACCTGCTGGGGCAGCACGAGGCGAGCCACGTGAACCTCGCCAAGGTGATCTCGAACGCGATGTGGAACGCGCACTTCGCGCCGCTCGTGGCCAGGGCGCAGCGCGTGCCGATCGAGAGCTGCCGCGGCCTGCCTTCGCCCACCGCGTGCTATGCCGACCTGGGCCGGCAGATCATGGCGATGCCGGGATTCGCCGAAGCCGACGCGGCGGTCCACATGATGATGAGCCGCACCACGGTGTTCAAGATCAAGGTGTACGACCTGCGCGGCCTCACGGTGTATTCGTCCGAGCACAAGCAGGTCGGCGAGGACGAGGCCGGCAACGCGGGCTGGGCCGGCGCCACGAAGGGCAAGCCCGCGAGCGACCTGGTGCACCGCGACCGTTTCAACAGCTTCGACGGCGTGGTCGAGAACCGCGACCTCATCCAGAGCTACATGCCCGTGTTCGCACCCGGCGGCAGCGAGGTGAACGGCGTATTCGAGATCTACTCCGACGTGACGCCGCTGCTCAGGCAGATGGACGCCTACTCGCAGGGCATCGAGAAGACCGCGGCCGAGAACCAGGCACGCATGGAGAGCGCCGCGCAGGCGAACCAGCGCAACGTGGACGCGAGCACGGACCGGCACTTCGCCATCCTCGGCGGGCTGCTCGTCTTCCTCTATGCGAGCCTGTGGGTGATCGTGCGCAACGGGCAGCGCATCATCGACGAGCAGCAGCGGGCGCGCCAGGAGGCGGAGCTGCGCGAGCAGGCGGCGCATCGCGAGAAGATGGCCGCCCTCGCGGCGATGGCGGCCAACGCCTCGCACGAGATCGGCAACCCGCTCGCCGTGATCTCCGGCCTCGCCGACGACATCGAGCGCGCCGGCGCCGCGGGCGAGCCCCTGGGCGACCAGCCGCGCCAGATCCAGGAACAGGCCGCGCGCATCGCCGAGCTCACGCGGCGCATCACCGAGTTCGCCGCGGCGCGCCGCGAGACGTCCGAGCCGGTCGACGTGAACGCGATGATCGGCGCGCTCTGCGACTTCCTGAGCTTCGACGACCGCTATCGCGGCACGCGCATCGAGCCGCGGCTGTCGCAGAAGCTGCCCGCCGCCATGGCGATCCCCGACCACCTCAACGAGGTATTGATGAGCCTGCTGCAGGCGCACGCCGAGGCGGCGATCCGCGGCGACGTCCCCGGCGCGCGCGTGGTCGTGTCCACGCAGCCGCGCGGCAGGGACGTGGCCATCGTCATCGCGGGCGAATGCGAATCGGGTGTGCCGGGCGGCGCGTTGAACCCCTCCGACGTACGCGTGGATTCGGCGCGGCGCCGCATGAGCGGCATGGGCGGGCGCCTCGTGTCTTCCGGCGCGCGCACGGAGATCTTCCTGCCGCCGGTCCCCGAACAGCAGTAGATTAGGCGCAACCGCCGCCCACGGAGGCGCCATGCCCGATTCCTACGCGCAGCTCGCGGCGCAGAACGCCGCCCTCACCCGCCAGCTCCTCGAATGGATCGCGAGCGCGCCGCGCACGTATGCCGAGGCGCTCGACACCTGGCACAGCCATTGTCCGCGCCACACGATCTGGGAAGACGCGCTGGGCGCGGGGCTCGTCGATTGCCGCGGCGGGCGCGAGGGCATCGTGGTCCTCACCGCCGCGGGCGAAGCGGCCCTGCGCGCTACCGCGACAGCGCGCGATAACGGGCCATGTGCTTGAGGGCCGCCTTCGGCTCGCGCAACTTCTCGTAGAGCAGCGCGAGGTTGTAGTGGCAGTCCGCCATCGCGTCGTCGTGGACCAGCGCCCGCTCGTAGGCGGCGATCGCCTCGGCGCTGCGCCCCAGGTCGTCGAGCAGCACGCCGAGGTTGTACAGCACTACGGCATCCTCCCCGCAGGCCTTCAGCGCCTCGCGATAGGCCTTCTCCGCCTGCGCATGGCGGCCCAGCTGGTGCAGGAGCCGGCCCAGGTTGATGCGGGCGTCGATAAGGCAGGGATCGCGTGCGACGGCCTGTTCGTAGGCGCGGATCGCGCCGTGCGCATCGCTGGATTCGAGCGCGACCGCGGCGTTGAAAAGCTCCTCGGGCGAGGCGCTCGCCGCGGCGCGCGAAGGCACCGACACGGCGAGCGCGTCGCCTTCGAATGCGAGCAGGTATTGGCCCGAATCGGCCTGCCAGCGCCTCGCGCCCTGGCGCACGACGAGCTGGTCGCCCACCGCGCCGATGCTCAGGCCCTTGAGCGGCATCGTCTCGGGCAGCTGCCGGCGCAGCTCCTTCAGCGAATGCGTGATGCGCCGCCGCGACACGTTGGCATTGGCGAGCGCCTGCGCCGTGCGCAGCACGATGAGATCCTGGAAGGAAAAGCGCAGCGCGTTGCGCGCGCCGCGCGCCGGCGACACGAACCCCGCCGTGACGAAGGCGCGGATGGTGCTTCGCGGCAGGTGCAGGAGCCGCTCGACGTCCTCGACGCCGTACGGGTGCGTGACCTGCTCCGGCACTTGCGCGATCAGCCCTTCGCCACCTTCCTGCGCGGGGTGGCGGCCGGCTCGGCGGGCTCGACGCGCTTCGGCGGCTTGCGCGCCGGCGGCGCGGCTTCGGCCTTGGGCGCCGCCGCCTTCGCGCGCGCGGGCGCCTTGCGCTTCTCGAGGCTCGCGCGCAGCGCCTCCATGAGGTCGATGACCTCGGCGGTCGCCTCGTGCGATTCGGGCACCGTCACCTCGTGGCCCTCGATCTTCTTCTGCACGGCGGCCTCGATGCGGGCGGCCACCTCGTCCCGGTACTGCGTCGGGTCGAAGGTCTCGTTCGCCTGCGCCTCGATGAGCTGCTTGGCGAGCTTGAGCTCCGCGTCCTTCACTTCCGTCGCGGGGATCTCGACCTCCTTGATGGAGCGCACCTCGCCCGCGTAGAGCAGTTGCTGCATGACGAGCCCGTCCTCGACGGGCCGGATCATCACGATGTACTGCTTGCCGCGCGCCGCCCAGCGGCCGAGCGCGCAGCGGCTCGATTCGCGCAGCGCGCGCGCGAGCAGCGCGTAGGGCTTCGCGCCGCCCTTGTCGGGGCCGAGATAGTAGGCCTTGTCGAAATAGACCGGGTCCACCGACTCGAGGGGCACGAACTCGGTGATCTCGGCCATGCCGGTGCCGGCTTCCTCGAGCGCCTTGAGCTCCTCCGGCGTGAACACGACGTACTGGTCCTTGGAGAACTCGTAGCCCTTCACCATCTGCTCGCGCGGGACCACGACCTCTTCCTTGATGCACAAGTACTGCTGCCTCAGGCGCGAGCCGCAGCCCTTGTGCAGCATGTTGAAGGACATCGACTTGCTCGACTCGGTGGCCGAATACAGCTTGACCGGAATCGACACGAGCCCGAACGAGATCGTCAACGAAGCGATGGAGCGTGCAGCCATTTTGGTCGCCCTCGAAGGCCTGCCGGACCGCACATCATATTTTCACCCCGGAAAATGAGCAAATTCCGGGATTTGCCTCCAGGGAATCACCGGCGCGAGGCACGCAGCGCCGCCTCGATGTCCTGCTTGCGCTCGAGCGCGTCGGCCCAGCGCTCGCCCGTGGCGGCGAGGCGCTCCGCGGCGTTCGCGAGGCGGAAATCGAGCGGATGCGCCCCCGCCAGCTCTTCCCACGTGAGCGGCATGGAGACCGGCGCGCCCGGCTCGCCGCGCGGCGAATACGCCACGTTGAGCGTCTTGCCGCGCACGTTCATGTTGTAGTCCATGAAGATCTTGCCGGTGCGCTTCGGCACGCTCCACTCCACCGTGACGTCCTTCGGATGCGCGGAAACGAGGTGCCGCCCCACGAGCTCCGAGACATGGCGCGCGGCCTCGAAATCGATCGTGCGCCGGATCGGCACGAAGACGTGCAGCCCGGTCTTGCCGGACGTCTTCACGATGGGCTCCAGGGAAAGGCCGTGCAGCACCTCGCGCAGCCAGAACGCCACTTCCTTGCCCTTCTCGAACGCCGCCGTATTGAGCTCCGGCTCGGCGCCCGGCGCCTCGCGGCCCGAGTAGATGTACGGATCGATGTCGAACACCACGTAATCCGGATAGTTGAGGATCGAGGCCTCGAGCGACTCGAGCGACGTGGCGTAGTCGGTCGCGCGCACGTCGGTGTCGGGCCCCGGCTTCGCGCGCGAATGCCACACGTGGAACTCCAGCGTTCCCGATTGCGCGAGCCACAGCAGCGTGGGCAGGTTGCTGCACACCAGGTACTCGTGGCTCTCGTCCTTGTGCCCCGAGAACACGGTGAGGGTGTCGACGAACGCGGGGCGTTCCTGCTCCCAGTGCTTCTGGAAGAAACGCTGCCCGCCGATGCCCTCCGGCATGCGGATCATCGTGAGCGGGCGGTCCGCGAGATGCGGCAGCATGAAGGGCGAAACCTGCGCGAGGTAGCGCAGGAGGTCGCGCTTGGTGAGCGCCGGCTGCCGCAGCGCTTCGACGGCCGGCCAGTACACGCGGTCCAGGTTCGTGAGCGCGATGCGGTGCTCGCCTACCGCGAGCGTAAAGGAGTGCTTGCGGTTCGACAGTTGCGCGACGACCTCGTCGATCGCGCCATCGCGCGCGCTTTGCGGGGCCGGCGCCGCCGCTCTCGCGCGGCGCACCTTCTTCGCATCCACATCCTCGCGCAGGCGCAGGAATACCGGCGCGCGCAAGCGCCCTTCCTCGGTCCACCCCTGGTAGCTCACCTCGGCCACGGCCCTGGGCGCGGTCCATACCGCCGGCCCGTTGAGCTCGGGCTCCTCGACGAAGGGACATTCGGCGCACGCGATCGTGTCGAGCGCGGCCCGCAGCCGCTTCAACGTGGCGTCGTCGAAGCCGGAGCCCACGTGCGAGGCGTAATGCAGCTTGCCCTTGTCCCAGTAGCCGACGATGAGCGAGCCGAGCGCGGCGCGCGAGCCCTTCCCGCGCGTGTAGCCGCCGACCACGAACTCGCCGCTCTGCATCGGCTTCACCTTGAGCCACGCCGGCGAGCGCTTCCCGGCCTCGTAGGCGCTCGCCTTGCGCTTGCCCACCACGCCCTCGAAGCCGCTTTCGATCGCCGCCGCGTGGAGCGCCACGCCATCGTCGACCGCATGCACGAGCTGCACCAGCGGCGACGGCATCAGGCATTGCGCCAGGTAGCGGCGCCGGTCGGCATACGGCGCGCCTCGCAGGTCGATGCCCGCGAAGCGGAGGATGTCGAAGCACACGAGCGCCGCCGCAGTGCCCGGCCCCGCGTTCTGCAGCGCATTGAAGGACGGGCGCCCCCGCGCATCGAACGCCACCAGCTCCGCGTCGAGGATCATGCCGCACGCGCCCTGCTTCGCAAGCTCCGCGGCGATCTTCGGGAAGCCTTGCGCGAGCTCGAGCCCGCGGCGCGAGCGCAGCTTCGCGCCCTCGCGGTCCACGAAGGCGAGCACGCGATAGCCGTCGAGCTTCGGCTCCCACATCCAGTCGGCGTGGTTGAAGGGCGCGTCGGCCGTCTCCGCGAGCATGGGCTCGAGCTTGCGCGGCATGGGGACGATGCGCCCCGCGGGGACCAGCCGCGAGGCCGGGATGCGGTGCGCCGGGACCACTTTCATCTGCGCGACCGCCACGCCCGAGAGCACCGAGCGGTCCCGCGCGGCGAGATCCGCCTTGCCGGCAAACCGATCCCTGTGCTTGAGCAGCAGCCACTGCTTGCGATCCCGGGTGCGCACCAGCGCGAACGAGCCCTTCACCTTCTCGCCGCGCAGCTCGACGCTCAACTTCCCCTTGTCGAGACCTTCGCGCACGCGCGCCTCGGCCGCGTCGCGATCGTCGAACCAGAGGCCGCCTTCATCGGGCGAATACACGCCGCAGTCCCAGACGATCACCTCGCCCGCGCCGTACTGGCCGCGCGGGATCACGCCCTCGAACGACGCGTAGTCGTAGGGATGGTCCTCCGTCTGCACGGCGAGGCGCTTTTCGCTAGGATCGAGCGACGGCCCCTTCGGCACCGCCCACGACTTGAGCACCCCGTCGCACTCGAGGCGCAGGTCGTAGTGCAGGTGGCTCGCCGCGTGCTGCTGGATCACGAAGAGCAGCGGCCCGCGGCCCGCGGCGGCGATCGCGGCCGGCGGCTCGGGCGTGGCCGTGAACGTGCGCTTCTTGGCGTACTCGCTGAGAAGGTCCCTGGGCATCAGCAGATTCTAGGAGCGAACATGGCTTCGTCGAAAATCGTGGCCGGCGCGAGCGGTTATTCGTTCAAGGAATGGAAGGGCACGTTCTACCCGGAAAAGATGAAGCCCGAGGAGATGCTGCCTTTCTACTCCGGGCGGCTGCCTACGGTCGAGATCAACAACACGTTCTATCGCATGCCCGCGACGGCGATGCTCGAAAACTGGGTGAAGTGCACGCCGGCGGGCTTCCGCTTCTCGATCAAGGCGTCGCGGCGCATCACGCACATCTCGCGGCTCAAGCCCGAGAGCGCCGCCGAGTCCGTCGAGTTCCTGTACCGCGTCCTCGGGGCGCTGGGCCCCAAGCGCGGCCCGGTCCTCTTCCAGCTGCCACCGCTGCTCAAGAAGGACCTGGCACGGCTCGAAGGCTTCCTCGCCCTCCTGCCGCAGGGACACTGCGCCGCCTTCGAATTCCGTAACGAAACGTGGTTCTCCGACGACGTCTACGAGCTGCTGCGCAAGGCGGGCGCGGCGCTCTGCCTGTCGGAGCGCGAGGACAACGCGCCCCCGCCGCTGGTCGAGACGGCCCCGTGGGGGTACGTGCGCCTGCGCCTCGAGGCGTATTCCGATGCGGACCTGCACGCCTGGGCGCAACGGCTCACGGGCACCGGCTGGCGCGAGACCTTCGTGTACTTCATGCACGAGCCGACGGCGCCCGCGTACGCGCAGTCGTTGATGCGGCACGCGGCGCAGGGATGAAGCGGCTCGCCATCGCGGTCGACGCGGCCACGCGGGTCTCGGCCCTGCTCCTCGCGCCGCAGCGCCCGCTCGCCGGCTATGTGTTCGCGCACGGCGCCGGCGCGGGCATGGCGCACCCGTTCGTGGCGGCCGTGGCCGAGGAGCTCGCCGCGCGCGGCGTCGCAACACTTCGTTACCAGTTCGCCTACATGGAGCGCGGCTCGAAGCGCCCGGATCCGCCCAGAATGGCGCATGCCGCCGTGCGCGCCGCCGTGGCCGAGGCGGCGCGACAACTGCCATCGACGCCGCTCTTCGCGGGCGGCAAATCGTTCGGAGGACGCATGACGTCGCAGGCGCAGGCCGCATCGCCGCTGCCGGGTGTGAAGGGGCTCGTATTCGTGGGCTTCCCGCTGCACGCGGCGGGACAGCCCGGCGACGAGCGCGCCAACCACCTGTTCGACGTGAAAGTGCCGATGCTCTTCCTGCAGGGCTCCCGCGACGAGCTCGCGGACCTCTCGCTGCTCGCCCCGATCGTGGAACGCCTCGGGCCGCGTGCCACGCTGCACATCGTCGACCAGGCCGATCATTCGTTCCACGTGCCGGCCCGAAGCGGCCGCAACGATGCCGAGGCGCGCGCCGGAATGCTCGACGCGATGGTGGCATGGATGCGCCGGCAGGCATGAGTTGTCATCCGGATGCCAAGCCACCGCGTTACGCGGCCATGATCCGCTGCTTCCGCGCCGCCTGTGCGGCGACCGCGATCGCGGGGCTTGCCGGTTGCGTGAGCACGCCTTCCGCCGTTCCGGCGCGCGCGCCCGGCGCGTTCGCACCGCTCGCGAACGTCGATCCCGTCCGCCTGCTCGACCGCGTCACGTGGGGCGCCAACGCCTCGTCCGGGCGCCACCTGCGCGAGGCGGGCGTCGAGGCTTTCATGCGCGAGCAGCTCCATCCGCCGCCCGGCGCGGCGCTGCCCGCGCAGGTCCAGTCCGCCATCGATGCAATGGCCATCTCGCGGCAGCCGATGGCGGCCCTCGCGCCGGTGCTCCAGCAGGAACGGCAATCCGCCCTCGCGATGCAGGACGACGCGGCGAAGAAGGCGGCGCAGCGCGCCTTCCAGCAGCACATGACCGCGCTCGCGCGCGAGGCCGCCACGCGCTCGCTGCTTCGCGCGATCTACTCGCCCAACCAGCTCCAGGAACAGGTGACGTGGTTCTGGATGAACCACTTCAGCGTCTTCCAGCGCAAGGCGGAGCTGCGCATCCTGGTGGCCGACTACGAGGAGAACGCGGTAAGGCCCCATGCGCTCGGCCGCTTCCGCGACCTCGTGGCGGCCACGCTGCGCCATCCGGCGATGCTGCGCTACCTCGACAACGCGCAGAACCGCGCCGGGCACGTCAACGAGAACTACGCGCGTGAGCTGCTCGAGCTGCACACGATGGGCGTGGACGGCGGCTACACGCAGCGCGACGTGCAGGAGCTGGCGCGCGTGCTCACCGGCGTCGGCTTGCGTCCCGGCCGTTTCGAGTTCCATCCGCGGCTGCACGACATGGGCGACAAGGTGCTGCTCGGGCACACCATCCACGGCCGCGGCATCGGCGAGATCGACGAGGCGCTCGACATCATCTGCCGCCAGCCCGCGACAGCGCGCTTCGTGAGCCGCAAGCTCGCGACCTTCTTCGTGGCCGACGAGCCGCCCGCCGCGCTCGTCGAGCGCATGGCGCAGGCCTTCCGGCGCAGCGACGGCGACATCGCCGCCACGCTCTCGACGATGTTCGCCTCGCCGGAATTCGCCGCGTCGCTCGGCGCGAAGTTCAAGGACCCGATGCACTACGTGGTTTCCGCGGCGCGGCTCGCGCTCGACGAAAGGCCGCTGCCGGATGCGGCGCCGCTGCTCATGTGGCTCGCGCGGCTCGGCGAGCTGCCGAACGACCACCAGACTCCCGACGGCTATCCGCTGGTCGAGGCGGCGTGGTCCAGCCCGGGACAGATGACGACGCGCTTCGAATTCGCGCGCGCCGTGGGCTCGCGCGTGCCGGCTGCGCTCGAGCGCCCCGTGTCCGCGGCGACGCGCGCCGCCCTCGAGGGCGCCGCCTCCCTGCGCGAGCGCAATGCGCTGCTGCTGTCGTCGCCCGATTTCATGTACCGCTGAGGCAAGGGCCATGAACCGCCGCGATCTGCTCAAGGGACTCGCCGTCGCGCCGCTCGCGCTGACCCGGGCCGGCACGTTGCTCGCCGCGCCGGGCGCCGACGTGAAGCTCCTCCTCGTCTTCCTTCGCGGCGGCTACGATTGCGCCAACGTGCTGGTGCCGGTGTCGAGCGATTTCTATTACGAGTCGCGGCCGAACATCGCGATCGCACGCCCGGGGGCAGACGCATCGGCAGCTCTGGCGCTCGATGCGGACTGGGGGCTGCATCCGGCGCTGCGGGAATCCCTGCTGCCGCTGTACGAGGCGAGGCAGCTCGCCTTCGTGCCGTTCGCCGGCACGGACGACCTGTCGCGCAGCCATTTCGAGACGCAGGATTCGATCGAGCTCGGGCAACCGGCCGGCGCGCGCGACTTCAGCTCCGGATTCCTGAACCGCCTCGCGACCGAGCTTCGCGGTACGCCCGCGATGTCGTTCACCGACCAGCTGCCGCTCGTGTTCCGCGGCGAGGCGACGGTGCCGAACATGGCGCTGCGAAACCTCGCGAAGCCGGCTGTGGATGCGCGGCAGGCGGCGGCGATCCAGTCGATGTGGCGCGGCACGCGCCTCGCCGCGTCGGTGGACGAGGGCTTCGCCGTGCGCGACGAGGTGCTGCGCGACATGGCGGGCGAGATGCAAGCGGCCAGCCGCGACGCCATCACGCCGCGCGGCTTCGAGCTCGAGGCGCGCCGCATCGCGCGGCTCATGCGCGAGCGCTTCTCGCTCGGCTTCGTGGACGTGGGCGGCTGGGACACGCACGTGGGCGAAGGCGGCGCCACCGGTTTCCTCGCCACGCGGCTCGAGGAGCTGGGCCGCGCCCTCGCCACTTTCGCGCAGGAGATGGACGGCGCGTGGCAAAGGACGGTCGTGGTCGTCGTGAGCGAATTCGGCCGCACCTTCCGGGAGAACGGCAACCGCGGCACGGATCACGGCCACGGCAGCGTGTACATGGTCGCGGGCGGCGCGGTGCGCGGCGGGCGCATCGCCGGCGAGCAGCTGCGCGTGACGCGCGAGAACCTCTTCCAGGATCGCGACTACCGCGTCCTCAACGACTATCGCGCATTGCTGGCGGGCCTCTTCGCGCGGCTCTACGGCCTCGATGCGGCGCGCATCGCGCGGGTGTTCCCGCAAGCCACGCCTCGCGACCTCGCGCTCGCGTGACCCTCACGCGCCGCGCAGGCGCAGCGCATTGCCGACGACCGACACGGAGCTGAGGCTCATGGCGAGGGCCGCCACCATCGGCGACAGCAGCAGCCCCGTGAACGGATAGAGCACGCCCGCCGCGAGCGGCACGCCGGCCGCGTTGTACACCAGCGCGAAGAGCAGGTTCTGCTTCATGTTGGCGACGGTGCGCTCGGAGAGCTGCCGCGCGCGGGCGATGCCGCGCAGGTCGCCCTTGACCAGCGTGACCTTGCCGCTCGCCATCGCGACGTCGGTGCCCGTGCCCATGGCGATTCCCACGTCGGCGCGCGCGAGCGCCGGCGCGTCGTTGATGCCGTCGCCCGCCATCGCGACGCGCCGCCCTTCGGCCTGCAGCTTCGCGACGAGATCGAGCTTGTCCTGCGGGCGCACTTCGCCGTGCACCTCCTCCAGCCCGAGCCTGCGGCCGACCGCGCGCGCCGTCGTGAGGCCGTCGCCGGTGGCCATCACGACGCGCACGCCGGAGTCGTGCAGCAGCCGGATCGCCTCGGCGCTCGATTCCTTGATCGGGTCGGCCACCGCGACCAGGCCCATGAGGCGCCCGTCGGCCGCGAGATACATCACCGAGGCGCCCTCGCCGCGCCGTGCCTCTGCTGCCTGGGACAGCATCGACACGTCCACGCCGGCCTGTTCCATGAGCACCGTATTGCCCAGCGCGACCGGACGGCCATCGACGCGGCCGCGCACGCCGATGCCTGTCCCCGATTCGAACTCCTCTGCGGGCGAGAGCGCGAGCCCGCGCCGCCGCGCCTCGGCGACGATCGCGTCCGCAAGCGGATGCTCGCTGCCCTGGTCGAGGCTCGCGGCCAGCCGCAGCACCTCCTGCTCGTCGACGCCCGCGGCCGGGACGATGCTGTGGAACGCAGGCTTGCCGACGGTGAGCGTTCCCGTCTTGTCCACGATGAGCGTGTCGATGCGCCGCATGAGCTCGATCGCCTCCGCGTCGCGGAACAGCACGCCGCTCGTGGCACCGCGCCCGCTCGCCACCATGATCGACATCGGCGTGGCGAGCCCGAGGGCGCAGGGACAGGCGATGATCATCACGGCGACGGCATTGAGCACGCCGTACACCCAGCTTGGCTGCGGGCCGAAGAAACCCCACACGAGCAGCGTGGCGAGCGCGACCGCCAGCACCGCCAGCACGAACCAGAACGACACGGCGTCGGCCATGCGCTGCATCGGCGCGCGCGAGCGCTGCGCCTGCGCGACCATCTGCACGATCTGCGCGAGCACCGTCTGCGAGCCCACACGCTCGGCGCGCATGACGAGGCTGCCGTTGCCGTTCATCGTGGCGCCGACCACCTTGTCGCCCGCCGCCTTCTCGACGGGGATTGGCTCTCCCGTGATCATCGACTCGTCCACGCTCGAGCGGCCTTCGAGCACCAGGCCGTCGACCGGCACCTTCTCGCCGGGCCTCACGCGCAGGCGGTCGCCGGGATGCACGTGCGTGAGCGGGACGTCCTCCTCCGATCCGTCGTCGCCGATGCGCCGCGCGGTCTTCGGCGCGAGACCCAGCAGCGCGCGAATGGCGGCGGAGGTCTGGGAGCGCGCCTTGAGCTCGAGGACCTGCCCCATCAGCGTGAGCGACACGATCACCGCCGCGGCCTCGAAGTACACGCCGATGCGGCCGTGCTCCTCGAATTCGGCGGGGAAGAGCCCCGGCGCGACCGTGGCCGCGATGCTGTAGGCGAATGCGGCGCCCACGCCGATGCCGATGAGCGTCCACATGTTCGGGTTGCCGGTGCGGATCGAGGCCGCGCAGCGCACGAGGAAGGGCCAGCCGGCCCACAGCACGACCGGCGTGGCGAGCGCCATCTCGATCCAGCTGCGCGCGGCCGGCGCCACCTGCGGCAACAGGCGTTCGCCGAACATGCCCAGCGCCGCGGTCACGATCGTGAGCGGCAGCGTCCACCAGAAGCGGCGGCGGAAATCGACGAGCTCGGCGCTCTCCGTCTCCTCCGCCGTCGGCATCACCGGCTCGAGCGCCATGCCGCATTTCGGGCAATGGCCCGGCTTGTCCTGCCGGACCTCGGGGTGCATCGGGCAGGTGTAGACCGTCGGACCGGATGGCGACGCGGGGTCCATCGGGCGATGGTGCGCCAAAAAAAGACGCCGCGTTACGCGGCGTCCGAGGGCTACTTGGTGTTCTGCGTGTTTTGAGCCGCTTGCATTCCCGGCTGCGACGTTGTCGTCGTTGTGGTCGCGTTCGCCGTGTTGTTGTTCGCCGCCTGGTTTTCCCGCGCCTGTTGCGCGTCGGCGGCCTGTTGCTGTTTCTTCGCCTGCTTCTTCTCATGGTGATGGCCGACGGCGCAGCCCACGGCCGCGCCCGCCACGCCGTGGTGGCCCATCAGGTGCCCGCCGACGGCGCCGGCCGCCCCTCCCTTCACGCAGCCGCTCGCGGCCTGCGCGCTCCCCGCGATCGCGGCGAACGACGCGGCCACGATCACTTTCACGAGATGCGATTGCATGTTGCCTCCGTTGTCTTCATGTTCCTCCAGCATGGCAGCTCCACGCGCCGCCTCAAGGGGAGCGCGTCGCGCGCTCGCGTGGGCCGCGCGCGGCATCGCGAGTCGGAGTCCCCCTGCGCCGGAATTGCTACGGCGAATCCGCGCTCGTCGCCGCCGGATTCAGCCTCGCGAAAGCTTCGCTAGAATCGGCGCATGGAAAAGAGACCGCTCGGCCGCTCGGGCCTGCATGCCGCGCCGCTCGCGCTCGGAGGAAACGTGTTCGGCTGGACCGCGGACGAGGCGACCTCCTTCGCGATCCTCGACCGCTTCGTCGATCACGGCCTGGACCTCGTGGATACCGCCAACAGCTATTCGACCTGGGTGCCGGGCCACGCGGGCGGCGAATCGGAGGCGATCATCGGCCGCTGGCTCGCGAAATCGGGCAAGCGCGAGCGCGTGCTCATCGCCACGAAGGTCGGCATGCCGATGCAGGGCGAGCAGGGCCTCGATCGCACGCAGATCGAGAAGCACGTGGAGGCGTCGCTCGAGCGGCTGCAGACCGATCGCATCGACCTCTACCAGACGCACAAGGACGATCCCGGGACGCCGGTCGAGGAGACGCTCGAGGCGCTCGCGCGCCTGGTGAAGGCGGGCAAGGTGCGCGCGATCGGCGCGTCGCAATACCAGCCCGGGCGGCTGCGCGAATCGCTCGAGGCGAGCCGCCGGCTCGGGCTTCCCCGCTACGAGACGCTGCAGCCCGAATTCAACCTCTACGACCGCGCGGCCTTCGAGCGCGAGCTGCAGCCCGTGGCCCTCGAATACGGCCTCGCGGTGATCCCGTTCTTCGGCCTCGCCAAGGGGTTCCTGTCGGGCAAGTACCGCAAGGCGGCGGACATCGAGGGCCGCCCGCGCGCCGCGGGCCTGAAGAAGTATTTCGAAGGCGACCGCGGGCCGCGCATCCTCGAGGCGCTGGACGCCGTCTCGAAGCGCGCCGGCGCCACGCCGGCGCAGGTCTCGCTCGCGTGGATCATGGCGCAGCCGTCGATCGCGGCGCCGATCGCGAGCGTGACCTCGGTGCAGCAGCTCGACGAGATCGCGGGCGCGGCGCGCCTGCGGCTCGATCGCGAGGCGTTGGCGCTGCTCGATCGCGCGAGCGCCTAGCGGCTTGCACAAAAAAAGAGCCGGGCTGCGCCGCGCAGCCCGGCCATGCCGCTTCCTCCCCCAGCAATCAGTTGATCGTGATCTTCTGCGCCACCGTCACGCCGTTGAGCACGTAGCCCTGGTACTCGGCGCGCTGCCCGACCGCGAAGCCGGCGGCGCCATTCCAGGAGATCACGGTGCAGCTCGGCACCTGGACCTTGACGGTCCCGACGACGATGTAGTCCGCGCCCACCGCCGTGATCTTGTTCTTGGCGTGCGCCGACTTGGCGCCGGCCGGTGCGGTGCACGAGTACGCCGGGGCCGGCGCCGGGGCGGGCTTCACGATCATGCGGGTCGCGTTGCACATGCCGATGCCGTCCAGCGTGCCGGCATAGTCCACCAGCTCGCCCACCGCGAACCCGGTGGTGCCGCCCGTGAACGTGGTCGCGGATTGCGGCGCGTAGGTGACGCTCTGCCCGCCGCCCGAAAGGCCGCCGTTGAAGTCGAGCCAGAACTTGTTCACGCCGCTGATGACGGCGCCGGTGGCCGAGCACGCGACCGGGGCCGGGCCGATCACGATGGACAGCGCGCCGGAAAGCGTGCTGCCGGTGCTGTCGGTGACGGTCGCCGTGAACGTGTAGGTCGCCGCGCTCGTGGGCGTGCCGGAGATCGCGCCCGTCGAGGCGTCGATCGCGAGGCCCGCCGGCAACCCGCTCGCCGACCAGGTGTACGGAGCCACGCCGCCCGAGGCGCTGAGCGCCGTGCTGCTGTAGGCGACGCCCACGGTGCCATTGGGCAGCGTGCCGGCGATGGCGAGCGGCGCCGGCGGCGGCGGGGGCGGCGGCGTGGTGGCCGTGGAGGTCATGCTCCAGCTCGCGGGCGACGTGCCGGACGGATTCACGATGCCGCTGTAGTTGCCGACGTAAGGCTGGCCGTTGCCAGCGACGCTGCAGCCGGCATGAAGCAGGCACTCCGAGTAAGTCGAGTAGAAAGTGACCTCGGTGCCCTGGTCGTAGTTGTAGTGGCCCGTGACGAGGCTCGTCGCGCCGGGGATGTCCGAGCCGGGGATGAACAGCATGGTGTTCATCGTGTAGGCCTGGAAATCGGTGCCGCTCATGGCCGGCGCCGTGCCGGTGAGGCTCTTGGCCTCGCCCATCACGTCCCAAGAGTCGATGCCGGGAACCGTGGCGCTCGCCGTCGCATTCGTGTGGACCTGGAACCAGGTGATGGGCAGCGTGAAGCCGCTCACCACGCCGTTCGGGCCGACGACGGTCACCGCGCCGCTGATGACGCCCGCGTCGGCCAGGTGCAGGTAGCTCGTGGAGGGCGCGAGCGGGGCCGAGGTCGTGAACGTGACCTCGACGCGGTCGGTCTTGCCGGTGAACGACGGGCCGACGTACTTGTACGTGTACGTATCTGCGTGGGCCGCGAGCGAGGCACCGAGTGTGAGCGCCGCCGCCGCGAAGCGGATCTTTCCGAGCATGGGTTTCTCCGGGCCGCCAGGGGAGTGCGGCAATGGGCCCGGACGATACAGGGGCGCCCTTAAACCAACATGAACGTCGCGGCGCTCAGGGCGCGGGAAACGTGACGGCCGCCCGGAAGCCGCCCAGGGCCTGCGAGCGGCCGAGGCGCAGCTCGCCGCCGTACGATGCGGCGATCTCGCGCGCGATGGAAAGGCCGAGCCCGTGCCCGGCGGTCTCCTCGTCCAGGCGCACGCCGCGGCGCGCGAGGCGCTCGAGGTCCTCGTCGGCACAGCCCGGCCCGTCGTCCTCCACCGCGAGCGCGAGGCCGCCGCCGTCGCGCACGGACAATGTCACGCGCGAGCGCGCCCATTTGCACGCATTGTCGAGGAGGTTGCCGCAGAGCTCGAGGAGGTCCTCGCGGTCGCCGAGGAAGCGCGCGGACGGGTCGACGCGGCATTCGATCTCGAGCTGTCGATCGCGGTAGAGCTTGGCGAGCGCGTTGGCGAGCGATCGCAGCTCCGATTGCAGGTCGAGGGGCGCGGTGGCCGCGCGACCGCCCGCCACGCGCGCGCGGCGCAGCTCGCCGTCGATGCGCTCGCGCAATCGCCCGAGCTGCGAGGCCAGCTCCGCGTGCAGCGCCGGATCGCGCCGGATGCGCTCGTCCTCCACGGCTTGCGTGAGCACGGTGAGCGGCGCCTTGAGCGCATGCGCGAGGTTGCCGAGCGACTCGCGCGAGCGCCGCAGGCGATCGGCAAGCCGCGCGATGAGGCGGTTGACCTCGCGGACCAGCGGCAGCACCTCGGCCGGCACCTGCTCGCCGAGCTGCGCCACCTCGCCATGCTCGAGCCGCGCCACGTCGGCCTGCACGCGGCGCAGCGGCGCGAGCGCGAAGCGCACGATGACGATCTGCAAGGCGACCAGCAGCGCGAACATCGCGATCGAGATGAGCGTGTAGCGGTCGAGAATGCGCTCGGAATGCGCGTGGATCGGCCGCAGGTCCGCGGCCACCGCGATCGTCACCGCCATCGCCTCGAACGCATAGCCGTTCGCGCTCACCAGCAGCGGCTCGCCGTCGTCGCCCGCGATCCGGCTCGATGCGCGCGCGCCCGGCGCAACCGGCTTCACCGCAAGCGTCCGGTCCGCGAGCGACGGCGAGCGCAGCACGACCGCATCGCCCGCCATCACCTGGAAATAGCGCCCCGACCGGGGCTCGAGGAACGACGGGTCGTAATGCCGGAAGGCGAGCGCCACGGGCCCGCCGCTTTCGAGGCGCACCAGGCCCGAGGAGAGCTCGTCCGCATCCTGCTGCAGCTCGCCCGCGATGAATTCCGTCATGCCGCGATCGATCGCCGCGTGCACCGCGGACCATTGCACGGCGAAGACCGCCGCGAGGCTCAGCACCAGCCCCAGCGCGAGCGGCGCGACGAGCGAGCGCATCAGGGGCCGGCGCCGAAGACGTAGCCCTGGCCGCGGCGTGTCGTGATGAAGGACGCGCCCAGCTTGTTGCGCAGGCGGTTCACGTACACCTCGATCACGTTGCTGTCGTGCTCGGCCGCGTCGTCGTAGATGTGCGCGGCGAGGTGCGAACGCGACAGGATCTGCCCCGGGTGAAGCATGAAATATCGCAGGAGGCGGAATTCGACGCCCGACAGCGCGATCCGCCGCCCGCCCAGCGTCACCGCCTGCTGCGTCTCGTCGAGGTTCAGGCCGCCCACGGCCACGATGCCGGCGGGCTGCGCATGCGCGCGGCGGATGAGCGCGCCGAGACGCGCGTGCAGCTCCTCGACATGGAACGGCTTGGCGAGGTAGTCGTCGGCGCCGGCCTCGAACCCCGCCACCTTCTCGTGCCAGGCGTCGCGCGCCGTGAGCACCAGCACCGGAACGGCGTTGCCCTTCGCGCGCCAGTGCCGCAGCACCTCGATGCCGGGGCGTCCCGGCAGCCCCAGGTCGAGGATCACCGCGTCGTACGGCTCCTCGTCGCCGAGATGCTGCGCATCGACGCCGTCGGGGGCCACGTCCACGGCGAAGCCGCGCTTCGCGAGCTCGCCGCGCAGGCGCGCGGAGAGCTCCCGGTCATCCTCCGCCAGCAGCACGCGCACCGGGTGGATCCCCCCTCAGTAGCGCGCGTCCGCGGGCTTCGGATCCTTCGGCCAATCCTTCACCTTCGCCAGGAAGTCCGGCCGCGGCTGGTGCGAGAAATACTCGGCGACGTCGACCGCCTCCTGGTCCGACAGGCCGCCCTGCGCGAGCGGGAACTTCGCGTGCGCGCCCACCGGCATGTTGCGCTTCACGAACGCGGCCGCCGTGTACGTGCGGGCCATGCCCGCGCCGATGTTGAACGAGTTGTCGCCCCACAACGGCGGGTACAGGTAGCGCCCGTCGCTCAATCGCAGCCCCTCGCCCTGCGTCCCGTGGCACGACGCGCACTGCCGCTCGTAGACCTTGCGGCCGTTCGCGGCATCCGGCTTGATCGCCATGTCCACCTTGCCCACGCCGCGCCCCGGCACCTTGTCCTGCGCGGTCGCGCGTCCCTTCATCCAGTCGAAGTACGCGACCATCGCCTTCAGGTCCGCGGAATCGGCGGCGAGCGCCTTGCCGTTCATGGAGCGCAGGAAGCACCCGTTGATGCGGTCGGCGAGCGAGATGACGCGCCCGGCGCGCGGCGCATAGCCCGGGAAGAACGCCGCGACGCCCACGAACGGCGAGCCGTCCGCGACGGTGCCCGCGTTCAGGTGGCAGCTCGTGCAATTGAGCTCGTTGCCGACGTTGCCCGGCAGCAGCGCCTTCGTCTCGAGGTGCAGCCGCATGCCGCGCACGAGCTGCCGCGCGTCGGGCTCGCCCAGCATGTCCGCGAAACGCGGCGTCTCGAACGCGCCCTTCGCGGCCACCGGCAGCGCCATGCCGGCGCGCAGCTTCTTCACGGCCCAGCCGCTCACGGCGCCATCGGGCGGGCCCCACGCCTCGCGCATGAACGTGAGGATCTCCGACAGCTCGCGGTCCGAGAGCCGGTCGAACGCGGGCATCGTGTACACGCGCGGATGCGCCGCCGTCTCGGCGGTCTTCCAGCCGGTGAGCACGATGTGCACGAGGGTGGCCGGGTCGCGCGCCTGCACCGAGGAGTTCTGCGCGAGCGACGGGAACACGTCCGGGACGCCGGCGCCGTCGGCGCGATGGCATTCGACGCAGAACTGCACGTATCCCAGGCCGCCGCGCGTGGTGTAGAGCTTCGCGGTCGCCTTCGCCGGGACCACCGCGGGCACGAGGCCCGCGCCCTCCGAGGGCAGCGACTGCAGGTACGTGGCCACGGCCACCAGGTCGCTTTCGCTGAAGTACTGCGTGCTGTGGTGCACGACGTCCACCATGCTCCCGGAAATCGTGCCGAAGCGGTTCTGCCCGGTCTTGAGCGCGAGCGCGGTGTCGGGGATCGACCACACGCCGCGCAGGTTGGGCGCATGCCAGTCGTCGATCGTCGATCCCGCAAGGTACATCCCGTCGTCGTGCGTCGAGGCCTTCTCCTGGAAGGCGAACCCACGCGGCGTGTGGCACGCGCCGCAGTGCCCGAGGCCCTGCACGAGGTAGGCGCCGCGATTCCACGTCGCGTCGCGGCCCGGGTCCGGCTTGAACGGCGCGTCGTCGTGGAACGCCGCGTTCCACAGCGAGACTCCCCAGCGGATGCTCGCCGGCCACGTCACCTGCGCAGGCTTGTTCGGCTGGTCCACCGAGGCCACGCCTTGCATGAGGTACGCATAGAGCGCGCGCAGGTCTTCGGCGCTCACGCGCGCATAGGACGTGTACGGCATCGCGGGATAGAGGTTGCGCCCGTCGGCCGCCACGCCGGAGCGCATGGCGCGCTCGAACTGCTCGAACGAGTAGCGCCCGATGCCCTTGCTGCGATCCGGCGTGATGTTGGTCGAGTAGAGCGTGCCGAGCGGCGTCTTGATGCCGAGGCCGCCCGCGAGGCGCTCGCCGCCCGGGGCGGTGTGGCAGGCGTTGCAGTCGCCGAGCACCGCGACGTACTCGCCGCGCGCGACCATCTCCGCGCGGTCGGCCGGGACTGCGGCCGAGGTGGTGATCGAGAGCAGGGAGGCGCCGAGGGCCAAACCCAACAGGAGCCGTGTGGAAGCCATGGATCATGTCCTCCGGAAAGGGGCCACTCCACTGTGAACCCGAATGGCGGGGACCGTGTTGAACGGCGTCAACCGGACGCTATTCGTGCCGCAACGCCTCGATGGGATCCAGGCGGGCGGCGCGCCGCGCCGGGAAATAGCCGAAGACGACGCCGATCAGCCCCGCGAAGCCGAATGCGACGAGGTTGATCTGCGGATTGAAGAGGAAGGGCACCTCCATGAGGCGGGTGAGCAGCGCCGAGGCGACGGCCGCGAGCATCACGCCGACGAGGCCGCCGAACGCGGCGAGCGCCACCGCCTCGACGAGGAACTGCAGCAGCACCTCGCGCTCGCGGGCACCGATGGCGAGCCGGATGCCGATCTCGCGTGTGCGCTCCGTCACCGACACCAGCATGATGTTCATGATGCCGATGCCGCCCACGAGCAGGCTCACCGCCGCCACCGCGCCCAGCAGCATCGTCATCACCTTCGTGGTCCCCGACAACGTGTCGGCGATCTGCCGCGTGTCGAGCACGTTGAAGTTGTCGTCCTCGCGCTCGGAGATCTTGCGCCGCTCGCGCATGAGCAGGACGATCTGCTGCTTCGCCTGCTCGACGGAGGCGCCCTCCTTCACCGACACGCGCAGCATGGTGACGTCCTGGTTCCCGGTGAGGCGGCGCTGTACCGCGTGCAGCGGCATCACGATGGTGTCGTCCTGGTCCATGCCCATGCCGCCCTGCCCCTTGGCGGCGAGCAGCCCGATGACCTCGCAGGAGAATTGCTTGATGCGGACCTGCGCGCCCACGGGGTCGGCGCGGCCGAAGAGCTCGCGCCGCACCGTCTCGCCGATCACGCACACCGCCGAGCCCGCGCGCTCTTCGCCTTCGTTGAAGTAGCGCCCCTGCGCGAGCGCCCAGTTGCCCGCCGCGAAGTAGTCGAGCGTCGACCCCACCACCGAGGTCGCCCAGTTGCGCGCCATGTACACGACCGTCACGCCGCGGGTCGCGCTCGGCGCGACGGCGGCCAGCCCGTTCACCTGCGAGGCGATGGCCTCGGCGTCGGCGATGCGGAAGTTCGGCGAGCCGGCCGTGTCGCGCGCGGGCCCGAGGCGCTGCCCGGGCCGGATCATCAGCAGGTTGCTTCCGAGGCTCGAGATCTGGTCGGCGACGGCACGCGTGGCGCCCTGGCCCAGCGTCACCATCGTGATGACGGCCGAGACGCCGATCACGATGCCGAGGATCGTGAGGAAGGAGCGCACGAGGTTGCGCCGGATCTCGCGCAGCGCCAGCAGGAGCGCATTCCACAGCATCAGGCCGCCTTGCGCGCGAGCTCGTCGGAGGCGACGCGCCCGTCCACGAAGCGCACCAGGCGCTGCGCGTGGGCAGCCATGTCGGGCTCGTGCGTCACCATGAGGACCGTGATGCCGCGATCGCGGTTGAGCGCCGTGATGAGGTCCATGATCTCGCGGCTGCGCTGCGTGTCGAGGTTGCCCGTGGGCTCGTCGGCGAGCAGCACGTGCGGGTGCGTCACGATGGCCCGCGCGATGGCGACGCGCTGCTGCTGGCCGCCCGAGAGCTCCGCGGGCGTGTGGCCCTCCCAGCCGGCGAGGCCGACGGCGGCGAGCGCCTCGCGCGCGGTGGCATGGCGGCGCTCCGCGGGCTCGCCGCGATAGAGCAGCGGCAGCTCGACGTTCTCGAGCGCGGAGGTGCGGCCCAGCAGGTTGTAGCCCTGGAACACGAAGCCCAGAAAACGCCGGCGCATCAGCGCGCGCTCGTCGCGCGAGAGCCGCTCCACGGCGAGCCCGTGGAAGCGGTAGGAGCCGGTCGTCGGCGTATCGAGGCAGCCGAGGATGTTCATGGCCGTGGACTTGCCCGAGCCGCTCGGTCCCATGATGGCGACGAACTCGCCCTCGTCGATGCGCAGGTCCACGCCGCGCAGCGCCTGGAATGCCGCCACGCCCTGGCCGTAGGTCTTGGTCACGGCCTGCAGCTCGATGATCGGCGCGCGGCGCGCGGAGCCGTCCATCGTCACTTGCCTGCCGCCTGCAGCGCCTCGACGATCACCGCCGCGTCGGGCGCGAGCGCGCCGCCCGTGATCTCGGTGCGCGTGCCGTCGCTCAGGCCCACCGTCACCGCCACCGCGGCGGGCTGGCCCTCCTTGAGCACCCACACGCGTTGCTCGGCGCCGCGCGACGCATTGTTGGCGCGGCGCACGTTGGGCCGCGGCGGGCGTGGCATGAGCTTCGACACCAGGCCGCCGCTCGCCGCCTTCGCCGCCTCGTCGCCGGGCGCCGGCGTGAAGCGCAGCGCCGTGTTCGGGACCAGCAGCGCATTCGCATGCCGCGCCGCCGTGATCTCCGCGGTCGCGGTCATGCCGGGGCGCAGGCTCGCGTCGTCGTTGTTCACGCTGAGGAGCGTCGGATACGTGACCACGTTGTCCTTCACCTGCGATCCGTATCCCACGCGCAGCACCTTCGCCGGATAGCGCCGGCCGGGATAGGCGTCCACGGTGAACGTCGCCACCTGCTCGTCGCGCACGCGGCCGACATCGGCCTCGTCCACGTCCACCTGCAGCTCCATCTGCCGCAGGTCCTCGGCGAGCTGGAAGAGCACGGGCGCCTGCAGCGAGGCGGCCACCGTCTGGCCGGGATCCACCTTGCGCGCCAGCACGACGCCGTTGATGGGCGAGCGAATCGAGGCCTTGCGCACGTTGGTCTCGTCGGACCGCAGGGCCGCACCGGTCTCGGTGACCGAGGCCTTCGCGCTCGCCGCGTCCGCGATGGCGCGCGCGACCGCCGCCTCCGCCGCGCTGAGCTCCGCCTGCGACGGCACCTTGCCGCCGCTCAGCTCGCGCACCTGCCGCAGCCGCTCGAGCGTGGCGCGTGCCTCGGCGAGGGTGGCGCCCGCCTGGTTCACCCGCGCCTGCGCCGAGGCGAGCGCGCTGCGCGAGCGCTCGACCTGGTCGTTGAGCTTGGAGAGGTCGAGCTGTGCGAGCACCTGCCCTTTCTTCACCGGGTCGTTGTCGTCGACGAAGACCTTCTCTATCGTGCCCGACAGCTCGCTGCCTATGTCGACCTTGTTCGTGGGCTGCAGGTTGCCCGTGGCGGAAACCGTCACGACGAGCTCGCCGCGCACCACGGGTTGCGTGCGATAGCGGACGGCCTTCGCGTCATTGCCGGACTCGTACAGGGCGTAGCCGCCGGCGATCGCGGCCGCCGCGGCGACGATGGCGCCGGCGATCCATGTCCAGCGCCGTGACCCGCGCGGCGTGCCGGTGAGCGCCTCGCGCGTGAGCCGCGGTTCGGCTGTGGTGGTGTCGTTCATGAGTTCGTTCCCGCGCCGGCATTCCAGCCACCGCCGAGCGCCTTGTAGAGCCGGATGAAAGCGAGCGCCTGGTCGGCGCCGGTGGCCTCGAGGCCATCCTGCGCGGCGAGCAGCGTGCGCTGCGTATCGAGGACCGTCTGGAAATCGGTGATGCCCGCGGCGTAGCGATGCTGCGCCAGCAGCGAGGCATTGCGCGCCGCCTCGGCGGCGTCGGCAAGCGCGGCGCGCCGCTCGGCGGCATGGCGCCATTGCGCCAGCGCATTCTCGACGTCCTCGAGCGCCGACAGCACCGCGGACTCGTAGGCGTGCAAGGCGCGCTCCTGCACGGCGTCCTGGATCTGCACGCGCGCGCGCAGCCGCCCCGCATCGAAGATCGTCGCGGCGAGCTGCGCGGCCGCCCGCGCCACGAGCGCGCCGCCGTCGCCCAGTCCGGCGAAGGTCAGCGATTCCATTCCGATCGAGCCGGTGAGCGCGAGCGCCGGATACCGCGCCGCCTCGGCCTCGCCGACGCGAGCCGTCTCCGCGGCCAACCGCCGCTCGGCCGCGCGCAGGTCGGGACGCTGCCGCAGCGTATCGGCCGGGATGCCGATCGCGAGCGATGCCGGAATCGGGGGGACCGGCGCCGCCGCGGCGAGCCGCTCATCGAGCGTTCCCGGCGCCACGCCGGTGAGCACCGAAAGGCGGTTGCGCGATTGCGCGAGCGAAGTCTCGAGCGCCGGAAGCTGCGCGCGCGTCTGCTCCACCGACGTGCGCGCCTGCTCCACGTCGAGCGAGCTCGTGAGCCCCGCCTGCGTGCGCCATTGCGTGAGCTGCAACGTCTCGGTCTGCGCCGCCAGGTTACCGCGCGCGATCGCGAGCCGTGCCTGCAGCGAGCGCACGTTCACGTACTCGAGCGCGACCTCGGCCGCGAGCGACACCTGCGCGGCGTGCAGGTCCTGGGTCGCGGCCTCGAGATCGGCATCCGCCGCTTCCACGGCGCGCCGCTGCCCGCCGAAGACATCGGGCTCCCAGCTCGCGTCGAACCCCGCGTCGAAGAACGACTGCGAGGCGGCGTCGGTGCGCGAGCGCGAAGCGCCGAGCGATGCGGACACCGAGGGGAAGAAGCCGGCGCGCGCGAGCTGCTGGCGCGCGCGCGACTCGCGAAGCCGCGCGCGGGCGATCGCGATGTCGCGGCTGCCCACGATCGCCTCGTCCTCGAGGGCATCGAGCGTCGCATCGCCGAGCACGCGCCACCAGGCCGCGAGGTCGGTGGCGGCCGCCGGCGATGCGCCGCTCCAGGCGGCAGGTACGTGCAACGCCTCCGCGTCGGGCGCCCGGTAATCGGGTCCCACGGTGCATGCGGAGAGCAGGCCGGCCCCGCACGCCAGTGCGATCGCAAGGCGGACTCGGACCATGGAGCCAGTCTAGGCCCGCCCCGCGCGGAGCCCTTTGCCCGACGGCAACCGGGGGGCGGGAACCGGTGGACTAAAATCGCATTTCCTGCAACGCTTCGAAACAATTTCCGATGAGGCTCCTCACCTACGCGCCAAACGCCGGCGCGTCGCCCCGCATCGGGGCGCGCCTGGGCGAGCGCGTGCTCGACCTCCAGGCCGCAGCCGGCATCGCGGGCCGCTTCGTGCCGGCCACGATGAAGGCGTTGCTGCACGCGGGCGAGATCGGCCTGGGCGCCGTGCGCGAGGTCGTTGCGGTCGCGCAGGCGGATGCGCGCAAGTTCGCGGCCGCGTCCATCGACGAGCGCGCCGTCCGCTACCTGCCGCCCGTGCCCGACCTCGACAAGTTCCTCTGTGTCGGCAAGAACTACCGCGCGCACCTGGAGGAGCTGAAGAAGAACGACCTCATCAGGGAGATGCCGGAGGAAGTCACCGGCTTCGTGAAGATCCATTCGTGCCTCGTCGGCCACCGCGAGAAGGTGGCGAAGCCGGCCGTCGTGGAGCACCTCGACTACGAGCCCGAGCTCGTCTTCGTGATCGGCAAGCGCGCGCTCGGCGTGCAGAAGACCGACGACTGGCGCCCGTACGTCGCGGGGGTCACGGTGATGAACGACCTCACCGACCGCGACATGCAGAAGCGCGAGGTGGCTTCCGGATCGCGCTTCTGGACCTCGAAGAACGCGCCGGGCTTCGGCCCCGTAGGCCCCGAGATCGTCACGCTCGACGAGATCGGCGATCCCTACGACCTGTGGATGGTCTGCAAGGTGAACGGCGAGCTGCGCATGCGCGTGAACACCCGCGAGCAGATCTGGCGCATGAACGACATCCTCGCGCACTTCTCGCGCACGATCCCGCTCGAGCCCGGCGACATGTTCTCGACCGGCGCGCCGGGTGGCGTGGCGGCGGGCAAGCCGAACGCGCAGGACCTCTACCTCAAGCCCGGCGACATCGTCGAATGCTCGATCGAGGGCGTGACGACGCTGCAGACGACCATCGCATGAAGACTATCCATCGCATCTTCGCCATCCTCGCCGCCACGCTCGCGACCGGCGCCGCCGCGCAGTTCCCCGCGCGCCCCGTCACCATCGTCGTGCCTTTCCCGCCCGGCGGCGGCACGGACGCGCTCGCGCGCATCATGCAGCCCACGCTCGCCGGGATGTGGAAGCAGCCCGTCATCGTCGAGAACAAGCCCGGCGCGGCGGGCGCCATCGGCGGCGATTACGTGGCGCAAGCGAAGCCCGACGGCTACACGTTGCTCATGAGCTCGACGGCGGGCATCACGGCGAAGAACGTGGACAAGCTCGCGCCGATCACGCTCGTGTCGGCATCGCCGTACGTGGTGGTCGTCAACGCGAAGGTGCCCGTGGGCAGCATTCGCGAGCTCGTCGACTACGCGAAGAAGAATCCCGGCAAGCTTTCGTTCGGCTCGTCGGGCACGGGCGCCGCCTCGCACCTTTCGGCCGAGCTCTTCAAGTCCATGGCGGGCGTGGAGATGCTCCACGTCCCCTACAAAGGCACCGGACAGGCGGTGACCGACCTCGTGGGCGGCCAGATCGACGTGATGTTCTCGCCCGCGGAGACGGTGATGCAGCACGTGCAGGCCGGCCGCCTCAAGGTCCTCGCCGTGACCAGCGCGAAGCGCTTCGAGGCGCTGCCGGACGTGCCGACGGTGGCCGAGTCGGGCGTGCCGGGCTACGAGGCCGTAGGCTGGTTCGGGCTCTTCGCGCCGGCGGCGACGCCGAAGGACCTCGTGGACGAGGTGTCCGTCGACGCCAACCGCGTGCTCGCCGATCCCGACGTGAAGCGCAAGATGGTCGCCGCAGGCGCCGAGCCTTCCGGCATGACGCCCGAGGCGTTCGGCCGGTTCGTGCGCTCCGAGATGGCCAAGTGGGCGCGGCTCATGAAGGAACGCGGGATCCAGGTCGAGTGAAGCTGCCGCCCGAAGTGGTCGCCGAAGTGGTGCTCGCATCGCGCACGCGGGTCGCCGA
>DASTGG010000233.1:0-7394 GCA_035719385.1 Usitatibacter sp.
ACGATCCCCTGAGACAACGGCCCGCCCTTGTGCGGGCATTGGTCGCGCAGCGCGAACACCTCGTCGCCCTGGGTGCGGAAGATCGCGATCGTCGTGCCGTCGTCGCGGCGATAGCGCCGCGCGCCGAGGCGCGGGATGTCGTCCAGCCTGCAGACGGCGACCTTCATGCCGACGCTCCCACGGGCTGGAACTGGCGCAGGTCCACGCCGGCGCGGCTGGGCTCGTGCCACGGGTCGGGCTCGCCGTCGAGCGCGAATTGCAGGCGCTGCCACAGCGCGCGCCGGCCCTCCGCGTCCTCGAGCACGCGCTTCTTCGCGTAGTCGAGTCCCACGCGGGCGACGAAGTGCACCGTGCGCTCGAGGTAGAACCCTTCCTCGCGGTAGAGCTGCAGGAAGGCCCCCGCGTGCTCGAGCACCTCGGCGCGCGTCGTCACCTTGCAGAAGAACTGCGCCACCTCCGTCCTGATGCCGCCGTTGCCGGCGACGTAGATCTCCCAGCCGGAGTCCACGCCGATCACGCCGATGTCCTTGATGCCTGCCTCGGCGCAGTTGCGCGGGCAGCCCGACACGGCGAGCTTCACCTTGTGCGGCGCGTGCATCCGCCACAACGCCCGCTCGAGCTCCTGGCCCATGCGCGTCGAGTCCTGCGTGCCGAAGCGGCACCATTCGCTGCCGACGCACGTCTTCACGGTGCGCAGCGCCTTCGCGTAGGCGTGTCCCGACGGCATCCCCAGGTCGGCCCACACGGCGGGCAGGTCCTCCTTCTTCACGCCCAGCAGGTCGATGCGCTGGCCGCCGGTGACCTTCACGGTCGGGATGCGGTACTTGTCCACCACGTCGGCGATCCGGCGCAACTCAGCGCTGCTCGTCTCGCCGCCCCACATGCGCGGCACGACCGAATACGTGCCGTCCTTCTGGATGTTGGCGTGGGAGCGCTCGTTCACGAAGCGCGACTGCGGGTCGTCCTTCGCGCGATGCGGCCACGTCGAGATGAGGTAGTAGTTGATCGCCGGCCGGCAGGTGGCGCAGCCGTCGGGCGCGCGCCACTCGAGGAACGCGTACACGTCGCGGATCGAGAGCAGCTCGTGCTCGCGGATCGCATCGCGCACCTGCTGGTGCGTGTGGTCGGTGCAACCGCACAGCGCCTTCTCCCTGGGCGCGGCCGAGTAGTCGCCGCCCGCGGTCGCCATGAGGATCTGCTCCACGAGCTCCGTGCACGAGCCGCAGGAGCTCGACGCTTTCGTGTGACGGCGCACTTCCTCGAGCGTGAAGAGGCCCTTTTCCTTGATCGCCTTCACGATCGTGCCCTTGCATACGCCGTTGCAGCCGCACACCTCGGCCTCCATCGGCATCGCCCCGGCGCGGCTCCGGCCCTGGTGGCCGGCGTCGCCGAGGTTAGACTCGCCGAACACGAGCTTGTCGCGGATGTCGGCGACGCTCTTGCCTTCGCGCAGCAACCGGAAGTACCACGCGCCGTCCACGGTGTCGCCGTACATCACCGCGCCCACCAGCTTGTCGTCCCGGATGACGATCTTCTTGTAGACGCCCGCGCCCGGGTCCGCGAGCACGATGTCCTCGGTGCCGGGCCCGCCGGTGAAGTCGCCGGCGGAAAACAGGTCCACGCCCGTGACCTTGAGCTTCGTCGAGGTCATCGAGCCCGCGTAGCGGCCGATGCCGAGCTGCGCGAGATGGTTGGCGCAGACCTTCGCCATCTCGAAGAGCGGCGCCACCAGCCCGTAGGCGGTGCCCCGGTGGCTCACGCACTCGCCCACGGCATAGATGCGCGGGTCGAACGTCTGCATCGTGTCGTTCACCACGATCCCGCGGTCGCAGTGCAGCCCCGCCGATCCGGCGAGCGCGGTGTTGGGCCGGATGCCGACCGCCATGACCACCAGGTCGGCGGGAATGACTTCACCCGACTCGAGGCGCGCGCCGCCGACGCGGGAAATCGGGCCCCGGCCTTCGCCGGGGTGACGCGTGCCGCCGTCATCCCGGGCGGCGCGTTCACGCAGCGATGGCCCGGGATGCAATGCCTCGACCGCAACGATCTCCCGCGTCTTCGCTTCCAGCCTGAACGCGAGCCCCTTGTCCTCGAGCGTCTTCTGCAGCAGCTTCGCCGCCGCGCGGTCGAGCTGCCGTTCCATGAGCCACGGCATGAGGTGCACGACGGTCACCTCCATGCCGCGCAGCTTCAGTCCATTGGCCGCCTCGAGCCCCAGCAGGCCGCCGCCGATCACCACCGCGCGCCGGTATCTTGCCGCCGCCGCGATCATTCGCTCGGTGTCGCCGATGTCGCGGTACGTGAGCACGCCGTCGAGGTCGACGCCGGGAATCGGCAGGATGAAAGGATCGGAGCCGGTCGCAAGCAGCAGGCGGTCGTAGCGCTCCCGCGTGCCGTCTTCGGCGACGACCTCGCGGCGCACGCGATCGATTCGCGCGACCTTCCTGCCGAGGTGCAGGCGGATGCCATTCCGCTCGTACCACTCGACGGGGTTCAGCACGATGTCCTGCAGCGTCTGCTCGCCGGCGAGGACGGGCGACAGCAGGATGCGGTTGTAGTTGGGGTGCGGCTCGGCGCCGAACACCGTGATGTCGTAGCGCTCCGGCGCCAGCTTCAGCAGCTCCTCGACGGTCCGCACGCCGGCCATGCCGTTGCCGACCACGACGAGCTTCGGGCGCTGGGGGGGGCTCATGTCCATGACGCGGGCATCCTCGCTTGTCTCCGGTTGGCTGCCTTTCGCAAGCCCTGTGCCAACGGCGCGGCACGGTCCAACGGACCGAGGCGGCGGGGCGGTGACGCGGCGCGGCCGCGTGCGGACATGCCGCTGCGCACAGAATGAGGGCGCGCGCGCCTCAAAAAGGGGAGCCACCGCTCCGGTGCCGGCCGTCACTTGAAGCGGCGTGGCGCGCAGCGTATACACGCGAAAACCAGCGGAGGAGACATGAACGACGACAAGGACGACATCGACCCGCAGCCGCTCGCCCACGCGTCGCGCCGCGGCTTCCTCGCCCGGATGGGCGCGGCCACGGCAGGGGCGATCGCAGCTCCCGCGGCGGCCCTCGCGCAGGACGCGAAGAACCTGCCGCCCCATGTGCCCGAATGGACCAAGGCGCAGGGACGCGGTTTCCTCGCCCCGCCGTACGGATTGCCGTCGCCGTTCGAGAAGGGCGTGGTGCGCGTGTTGCCGTCCGCGCCGGGCCCGTTCCCGACGGCGACGCGCACGCCGCTGCAGAACCTGAAGGGAACGATCACGCCGAACGGCCTCTTCTTCGAGCGGCACCATGCCGGCGTGCCCATGATCGATCCCCGCGAGCACCGGCTCATGGTCCATGGGCTCGTGGACCGCCCGCTCGTTTTCACGATGGAAGATCTGGTGCGGCTGCCCGCGGTGAGCCGCATCCATTTCATCGAGTGCTCGGGCAATTCGGCGGCGGAGTGGACGAAGGCGAGCGGCAGGACGGCGCAGGAAGTGCACGGCCTGCTCAGCAACGCCGAGTGGACCGGCGTCCCGCTCGCGGTATTGCTGCACGAGGCCGGCGTCCAGCCCGCGGCACGATGGCTGCTGTGCGAGGGCGCCGACGCCGCCGCCATGACGCGCAGCGTGCCGATCGAGAAGGCGATGGACGATGCGATCGTCGCTTACGCGCAGAACGGCGAGATGCTGCGTCCCGAGCAGGGCTACCCGTTGCGCCTCCTGCTGCCCGGCTACGAGGGCAACATGAACATCAAGTGGCTGCGGCGCATCAAGCTCGGCACCGAGCCGTGGCACACGCGCGAGGAAACGTCCGCCTATACCGACGTCATGCCGGACGGCACCGCTCGCCAGTTCACGTTCCTGATGGATGCGAAGTCCTGCATCCTTTCGCCCTCGGGCGGACAGCGGCTCGGCAAGCCGGGCTACCACGAGATCTGCGGCGTGGCGTGGTCGGGCCGCGGGCGCATCGCCGGCGTCGAGGTTTCGGTCGATGGCGGCCGCACGTGGAAGCGCGCGCGCCTGCAGGAGCCGGTGCTCGCGCGGGCGCTGACCGCCTTTCGAGCCGACTGGCATTGGGACGGCAACCCCGCGATCCTGCAAAGCCGCGCGATCGACGAATCCGGCTACGTGCAGCCGACGCGCGCGCAGCTGGTCGCCGCGCGCGGTACCGCCTCGTTCTATCACTACAACGGCATCCAGAGCTGGAGCATCGATGCGAAGGGCGAGGTGACCAATGTCCACGCGTAACGGTCTTCTTGTCGCCGCCGCGACGGCATTGCTCGCCGCGGGCTGTGCCACGCCGGCTTCCGCGCCCGTCGCGCAACGCTACGGGCTCGGCAGCCCCCTCGCCGAGCGCGAGCTGGCCGGCTGGAACATCGACGTCGCGATCGATGGCCGCGGATTGCCGCCGGGTCGCGGCAGCGTCGCGGAAGGCAAGGCGGTTTACGACGCGAAGTGCGCCGCCTGCCACGGCCCCAAAGGCGAGGGCAAGACGGCGAACCGGCTCGCGGCCGCCGCGGTCGAGCGGCCCAAGGTCGTGAAGACCGTCGGAACGTATTGGCCGTACGCAACGACGCTCTACGATTACATCAACCGCGCGATGCCCTGGGACAAGCCGCAGTCGCTGCGGCCGGACGAGGTTTACGCGCTCTGCGCGTACCTGCTGTTCCTGAACGGCATCGTGCCGGAATCCACGGTCCTCGACGCGGCGTCGTTGCCGGGCGTGCGCATGCCCAACCGCAACGGCTTCACGTCGCCGGACCCGAGGCCGGATACGCATTGAAGGCACGTGTAAGGTGGTGCCGGGAGAGGGAATCGAACCCTCATGGTGTCGCCACCGCGGGATTTTGAGTCCCGTGCGTCTACCAATTCCGCCATCCCGGCGCGCAAGAGACGAAATTATAGAATCTTTGGGTGCGCCTCTCCGATTTCGACTACCACCTTCCGCAAGAGCTGATCGCGCAGCATCCCGCCGCCGAGCGCACGGCGAGCCGGCTGCTGCACCTGGACGGGCGCAGCGGCGCGATGCGCGACCTCATGTTCCGCGACATCGTCTCGCTGCTGGATGCGGGCGACGTGCTCGTAGTGAACGATACGCGCGTGATCAAGGCTCGCCTGCACGGGCGAAAGGACACGGGCGGCGAAGTGGAGGTGCTGGTCGAGCGCCTGCTGGACGAGTCCCGCGCGCTGGCGCAGGTGCGCGCGAGCAGGACGCCGCGTGCCGGGCGGCGCTTGATCCTGCACGGCGGGCTCGAGGTGGAAGTGCTGGGGCGCGAGGGGGATTTCTTCGAGCTGCGCTTCCCCACGAATGTGCTGGACGCGCTCGCCGCGCACGGCGAGGTGCCGCTGCCGCCGTACATCACGCACGGGGCGCAGTCCGAGGACGAAGGGCGTTACCAGACCGTGTACGCGCGCGTGCCGGGCGCGGTCGCGGCGCCCACGGCCGGGCTGCATTTCGATGAAGCGTTGCTGGCGGCGCTGGACGCGAAGGGCGTGGCGCGCGTCGCGCTCACGCTGCACGTGGGCGCGGGGACGTTCCAGCCCGTGCGCGTGGATGACGTCTCGCGGCACGTGATGCACTCGGAGTGGTACAGCATTCCGCAGTCGACCGTGGATGCGATCTCGAAGGCGAAGTCCGCGGGCGGGCGGGTGGTGGCGGTCGGCACGACGGCGCTGCGCGCGCTCGAGTCGGCCGCGGCTTCGGGCGCCCTCGTGGCCGGGACCGCCGAGACGCGGCTCTTCATCGTGCCGGGATTCCGCTTCCGCGTGGTGGAGCGGCTGGTGACCAACTTCCACCTGCCGCGCTCGACGCTGCTGATGCTCGTGAGCGCGTTCGCCGGAAGCGGGAACGTCAAGCGTGCCTACGAGCACGCGGTACAGCAGCGCTATCGATTCTTCAGCTACGGCGATGCGATGCTGATCGAGCGCGGGTGACCGGGTTCCCGCCCGCGCGGGGATGACGGCCGCTCAGTAATACCGCGCGCTGCGGTGGCGCAGGTCGTAGAGCGCGTCCTCGACATCCCGCGACGGCCGCGCGTCGGAGCCGATCGCGAGCAGCGCGGCGATCCAGCGCAGGAGCCGCTTCATTGGATCGCGACCCAGGCTCTCTTCAGCGCCTGCACCACGGTGCGGCCGGCATGGCGGACGATGTGCGCGTCGCCGGGCCTCACGATGTGGTCCTTGCGGCTGCCTTCCTCGGTGATCCACAGCAGGCCTTCCTGCGCGCTGATGCGGCGCCCGGCGGCGTCGTCGAGCGTGACGACATCGCCGATCTCGAGGGCCAGGACGGGGGCTTTGATGTGCAGTTCCATAGGGGTACCTTGATCTATGCGCCGGATGCATGCAGAATCCGCATCCCACGGTGCCCAGCATCCTCTTGATGCTGCGCCGCCACAAACGAAAATCCCGAATGGGGTGCATGCATGGCGGGAATGCAAGGCGCGGGCCGCCCGCTGCCGCCGCTGGACCTGCTGCGGGGGTTCGAGTCCGCCGCGCGGCACCTGAGCTTCACGCGCGCGGCCGCAGAGCTCTTCCTCACGCAGTCGGCGGTGAGCCGGCAGGTGCAGGCGCTGGAGGAGTTCGTCGGCGTGCCCCTGTTCGAGCGGCGCCACAAGGTGCTCGCGCTCACGGAAGCGGGGCAGGCGTACTACCGCGCCGTCGCCGCGGCGCTCGAGCAGGTCAAGGAAGCCACGCGCAAGCTGCGCGAGTCGCGCTCGCGCCACGTGCTCACGGTGACCACCACCGTCTCCTTCGCCTCGCTATGGCTGGTGCCGCGGCTCGCGCGCTTCCGCAAGGAGCACCCGAACGTGGACGTGCGCATCGCGGCCACGTTCGAGGTCCTCGACATGGAGCGCGAGGGCATCGATCTCGCGATCCGCGACCTGCTGGTGGCGAACGCGCCGCCCGGCTCGGTGTTCCTCGTGGGCGAGCAGCTGGCGGCAGTGTGCAGCCCCGGCTACCTGCGCGAGGCGCGGCGCACGAAGAAGCCGCTCGCGAAGCCCGCCGACATCCGCCACCACGTGCTGCTGGTCTTCCATGATCCCAAGGGGCGCTTCGCGTGGTTGTCGTGGCCGCGCTGGCTCGAGGCCAACGGGCTCGACGACGTCTCTCCCGCCGGCACGCTCGCCTTCGACCAGTACGACCAGGTCATCCAGGCGGCGCTGCTCGGCCAGGGCATCGCGCTCGGCCGCGGCACGCTCGTGGACCAGTACATCCGCGAGAAGAAGCTGGTCGCGCTCTTCGGCGGCCTGCAGCGCGTGCCGCGCGGCTTCCACGCCGTATTCGCGCGCAACGCCCAGTCGCGCCCGGAAGTGCAGCAGTTCGTGGAATGGCTGCAGCGCGAGCTCGCCGCCGAACGAAATTAATGGGGTCAGACTCCTTTTTTCGTAATTCAGGTTCTATTTGCCCGCTGAACCTGAAT
>DASTGG010000234.1:0-23444 GCA_035719385.1 Usitatibacter sp.
GTCGGCCTGCACCGGCGCGACGGCCGCGGGAAGCTTCGCCTCCAGCGTCACGCCGCGCGACTTGTAGAGCTGGCTCATGGAGCTCACGGCATC
This sequence comes from Usitatibacter sp., assembly GCA_035719385.1. Classification (GTDB taxonomy): domain Bacteria; phylum Pseudomonadota; class Gammaproteobacteria; order Burkholderiales; family Usitatibacteraceae; genus Usitatibacter. The sequence goes on from DASTGG010000234.1 coordinate 94, forward strand.
GGCCACGATCGCGCGCAGGTCGAGCTGCGCCGTGTGCCATTCGGCGAGCCCGGATTCGAGCTTGGCGAGGTCGAGCACCTGGTTGATGAGGCGCGTGAGCCGCTCGGATTCCTTGATGATGAGGCCGAGGAAGCGGTGGCGCTCCGCCTCGCCGATGTCGGCGTGGTCGTGCAGGATCTCCGAGAACGCGCGGATGGAGGTGAGCGGCGTGCGCAGCTCGTGCGTCACCGTGGAGATGAAATCGTCCTTCAGGCGGTCGAGCTCCTGCAGGCGCTCGTTGGCCGCCTTGAGGCTCGCCGTGGCGGCCTCGAGCTCCTGCTGCTTCTGCTCGAGCTGGTGGCTGTAGGCGATGACCTGCGAGGCCTCGTCGATGATCGACATGACCTTGTCGAGCCCGAGGGGCTCTTCCTGCGCGACGGTGGCCACCATCGTGTGGGCCGAGGCGGCGCCGATCGTGCCGGCGAGCTGGATCTCCACGAAGCGGAAGAGCTGCGAGTCGGCCTCGAGCTCCTCGACCGAGGCGAGCCCCCGCGCGGACGCATACGCGTGGAAGAGCTCGGCGGCGCGCTGCGGGCCGAGGAAGCGCCCCAGCAGCGTCTGCAGCGCCGAGGCCGACGCGGTGCCGCGCCAGGTCTGCGTGCTCTCGCCGGTCTGCGTGAAGACATCGACGAAGAGCGTGGCTTGCGCGTGCTCGGCGGCGCTCTGGCGCCCGAGGAGCGACACGCCCACGTACGCGCCCACGTTGGCGATCATGCTCCAGATCATCGCGTGCGTGATCTGGTCCAGGCCATCGAGGCCGAAGAGCCGGGTGGGCCGCAGCAGCTCGAGGCCGAAGAGGCCGCGCTCGACGAGATCCACGCCCATCCACCCGGACTTCGCGAACGCGGGGATGAGCAGCGTGTAGAGCCACACGACGAAGCCCGCGCTGAGCCCGGCGAGCGCGCCGCTCCTCGTGCCGCCCTTCCAGTAGAGCCCCCCGAGCGTGATCGGCGCGAACTGCGCCACCGCGGCGAAGGAGATGAGCCCGATGGACACCAGCGCGTAGGCCTCGCCCGCGACCTTGAAGTAGAAATAGCCCAGCAGCAGGATCGAGATGATCGCCCCGCGCCGGATGTCGAGCAGCAGCGCGGTGAAATCGCCGCGCGCGGCGAGGTTGAGCCGCTTCCAGCGCAGCAGCACCGGCATCACCAGGTCGTTGCACACCATCGTCGCGAGCGCGATGGTCTCCACGATCACCATGCCCGTGGCCGCGGAGATGCCCCCGACGTACACGAGCAGCATGAGCCCCTCGCTCTGCGTGAGCATCGGGATGCTGAGCACGAAGCTGTCGGCATCGACCTTCGAGCCCGGGAAGAGCAGCAGGCCGCCGAACGCGATCGGCAGGACGAACACGTTGATCGCCAGCATGTAGAGCGGGAAGAGCCACATCGCCTTCCTGAGGTGCCGCTCCTCGACGTTCTCGATCACCGCGACCTGGAACTGCCGCGGCAGGAAGATCACCGCGAGCATCGACAGCAACGTCATCCACGCCCAGTTCGCGAGCGCCCCGTCGGCCGCGAGCGGCGCGAGCAGCGGCTGCAGCTCCTCGCGGCGCGCGGCGCGCGCGAAGATGTCGCCGAAGCCGTCGAAGACGCCGAACGTCACGTAGGCGCCGATCGCGACGAAGGCGAGCAGCTTCACGATCGACTCGAAGGCGATCGCGGCGACCATCCCCTCGTGGCGCTCGCCCACGTCCACGTGCCGCGTGCCGAAGGCGATCGTGAAGAGCGCCATGGCCACCGCGACGTAGAAGGCGAGCACCTGGAGCAGCGGCGTGGGCCCGGCGCTGTCGCTCCCGCCGACCTCGGGATAGGAAAGCATGATCTGCAGGCTCGAGGACACCGCCTTCAGCTGCAGCGAGATGTACGGCAGGATGCCGATCACCGCGATGATCGTGACCAGCCCGCCCAGCAGCGCGCTCTTGCCGTAGCGCGAGGCGATGAAGTCGGCGAGCGACGTGATGCGCAGCAGCTTGCTCACGCGGATCATCTTGCGAACGACGAACCACCACAGCACGATCATGAGCGTGGGGCCGATGTAGATCGGCAGGAAGCCCACGCCGTCCTGCGCCGCGCGCCCCACGCTGCCGTAGAACGTCCACGCCGTCGCATAGACCGCGAGCGAAAGGCTGTAGATGAGCGGGTTGGCGATGACCGAGCGGCCCTGCCGGGCGCGGCGGTCGGCGTAGTAGGCGATGGCGAACAGCAGCCCCAGGTAGCCGAACGAGACGAGGACGACGACCCAGGGCTGCAGCATCGGGCTACTCGGAGCGCTCCATGATGATCGCGGCCAGCACGATCAGCATCGCCCACGCCGAGAAGAGATAGGCGTACAGGACGGGAATGCCCAGCACCGTCGCCTTCACGTTGAAGAGGGCGACGAGGGGGTAATTGAACAGCAGGCAGCCCAGCAGGAACAGCGCGAGCAGCCGTTGGCTCCTGCGGCGCGACTTCGCCATGCAGCTTCCCTCCCGATTGACGGTGCTAGTAAAGGGCCCCTTGCGGGCCCTTGTCAATCGAGCGGCATGCGCCTGTCGGCAAGGCCCGCACGGACGCGCGGGCCGCCGATTGCGTCACGTCAAAGGTTCTGCTTGAGCTGCTCGAGGATGGCGGGGTTTTCCAGCGTCGAGACGTCCTGCGTGATGGCCTCGCCCTTGGCGATCGAGCGCAGCAGCCGGCGCATGATCTTGCCCGAGCGCGTCTTGGGCAGGTTGTCGCCGAAGCGGATGTCCTTGGGCTTGGCGATCGGGCCGATTTCCTTCGCGACCCACTCGCGCAGCTCGGTGGCCACGCGCCTGGCTTCCTCGCCCGTGGGGCGCGGTCCCTTGGTGACCACGAACGCCACGACCGCCTCCCCCGTGAGGTCGTCGGGACGGCCCACGACCGCGGCCTCGGCGACGAGCTTCGTGTTGGCCACGAGCGCCGACTCGATCTCCATGGTGCCCAGGCGGTGGCCGGACACGTTCAGCACGTCGTCGATGCGGCCCATGATGCGGAAGTAGCCGTCCTCGTCGGTGCTGGCGCCGTCGCCCGCAAGGTAGTACTTGCCCTTGAAGTCCTCGGGGTAGTAGCTCTTCCGGTAGCGCTCCGGGTCGCCCCAGATCGTGCGGATCATCGAGGGCCACGGGCGCTTGATGACGAGGATGCCGCCCTTGCCGCGCCCGACCGGCTGGCCGGTCTCGTCAACGATGTCGGCCATGATTCCCGGCAGCGGCAGGGTGCACGAGCCCGGCTTGAGCGGCGTGGCGCCCGGCAGCGGCGTGATCATGTGCGCGCCGGTCTCGGTCTGCCACCACGTGTCCACGATCGGGCAGCGGCTGCGGCCGACGGTCTCGTAGTACCACATCCACGCCTCGGGATTGATCGGCTCGCCGACGGTGCCGAGGATGCGCAGGCTCGAAAGGTCGTACTGCTTCGGCAGGTCGTGGCCGGCCTTGATGAGCGAGCGGATGGCCGTGGGTGCCGTATAGAAGACGGTGACCTTGTGGTCCTGGATCATCTTCCAGAAGCGGCCGGCATCGGGATAGGTCGGCACGCCCTCGAACATGATCTCGGTGGCGCCCACCGCGAGCGGCCCGTAGCACGTGTAGCTGTGGCCCGTCACCCAGTCCACGTCCGCCGTGCACCAGAAGACGTCGTCGGGCTTGTGGTCGAAGACCCAGCGCATGGTGAGCATGCACATCAGCAGGTAGCCCGCCGTCGAGTGCTGCACGCCCTTGGGCTTGCCCGTCGATCCGGAGGTGTACAGGATGAAGAGCGGATGCTCCGCGTTCACCGGCGTGGGCTCGCAATCGACGGGCTTGCCCGCGACCACGTCGTGCCACCACAGGTCGCGGCCGGCCTTCATGTCCACCGCCGAGCCCGTGCGCTTGTACACGATCATGTGGTGCACGCCCTCGCAGCCGCCCATGCCGATCGCCTCGTCGACGGCGGGCTTGAGCGCGATCTCCTTGCCGCCGCGCATCTGGCCGTCGGCGGTGATCACCGCCACGGCGCCCGCGTCCACGATGCGCTCTTGCACGCTCTTGGCCGAGAAGCCGCCGAAGACGACCGAGTGCGTGGCGCCGATGCGCGCACACGCCTGCATGGCCACCACCACCTCGATCGACATCGGCATGTAGATGAGGACGCGCTCGCCCTTCTGGATGCCGAGGCCCTTCAGCCCGTTGGCGAACTGGCAGACGCGGTGGTAGAGCTCCTTGTACGTGACCTTCGTGATCTTGCCGTCGTCGGCCTCGAAGATGATCGCGACCTTGTCGGGCTGGGTGCGCAGGTGGCGGTCCAGGCAGTTGGCCGAGGCGTTCAGCTCGCCGTCGTGGAACCACTTGAAGAAGGGCGCGTTCGACTCGTCGAGCGTCTTCGTGAACGGCCGCGTCCACTGGATCTGCTCGCGCGCGTGCTTCGCCCAGAAGCCCTCGAAGTCGCGCCCGGCCTCCGCGCACATCGCCTCGTAGGCGGCCATGCCGGACACGTTCGCCTGCTTCACCAGCTCCGGCGGCGGCGCGAAGACGCGCGTCTCCTGCAGGACCGATTCAATGGTGGCCGACTTGGCGGCCGACTCGATGGTCGTCATGGCTCAGCTCCTCCTCGGGAATGCGTCGAGTTATAGCATAGCGTCGCGCGCGGGCAATCGCCGGCCCTAAGGGTAAACCCTCGGGCGCGCGCACTCTTGTAGAAGACTGTTTGACGCACCGCAACATCGGGCGCAAGCTTGGCTCGCACGCTGCCCCGCAGGGAATAATTTCCATGAGCGCCCTCCTTTCGCCGACGCCTCCCGCCACGCCCGAGGCGCAACGCCCGAGCTCCGTCGACATCCTCGGCGACTACTGGCCCGGCATCCAGATCTACTACCCGCCGGTGAAGTACGCGCCATCGCTCGGCATCTACGAGGACGTGGAGCAGGCGGCGCAGCGCTTCCGCAAGCACGCCTGGAACACGACGGCGCACACGCTGCTCTTCGACCTGGAGGACGGCTGCCGCCAGAAGGAGATGAGCCGGGAGCTGCTGCGGCGCGAGCTGCCGCAGCTGCCGCGCAAGAAGGAAGTGCAGGTGGCGGTGCGCATCAACCCGTTCCGCACCGAGGAATACGAGAGGGACCTGCAGCTCGTGCGCGACCTCGCCGACAGCTTCGACGTGGTCATGCTCGCGAAGGCGGGCGAAGCCTACGGCGCTCCCGAGATCCGCGACCTCTCGGCGGTGCTCGTCGGCCTCAACCACCGCATCACCATCCAGCCGATCATCGAGCACCCGAAGTCGCTCAAGATCGCGCCGGACCTCATGCAGTACCCGACCGTGAAGCACGTGGTCTTCGGCATCCACGACTTCTCCAAGGCGATGGGCATCCACATCACGCCGCGCCACTGGACGGAGGAGCTCAAGTTCTACCTGCACGACATCCTCTTCGAGGCGCGCATCGCCGGCAAGGGCGTGATCGGCGGCGTGGAGACGCTGATCGGCCAGTCCGCGATGCCCGAGGAATTCGTCGAGCCCGACGACGTGCGCCGCTGGCTGGACCTGCATGGCGACGAGGAATCGCGCGTGGTCTACCGCCATGCGTGCGAGGAAGCGTCGATGGGCCTCTCGGGCAAGCAGGTGATCCACCCCTCGCACATCCATCCGTGCAAGGTCGCCTTCACGCCGTCGCCTTCCGAGATCAAGACGCGCATCGCGATCCTGAGCGCGGCGATCGAGGCCGACGCGCTGCTCGGCGGCGCGATCAAGTTCGAGGGCGAGATGCTCGATCCGCCCATGTTCGGCAAGGCGCTGCAGACGCTGCTGCGCGCGCATGCGCTGCACGCGCTCTCGGACGAGGACACGGATTTCGCCGTCGAGGTGCTGCGCAAGCTGCCCGCGCAGGTGGTGCGGGAGAACTGGCCCTACGGCGTCATCCTGTGAAGAGCCGGAACGCCGCGCAAGGGGTCGGCTGCGCAGCGCAATGCTAAAATCGGCGTTCGGGAAATCACGGCGGAAAGCCAGCCTGCGCGCCGCGTCCCGCACCTCCCCGCCAACGAAAACCACATGGACGACCGCCAGAAACTGCGACCCCTGAGGCCGTTGCCGAACCTCATCTTCATGAGCCGCTGGCTGCAGCTGCCGCTGTACCTGGGGCTCATCGTCGCGCAGGCGGTGTACGTGTGGCTCTTCTGGCAGGAGCTGTATTACCTGCTCATGGCGGCCGTGGGCCACAGCGAATCGCTCGAGCACGTGCTCGACGCGGTGACCATCGAGGGCGGCGAGCGCCCCGCGAAGCTCACCGAGACGGTGATCATGCTGGTCGTGCTGGGCCTCATCGACGTCGTCATGATCTCGAACCTGCTCATCATGGTGATCGTGGGCGGCTACGAGACGTTCGTCTCGCGCCTCGGGCTCGAGGGGCACCCGGACCAGCCGGAGTGGCTCTCGCACGTGAACGCCTCCGTGCTCAAGGTGAAGCTCGCCACGGCGATCATCGGCATCTCCTCGATCCACCTGCTCAAGACCTTCATCAACGCCGCCGCCTACGACACCAAGACGATCGTCGCGCAGGCGGGCATCCACATCACGTTCCTGCTCTCGGCGATGGCGATCGCCGCGAGCGACCGCATCATGCCGCAGCCGGCGAAGGCGCATGGGCGCACTCAAGCGCCCGACCGCCCCGGCGTCTAGCGAAAGAAAGGCCATGACCGTCATCCGCGAAGAGGACTTCATCCAGTCGGTAGCCGACGCGTTCCAGTTCATCAGCTACTACCACCCCGTCGATTTCATCAAGTCGATGCACGCGGCCTACCAGCGCGAGGAGTCGCCCGCCGCGAAGGACGCGATGGCGCAGATCCTGATCAACTCGCGCATGGCGGCCGAGGGCCATCGCCCCATCTGCCAGGACACCGGCATCGCGATCGCGTTCGTGAAGGCCGGCATGGACGTGCGCTGGGACACGCGCCGCTCGCTCGAGGAGCTCGTGAACGAAGGCGCGCGCCGCGCCTACACCGACAAGGACAATCCGCTTCGCGCCTCGGTGCTGAGCGACGTCGACGGCAAGCGCCGGAACACGGGCGACAACACGCCGGCGGTCACGCACGTGCAGCTCGTGCCGGGCGACAAGGTGGAAGTGACCGTCGCGGCGAAGGGCGGCGGCTCCGAGAACAAGTCCAAGTTCGCGATGCTGCTGCCGACGGATTCGGTGGTCGACTGGGTGCTTTCCGTGGTGCCGACCATGGGCGCCGACTGGTGCCCGCCCGGCATGCTGTCGCTCGGCATCGGCGGCTCGCCCGAGAAGGCGATGCTGCTCGCCAAGTGGGGCATGATGGACCCGGTCGACATCCAGGAGCTCATCGCGCGCGGCGCGAAGACCCGCGCCGAGGAGCTGCGCCTCGAGCTCTACGAGAAGGTGAACGCGCTCGGCATCGGCGCGCAGGGGCTCGGCGGCCTCACCACCGTGCTCGACGTGAAGGTGAACGAATATCCGACGCATGCGGTGTCCAAGCCCGTGGCGCTGCTGCCGAACTGCGCGGCCACGCGCCACGTGCACTTCACCCTCGACGGCAGCGGCCCGGCGCGCCTGGAGCCGCCCTCGCTGGAGGACTGGCCGCGCCTCGCGCTCGACTTCGGCTCGAGCAAGCGCGTCGACCTGGAGACCCTGTCCAAGGCGGACCTCAGGCAATTCAAGGCGGGAGACCGGCTGCTCCTGTCCGGCAGGATCCTCACGGCACGCGACGCCGCGCACAAGCGCCTCGTGGACATGATGGCGCGCGGCGAGAAGCTGCCCGTCGAGCTGAAGAACCGCTTCGTGTACTACGTGGGTCCGGTCGAGGCCGTGCGCGACGAGGCCGTCGGGCCGGCCGGCCCCACGACGAGCTCGCGCATGGACCGGTTCGTCGAGCCGCTGCTCGCGAACGCGGGGCTCATCGGCATGATCGGAAAGAGCGAGCGCGGCCCGGCGGCGATCGAGTCGATCCGCAAGCACGGCGCGCTCTACTGCATCGCGGTGGGCGGAGCGGCCTACCTGGTGTCGAAGGCGATCCGCGCGGCGCGCATGGTGGCCTTCGAGGACCTGGGGATGGAGGCGATCCGGGAGTTCGAGGTGAAGGACATGCCGGTGATCGTGGCGGTGGATCCGGGCGGCAACGCGATCCACAAGACCGGCCCGGCGCAGTGGCGCGCGAGGATCGGCAAGATCCCCGTCGCGGTCGCCTGATCCCGAACGGTCGATGTCGCGGCCCGCGCTGAAGGCGGTCGGGTCGGCGGACGCGCTTTGGCTCGCGCGCGAGGCGCTGCGGCGCCGGCCCCTGCTGGTCCTCACCGCATCGGCACAGGACGCGGAGCGGCTGCGCGAGGAGATCGCGTGGTTCGATCCGCGGGTGCGCGTGCACCGGCTGCCCGACTGGGAGATCCTGCCCTACGACCAGCTCTCGCCGCACCCCGACCTCGTGTCCGAGCGGCTCTCGACGTTGTGGCAGTTCGCCGCCGGGGCGTTCGATGCCGGGATCGTGCCGATCACGACCGCGTTGCAGCGCCTGCCGCCGCGCTCCTATCTCGCCGGCCGCACCTTCGACCTGAAGGCGAAGACGAAGCTCGACCTCGAGGCGCTCAAGGCGCAGCTCGCGACCGCCGGCTACGCCAACGTGCAGCAGGTGATGAGCCCGGGCGAGTTCTGCGTGCGCGGCGGCCTCATCGACCTCTATCCGACCGGCAGCGCGGTGCCGTATCGCATCGACCTCGAGGGCGCATCGATCGACACGATCCGCACGTTCGACGTGGACAGCCAGCGCTCGATCTACCAGGTTTCCGAGGTGAAGCTGCTGCCGGCGCGCGAGTTCCCGCTCGACGAGGAAGGGCGCGCGCACTTCCGCGAGTGCTTCCGCGAGAAGTTCGAGGGCGACCCGTCGAAGAGCCGCGTCTACAAGGACGTGACGAACGGCATCGCGCCCGCCGGCGTGGAGGCTTACCTGCCGCTCTTCTTCGATGAGACCGCGACGCTCTTCGACTACATCCCGAAGGCCTCGACCTGCATCGTGCACGGCGACGTGCCGGCGGCGGCCGAGTCGTTCTGGAAGGACCTGAAGTCGCGCCACGACCTGCTGCGCGGCGACCGCGACCGCCCCCTGCTGCCGCCGCGCGAGCTCTACCTGCCGGTCGAGGACCTGTTCATCGCGCTCAAGGGCTACGAGCGCATCGACCTGCTGCCGCGCCAGACGCCGCCCGCCGACGCGCCCGAGCGCGATCCCTTCTTCATCGGCGGCGATGTACCGCGCATCGAGGTCGATCGCCGCTCCGTCGAGCCGCTCACGGCGCTCAAGCGCTTCGCGGACCGATCGCCGGACGAGCGCACGCTCGTGGTGGCCGAGAGCGCCGGCCGGCGCGAGACGCTCATGCAGTTCTTCGCGGAGCACGAGTTCCATCCCGCGCTCGTGGACGACTGGGGCCGCTTCCTGGACTCGGCGCATCCGCTCGCGATCACGTACGGCCCGGTCGCCGCGGGGTTCGTGCTGCCCGGCGAGCGCATCGCCGTCGTCACGGAAGCGGAGCTCTACCCCGGACAGGTGAGGCAGTCGCGGCGGCGCGACGGGCGCGCGAAGGTGAGCGCCGAAGGCATGGTGCGCGACCTCGCCGAGGTGAAGCCCGGCGATCCCGTCGTGCACAGCCAGCATGGGATCGGCCGTTACCTGGGGCTCGTCACGCTCGACCTCGGCGAAGGCGCCATGGAGTTCCTGCACCTCGAGTACGAAGGCGGCGACAAGCTCTACGTGCCCGTCTCGCAGCTGCACGCCATAAGCCGCTACACGGGCGCGGCGCCAGAATCCGCGCCGCTGCATCGCCTCGGCAGCGGGCAGTGGGAGAAGGCGCGGCGCAAGGCCGCGCGGCAGGTGCGCGACACGGCGGCCGAGCTGCTCGACCTGTACGCCAAGCGGCTCGCGCGCGAGGGCTACGCATTCCCGCTCAGGATGCAGGACTACGAGGCGTTCGCCGCGACGTTCCCCTTCGAGGAGACGCCGGACCAGGCCGAGGCGATCCAGTCGGTGATCGTGGACATGACGCTGGGCCGCCCCATGGACCGACTCGTGTGCGGCGACGTGGGCTTCGGCAAGACCGAGGTGGCGATGCGCGCGGCGTTCATCGCGGTCGCGGCGGGCAAGCAGGTGGCGATCCTCGTGCCGACCACCCTGCTCGCCGAGCAGCACTTCGGCAACTTCAGCGACCGCTTCTCGAGCTTCCCGGTGCGCATCGCCGAGCTGTCGCGGTTCCGCAGCCCGAAGGAAGTCGCCAAGACGCTCGACGGGCTCGCCAGCGGCGCCATCGACATCGTCATCGGCACCCACAAGCTGATCCAGAAGGACGTGCGCTTCAGGAACCTCGGCCTCGTGATCATCGACGAGGAGCACCGCTTCGGCGTGCGCCAGAAGGAAGAGCTCAAGAAGCTGCGCGCCGAGGTGGACGTGCTCACGCTCACGGCCACGCCGATCCCGCGCACGCTCGCGATGTCCCTCGAGGGGCTGCGCGACTTCTCCGTGATCGCCACGGCGCCGCAGCGGCGCCTGTCGATCAAGACGTTCGTGCACCGCCTGTCGAACGGGATCGTGCGCGAGGCCGTGCTGCGCGAGCTCAAGCGCGGCGGCCAGGCGTATTACCTCTACAACGAGGTGGAGACGATCGAGAACCGGCGCGCGGAGCTCGAGGAGCTGCTGCCCGAAGCGCGCGTCGCGGTGGCGCACGGCCAGATGCGCGAGCGCGACCTGGAAAGCGTGATGCGCGACTTCTACCACCAGCGCAGCAACCTGCTGCTGTGCTCGACGATCATCGAGACCGGCATCGACGTCCCGACCGCGAACACCATCATCATCCACCGCGCCGACCGCTTCGGCCTCGCGCAGCTGCACCAGCTGCGCGGGCGCGTCGGGCGCTCGCACCACCAGGCGTACGCGTACCTGCTCACGCCGCCGGAGGAAGCGCTCTCCGCTTCCGCGAAGAAGCGCCTGGAGGCGATCCAGATGATGGAAGACCTGGGCGCGGGCTTCTACCTCGCGATGCACGACCTCGAGATCCGCGGCGCGGGCGAGGTGCTCGGGGAATCGCAGTCCGGCGGCATCCACGACATCGGCTTCGCGCTCTACACCGAGATGCTGAACCATGCCGTGAAGAGCCTGAAGAAGGGCCAGGAGCCCGACCTTTCCCGCCCCATCGACGTCGCCACGGAGGTGAACCTGCACGCGCCCGCGCTGCTGCCCGAGGATTACTGCGGCGACGTGCACGAGCGCCTCGTGATCTACAAGCGGCTCGCGAACTGCGACAGCGACGAGGAGCTCGAGCGCCTCACGGAGGAGCTCGTCGACCGCTTCGGCCCGCTGCCCGATGCGACGCGCGTGCTGCTCGAGTGCCACAGGCTGCGCATCCAGGGGGCGCCCCTCGGCGTGCAGAAGATCGATGCATCGTCGACCGGGATCGTGGTGCAATTCGTCCCCGAGCCGCCCGTCGAGCCCCGCAAGATCCTGTCGCTGGTGCAATCGAGCCGCATCTACCGCCTGCCCGGCCCCGACCGCGTGAGGATCGAGATGAAGCACGAGGACCTGCGGCAACGCGCGAACGAGGTGCGCCAATTCCTGAAGAAGCTCGCCTAGCCTCGATGAATCTCGTGATCCAGGGGGAAGACGTCGCGACGCCGGACCTCGAGACGCTGGCGCGCCTGTCGCGCGGGCGCGCCATCGAGCGCATCGCGGACCGTGCGTTCCGCATCACCGGCGCGGACGCATCGACGCGCGCGGCGGTCGCGGGCCACTGCGCCGAAGCGTCGCTCGACTGGGGCTTCGTTCCCGAAGGGCGCACGCTGCGCGACTTCCGGCTGCTCGCCATGGACATGGACTCGACGCTGATCTGCATCGAGTGCATCGACGAGATCGCCGACTACGCGGGGCGCAAGGCCGAGGTCGCCGCCGTGACGGCCGCGGCCATGCGCGGCGAGATCGACTGGCCCGAGAGCCTGCGCCGGCGCGTCGCGACGCTGCGCGGCCTGGACGAGTCCGCGCTGGAGCGCGTGTACTCGGAGAGGCTGCGCTTCAACCCGGGCGCCGAGCGCCTCATGGCGGCCGCGCGTCGCTGCGGCCTCACGACGCTGCTCGTGTCGGGCGGGTTCACGTACTTCACCGACCGCGTTCGCGAGCGCCTGGGCTTCGATCACGCGTATTCGAACGTCCTCGTGGTCGAGCACGGAAAGCTCGCCGGAAGCGTGACCGGCCCCCTCGTGGACGCGCGCGGCAAGGAGGCGCACGTCGCGCGCCTCAAGGCGCAGATGCGCCTGGATGCCTCGCAGGTGCTGGTGCTCGGCGACGGCGCCAACGACCTGCCGATGATGGCGCAGGGCACGAGCATCGCCTACCACGCGAAGCCCGTGGTGAAGGCGCGCGCGGACTACGCCCTCGATTACGCGGGCCTGGACGGCGTGCTCAACCTCTTCCCCGAATCCTTGTCGTCGTCCTTCAGCTGACGCGGGAGCGGGAAATAGACGTAACCGGGCTGCGGGACGTTCGCCTGGGCGCGCTCCTTCCAGGCGTCGAGGTCCTGGGGACGGTCCCACCAGGTCATGCGGTTCTTCTTCTGCTGCTCGACGATCTGGGGGTTTTTCGCCTTCAGCTCGCGCAGGAAACGCGTCGTATCCGATTCGTACATGGGTTTTTTCATACAAGCAATTGATTCGACGTTATTTTAACGGATAATCGTTCGATGCGATTCAAGTACCCGCGTTCCTTCGTGTCGCTGCTGCTGCTGGGCTTCAGCATCGTGGCCGCGCCGCTCATCGTCGCGCTCTTCTCGAACGGGCTCGCGTTCGAGCGGCTGGCGGGGCTGTCGGAGAACGCGGTGCACTCGGCCGTGAAGATCACGCAGGCGAGCCGCTCGCTCCTCACGGCCGCCAACGGCCTCGAGCGCTCGGCACGCCAGTACGCCGTGGCGGGCGAGCAGACGCTCCTCGAGGCCTATCGCAACAACCGCGGCAACTTCAGCGCCATCGTGCGCCAGCTCGACGCGATGCCGTTGTCGGACACGCAGCGCGTGGAGCTGCGCTCCATCGAGCAGGAGGCGAACCTGATCAACGAGGCGATCGTGAGCACGGGACCCACGCCGCAGCTCTCGCAGCGCCTCGCGCGCGAGTTCGCGCTGCTCACGGTGCACGTGCACGGGCTCATCGACCTCGGCGACGAGGCCATCGACTCGGCCATCGAACAGCTGCGGGCGCAGGCGGTCCAATCGCGCAACAGCGTCTTCTGGCTGATGATCGCGTTGATACCGACGGCCATCCTGCTCATCGCATCGTTCACCTTCCTCATCGCGCGGCCGATCACGCAGGTGAGCGCCGGCATCCGCGCGCTCGGCGAGGGGCAGTTCGGGCGCGCGATCCAGATCCAGGGACCGGGCGACATGGTGCGGCTGGGCGAGCAGCTCGACTGGCTGCGCGAGCGCCTGCTCACGCTCGAGGCGCAGAAGACGCGGTTCCTGCAGCACATCTCGCACGAGCTCAAGACGCCGCTCACGGCGCTGCGCGAAGGATCGGACCTGCTGTCCTCGGGCGTCGTCGGCAACCTGAATGCCGAGCAGCGCGAGATCGCGCGCATCCTGCAGGAGAACTCGATCGAGCTGCGCAAGCTGATCGAAGGCTTGCTCAACTACAGTGCCGTGCATGCGCAGACCTCCTACCTGGACGCGAAGATCGTGCCGCTGAAGGACGTGATCCGCCGCGTCATCAACGACCGCAAGCTCGCCATCGTGTCCAAGGGCATCCGCATCGAGCTCAACACGGAGCTCGTCGCGGCGTACTGCGACGAGGAGAAGATGCGCGTGGTCCTGGACAACCTGCTGTCGAACGCCGTCAAGTACTCGCCCGAGCGCGGGCTCATCTCGATCAAGCTGTACAAGGAGAACGGCGATGCGGTGTTCGAGGTGCTCGACGAAGGTCCCGGGATCCCCGAGCACGAGCGCGAGAAGGTCTTCGAGGCGTTCTACCGCGGCGCCGAGGCGCCGGATGCGCCGATCAAGGGCAGCGGCCTCGGGCTGTCCATCGTGAAGGAATACGTGACGCTGCATCGCGGGACGGTGGACATCCTCGAAGGGCCGGGCGCGCATTTCCGCGTCCGCATCCCGCGGCGCAAGAGCGAAGTGACGGAGCAGGCCGCATGAAGCCGCGCGCTGCCCTCGTCACCCTGCTGGCGCTCGCCGGATGCGCGGCGCCGCAGCACCCGGCCTCGGTGCTCGACCTCTCGGCGATCACGGCCCCGGCGAAGGCCCGCGCCCCCGAGGACCTGGTGGCGTATCTCGACCGCCTGCGCGGGCTCGGCGAGGCGGGGCTCGCGCGCGAGATCGCCCACCAGCGGCAGCTCTTCGCGAAGGATTCGAGCGACCACACGCGGACCCGGCTCGCCCTGGCGCTGTCGTTGTCCGCCCAGGCCGACGACGGCGAGATCATCGGGCTCGTCGAGCCGGTTGCAAGGAAGGAAACGGCGTCGCAGGACGTGCGGGCGATGGCAAGCTTCTTGCAAGCAATGGCAGGCGAACGCCGCCGGCTCAAGGAGAGTGCCTCAGCGGCAAACGCGAAGTTGCGGGACGAGCGCCGGGCGACGGAAGCGCAGAAGCAGCGCGCCGACAGCCTCCAGGAGCGCGCCACGCAGCTCCAGCAGAAGCTCGATGCACTGACCGAGCTCGAGAAAAGCCTCTCCGACCGACCGATCTCGAACCGCTGATGCCCCAACAAGGAAAAGCCTCGCTGCTGCTCGTCGACGACGATCCGGACCTGCTCCGGTTGCTCGCCATTCGCCTCAAAGCCAACGGATACGCCGTCACGGCGGTGGAAAGCGGGCAGAAGGCCCTCGCCTCCATCGCGGCGTCCCGTCCCGACCTCGTGCTCACCGACCTGCGCATGGAGGGCATGGACGGGATGGCGCTGTTCCACGAGATCCAGGCCACGTACCCCGGCCTGCCCGTGATCATCCTCACCGCGCACGGCTCCATCCCCGAGGCGGTCGCCGCGGTGAAGCGCGGTGTCTTCGGCTACCTCACCAAGCCCTACGACGCGGACGAGCTGCTCGCGCAGATCCAGCGCGCGCTCACGCTGCACGGCGGCGGCGCCATGCAGGCCGGCCCCGGGCAGATGTGGCGCGAGGACATCGTCACGCGCTCCACGCTCATGGAAGACCTGCTCGCCAAGGCGCAGCGCGTCGCGTCGGGCGATGCGAGCGTGCTGATCCAGGGCGAAAGCGGCTCGGGCAAGGAGCTGCTCGCGCGCGCGATCCACCGCGCGAGCCCGCGCGCCAATCATCCCTTCGTCGCGATCAACTGCGGCGCCATTCCCGAGACGCTCCTCGAGAGCGAGCTCTTCGGCCACACGAAGGGATCGTTCACCGGCGCCATCGCGGACCAGCCGGGCCTGTTCGTCGCGGCGAACAAGGGCACGCTCTTCCTCGACGAGATCGGCGACATGCCGCTCGCGCTGCAGGTGAAGCTGCTGCGCGTCATCGAGACGCGCGAGGTGCGCCCCATCGGCGCCACGCGCTCGACGCCCTTCGACGTGCGCATCATCTCCGCCACGCACCGCGATCTCGCGCGCGAGAAGGAGAACGGCACGTTCCGCGAGGACCTCTTCTATCGCCTCAACGTCGTGAACCTCAAGCTGCCGTCGCTCGACGAGCGGCCCGAGGACATCGCGCTGCTCGCCGAGCATTTCCTGAACAAGCTCGCGCCGCGCTATGGCCGCGAGAAGGCGGCGTTCTCGCCCGAAGCGCTGGAGCTGCTCGTGAAGGCGAAGTGGCCGGGCAACGTGCGCCAGCTCTACAACGTGGTCGAGCAGTCGATCGCGTTGTGCCCGACGGAGATCATCCCGCAGACGTTCGTCGAGCAGGCGATCCAGGTGGAGATGCACGAGATGACGTCGTTCGAGGATGCGCGCAAGCGCTTCGAGCGCGACTACCTCACGCGCATCCTGAAGCTCACCAAGGGCAGCGTCACGCAGGCGGCCAAGCTCGCGCGGCGCAATCGCACCGAGTTCTACAAGCTCCTGCAGCGGCACGGAATCGAAGCCGCGCTCTTCAAAAGCGACGTAAAGTAGCGGGTGTAGCTGCGACGCTACGCGTTGTAGCTGTCGCTCCACAGCGACACGGAAAAGCATCGCGGATTCAAGAAGTTGGGCCGGGAGTGCCGGGAGGTTGTCGCTGCGGTGCGACGATCGCCCCCCGGCACAGGTGGACCGGCCCGGCATGCAGGTGATAAGTACTTGATTCGGCAAAAGCCGGAAAATGTGGCACCCGGCTTGCTTCAAGGTGTGGGAGCGCCCCGCCACGGGCGCTGCTCCTGCGGGAGCGCCGGCGCGGACGGCCCATCCCTCCGTTCGCGCAGGTCGAAGGACCCTCCTTATTCAAGAGTGCGCCTTGTGGGGCAGGTAATCCCTGCCCCTTTTTTTTTGGGGCGTTCATCGGCCGCTTGTGGAAAACGCGACAGGCAGTCTAGGATCGCCAAGCGCCAAGTCGCGTCGCGCCAAACCGCCGGGGCCAATCGAATAGGAGGACGCATGAAACCGCAGGATGAAAAGACCACGAAACGCACCGCTCTGTCGCTCGCGATTTGCCTGGCGTTTTCATTTTCCGCCGCCACGGTGCTCGCGAAGGACGACGAAGCCGCTCTCGAAAAGCTGGGCGCCTTCAAGCGCACCGATGCGGCTCCGATGAAGAGCGTGCCGCAGGACCCCAGGTATGCGGAGAACCTGAGGAAGGTCCTGCAGCAGATCAAGCTGCCGGAGGGCTTCAAGATCGAGCTGTTCGCCATCGTGCCCAATGCGCGCGGCATCGCGGTGAGCCGCAACACGGCCACGGTGTGGGTCGGAACCCTGAAGAACATCGTCTATTCCGTGAACGACCGCGACATGGACGGCGTCGCGGACACGGTCGACGAGTTCAGCACGAGCATCAAGTACGATCTTCCGGCCGGCGCCTGCTACTCGCCCGATGGGTTCCTGTTCATCGCCGAGCGCAACCGGGTGATGATGTTTCCCGCGGCCGAATATTTCCAGCAGGGCTCCGACACCGTCGCGATTCCGATCGTCAAGCAGGGCGAGCTGATCCCGCCCGAAGAGGAATCGTACAACCACACCGCGCGCGCCTGCACGATCGGTCCCGACAACAGGATCTACATCACGCTCGGGCAGCCGTTCAACGTGACCCCGGCGGAAAAAGTCGATTTCTACAGGAAGGTGGGCATCGGCGGCATCGTCAGCTTCAACAGGGATGGGAAGGATCGCAAGGTCGTCGCAACCGGCATCCGCAACTCCTCGGGGCTCGCGTTCAATCCCAAGGACAAGAGCCTGTGGTTCACCGACAACCAGGTCGACGGCATGGGCGACGAGATACCTCCGGGAGAGCTGAACAGGATTCCCGCGGTGAACGGAGCGCTCCAGCTGGGCGGATGGTACGGCTTCCCGTATTACGGCGGCGGCAGCACGCGAACCGGCGAATACAAGGACAAGCAGATTCCCAAGGAGCTCGCCGACCACTACGTCAAGCCGCAGGTGGAGATGGTGGCGCATGCCGCGGACCTGGGCATGATGTTCTATACGGGCAAGATGTTTCCCGCCAAGTACCAGAACGCGATCTTCAACGCCCAGCACGGCTCGTGGAACGCCGTGAAGCCACGCGGTGCGAGGGTCATGGTGACCTACCTCGACGACAAGGGAAATGCCGTGAAGACGGAGCCCTTTGCCGAAGGCTGGATGAACAGCGAAGGCGTCTACCTCGGCCGGCCCGTCGACGTGCAGCAGTATGTCGACGGTTCGATCCTGGTATCGGACGACAAGGCCGGCGCCATCTACCGCATCTCGTATCAGGGCAAGTAGCCGGGCCGAAAGAAAAGCGGGCTGGGCCGGATGCCCGGCCCGCTTCCATTTGGAGACCGAGAAAATGCGAACATGGAAAGGAGCCCTGCCCGCGCTGTTCATGCTGCTGGGCGCCGCGTCCGCATCGCTCGATGCGCGCGCAGACCTGGCGGCCGGACGCGCCAAGGCCCGGACCTTGTGCCAGAACTGTCACGGCGAGGACGGCGTGGCGGTCCTGGCCGGCGCGGCCAACCTGAGCGGACAGCAGAAGGAATACCTCCGGGCGCAGTTGCGCGCGTACCGATCCGGAAGCCGCCAGAACGAGCAGATGAGCATCGTCGCGAAAACGCTCACCGATGCCGACATCGAAAGCCTGGCCGAGTGGTACTCGGCGATCAAGGTGACCGTCGAGATGCCGAAATAAGGGCTACTCGGCCCTGATGCCCGCTTCCCTGAAGAGCCGCTGGTAGCGCGCGAGCTGCTCGCGCGTGGCCGCGGCGAGCTCGTCGGGCGTGGTGCCGCGAACGGTGATGCCCTGGTCGGTGAGCTTCGCCCTCACGTCGGGATCCGCGAGCGCCTTCATGATCTCGCCATGCAGCCGCGCGATGATCTCCTTCGGCGTTCCCGCGGGCGCCATGATCGTGAACCACGAATTGAACGTGAAGCCGGCAAGGCCCGAGGCGGCCACGGTCGGCACGCCCGGGAACTGCGGCAACGGCGCCGGCGTGGCCACGCCGATGAGCTTCGCCTTGCCGCCGCGCACGAGCCCCGCGACGGTCGCGAGCCCCTGGAACGCGACCGGCACTTCGCCGGCCGCCACGCCCATCGCCGCCTGCGTGGCGCCCTTGTAAGGCACGTGCGTGAGCTGGATGCCGGCGCTCGATGCGAAGAGGGCCATGGCGACGTGCTGCGGGCTGCCGTTGCCGCCCGAGCCGAAATCGATCTTTCCCGGGCTCGCCTTTGCCGCCGCGATGAGGTCGGCCGCGCTCTTGTACGGCGCGTTGTTGTTCGTCACGAGCCCCCACTCGATCGTCCCCACGAGCGACACCGGCGCGAAATCGCGCAGGATGTCCCACGGCATCTTCGGGTTCATGTTCGGCAGCATCGTCATGATGCTGTCGTTGAAGCCGCCGATCGTGTAGCCGTCCGGCTTCGCCTTCGCCACCAGGTCCGCGCCGATCTGCCCCGATGCGCCGGGGATGTTCTCGATCACGATCTGCTGGCCCATGTTCTCGGACATCTTCTGCGCGACGATGCGCGCGCCGTTGTCCACCGCGCTCGCGGCGGCGAGGGGCACGATCATCCGGATCGGCTTGACCGGATAGCCTTGCTGCGCCGATGCGAGTGCCGGAACGAGCGTTGCGAGCAGGGCGGCGGCGAATCGGGGGGCGCGGCGCATGCGATCTCCTAGACGGATTCGAGGGGCGGGATGCCGACCTCGTCGGCGAGCCGCGCGAGAGTCTGGCGCAATGCCGGCGCGATGGCAATGCCGCCGCGCGACTGCGCCTCGCGCTTCGCATGGCTCTGCTCGCCCGGCATCCAGATGCGCTCGACGCCCGGCAGCCGCTCGGCTGCGCGCAGCTCGCGCACGAGGCGATCCACCGACGCCTTGAATTCGGCGATGTCGCCGAAGGCCGCGGGATCGATGGCGACGATCGCCTGCCCGGTGTTCGTGGGCGTCGTGTCGTCCTTGTTGAAATCGACCACGTCGCGCCCCATCGCGGCGCCGTTCAGCGTGCCGGCGATGAGGCCCACGACGAGCGCGAGCCCGTAGCCCTTGTAGCCGCCGATGGGCAGCAGGAAGCCCTCCTCCGCGCGCTTCGGGTCCGTGAGCGGGCGGCCCTGCCGGTCGATCATCCAGCCCTCGGGCATCGATTCGCCGCGCGCGGCCTTCGCCTTCACCTTGCCGTACGCGGCCACCGTGGTGGCCATGTCGAGCACGATCGGCGCTTCCTCGCCCGCGGGGATCGCGGCGGCGATGGGATTGGTCGAGAGCAGCATGTCGAGGCCTCCCCACGGCGGCAGGTGGTTCGCATTGCCCACCGCGAAGTACAGCCCCGCCATGTCGTGCGCGAGCGGCATGCGCGCATAGAGGGACGCGGGCCCGGCGTGGTTGCTCCAGTGCGCGCCCACCCACGCCACGCCAGCCGTGCGCGCCTTCTCGATCGCGAGCTCGGCCGCGCGCTTCATGACGAGGTGGCCCATGCCGTTGTCGCCGTGGATGAGCGCCATGCCGGCGCGCTCGCGCTCGACGCGGATGTCCGGATGCAGGTTCACGCCGCCCGCGCGGATGCGGCGCAGGTACTGCGGCAGGCGGATCACGCCATGGCCGTCGGAGCCCTGCAGGTCGGCTTCCGCCATGAGGCCCGCCACCGTGAGCGCATCGGCCGCGGGCATGCCGGCCGTCTCGAACGCGCGCGCGATGAAGTCGCGCAGCCGCTCGAAGGCGACCGGCGCGCTCATTGCGCTTCCTCGATCCACGCGAGCTGGATGGCCTCGAGGATCTTCTCGCCGGAGCGCTTCGGGTCGTCGTCGAACCCGGGCAGCGCGACGACCCAGTTGCGCAGGTCGACGAAATTGACTTTGAGCGGATCGACGTCCGGGTGCTCGTCCGCGAGCGCGATGGCGATCTCGCGCGTGTCCGTCCACTTCATGCGGCCTCCTCCTTGCGCTGCGCTGGATCAAAGCGGAAAAAGGTGAATGCTAGCGCTTCTCAGAGGCGTGGTTGATGGTGTAGCGCGGAATCTCGACGGTGAGGGGCGCATCGCCCACGCGCGCCTGGCAGGAAAGCCGCGAGGTGAGCTCGAGGCCCCAGGCCTTGTCGAGGAGGTCGTCCTCCTTGTCGCTCGCGGGCTCGAGCTCGTCGAAGCCCTCGCGCACGATCACGTGGCACGTGGTGCACGCGCAGCTCTTCTCGCACGCGTGCTCGATGTCGATGCCGTTCTCGAGCAGGCTGTCGCAGATCGACTTGCCGGCCGCCGCCTCGATCTCGGCGCCCTGCGGGCAGAGCGTATCGTGCGGGAGCACCGTGAGCTTCGTCACTTCGATACCTCGTCCACGCGGTGGCCCCTGAGGGCGCCGGCGATGGCGCGGTCCATGCGCCGCGCCGCGAAGCGCTCGCTCGCGCGATTGAGCGCCTCGACCGCCATCCTGATGGCGCGATGGTCCGTGCCCTTGCGGGCCGATTCGAGCGCGTTCACCGAGGCGTCCAGCGCGGCGCGCTCCGGCGCATCGAGCAGGTCGGCATCCTTCGCGAGCGCCGACGCGACCGATGCGAGGAGCGCCTCGGCCTCGACGCGCTGCTCGGCGAGCGCACGGGCATCGCGGTCGTCGGCGGCGTGCGAGAAGCTGTCCTGCAGCATGCGCGCCACCTCGTCGTCGGTGAGGCCGTAGGAGGGCTTCACCACGATCGACGATTCCACGCCGGTGGTGTTCTCGCGCGCCGAGACCGAGAGCAGGCCGTCCGCATCGACCTGGAAGGTCACCTGGATGCGAGCGGCGCCCGCGACCATGGGCGGGATGCCGCGCAGCTCGAAGCGCGCGAGCGAGCGGCAATCGGAGACCAGTTCGCGCTCGCCCTGGACCACGTGGATCGCCATCGCGGTCTGGCCGTCCTTGAACGTCGTGAATTCCTGCGCGCGCGCCACCGGGATCGTGGAGTTGCGCGGCACGATGCGCTCCACGAGCCCGCCCATGGTCTCGATGCCGAGCGAGAGCGGGATCACGTCGAGCAGCAGCCAGTCGTCGCCGGGCGCGCGGTTGCCGGCCAGCACGTTCGCCTGGATCGCCGCGCCGAGCGCCACGACCTGGTCGGGATCGAGGTCCTTGAGCGGCGACCGCCCGAAGAATTGCTCCACCGCCTTCTGCAGGTGCGGCATGCGCGTGGCGCCGCCCACGAGCACCACGCCGTCGATGTCGTGCACGCCGAGCTTGGCATCGCGCAATGCCTTGCGCGTGGGACCCATCGCCTTCTGCACGAGCGGCGCGGTCATCTGCTCGAACTCGGCGCGCGTGAGGTGCATGCGGACCTTCTGGCCATACGACAACGTGACTTCCACCCCGGCTTCCGGCTCGAAGGAGAGCTTCTCCTTCACCTCGCGCGCGGCCGCCAGCAGCCGCCTCGTGTCGCGGCCCATGCCGTCGGCGAGCCCCTGGCCGACGCGCCAGTGCGTCGCGATGGCCTGGTCGAAGTCGTCGCCGCCCAGCGCGGAGTCGCCATTGGTGGCGAGCACCTCGAACACGCCGCGCGTGAGCCGCAGGATCGAGATGTCGAACGTGCCCCCGCCCAGGTCGAAAACCGCGAAGGTGCCTTCCGAGGCGTGGTCGAGGCCATAGGCGATCGCGGCCGCCGTGGGCTCGTTCAGCAGGCGCAGCACGTTCAGTCCCGCGAGCCTGCCGGCGTCCTTGGTGGCCTGGCGCTGCGAATCGTCGAAATACGCGGGAACCGTGATGACGGCGCCGAAGAGCTCGCCGCCCAGCGCCGCCTCGGCGCGATCGCGCAGGACCTTGAGGATCTCCGCCGAGACCTGCACGGGCGAGCGCCGGCCCGCGGCGGTTTCCATGGCGACCATGCCGGGCGCCTCGACGAAGTGGTACGGCAGCGCGCCGTAACGCGCGACGTCCGCCACGCCGCGGCCCATGAAGCGCTTGACCGACACGATGGTGTTGACGGGATCGTCGGCTTGCGCGGCGCGCGCTTCGTAGCCCACGTCCACGCGCCCGTCCGGGTAATAGCGCACGATCGAGGGCAGCAGCGGACGGCCCTGCTCGTCGGCGATGACCTCGGCCGTGCCGCTGCGAACGGTCGCCACCAGGGAATGCGTCGTGCCGAGGTCGATGCCGATGGCGAGGCGGCGCTGGTGCGGGTCGGGCGACTGCCCGGGCTCGGAGATCTGCAGGAGGCTCATCGAGGCAGGGCCCGGTCAGCGGCGTTCGTGCAGGAGCTCGACGGCGTCGTCGATCTCCTGCTCGAGCTTCTCGAGGAAGCGCAGCTTGCGCACCAGCGAGCAGCCGGCATCGTAGTTCGCGTCGCCGTCGAGCGCCCGGGCGAGCAACCCGAGCATCTCCTCGCGCGACTCCTTAAGCTCGGCGCGCAGCTCCTGCAACGCCTCGTCGTCGCGCGCCTCGCGCGCTTCGCCCACGGCCTCGCGCCGCTCCATCTGCTGCATGAGGAAATCGGGCGGCATCGAGGTGTTGCTCTCTTCATCCGTATCGAACCCCTTGAGCGCCAGCAGGTAGCGCGCACGGGCGACCGGATCGCGCAGCGTTCGGTAGGCCTCGTTCGCGCGGGTGGCCCACTGCATCGCCACGCGGCGCTCGGCCTCGCTCGCCGAAGCGAAGCGGTCGGGATGCACCTGCGATTGCAGCTCGCGATAGCGGCGCTCCAGGCCCGCCGCATCCAGCGCATAGCGGGCGGGAAGGCCGAGCAGGTCGAAGTGATTGCGGGAGAAATCGGGGGACATGGGAAACCCGGGGACGCACCCCGGGGACGCACCCCC
>DASTGG010000235.1:0-3776 GCA_035719385.1 Usitatibacter sp.
GTCGAGTACGACATCCTCGAGCAGAACCGCGAGACCGGGAAATACCGCCTGGGCCTCGCGCTCTTCGAGCTGGGCGCGCTCGTGCGCCGCAACATGGACATCGCCGCGCAGGCGCAGGGCGAGATCCACGCGCTGGCCGAAGCCACGGGCGAGACCATCCAGCTCGCGATCCTCGACCACCTGAGCGTGCTCTACATCCGCGTGCGCGAAAGCCGGCAGGCGGTTCGCATGTCCTCGGGCCTCGGCTCGCGCGCGCCGGCGCACTGCACCAGCGTCGGCAAGGCGCTGCTCGCCTACCAGCCGCCGGACGTGGTGGGCCAGGTGATCGAGATGGGCCTGCAGCGCTTCACGCCCAACACCATCACCGATGGGGACGCGCTGCGGCAGGAGCTCGCGTCGATCCGCTCGAAGGGCTGCGCCATCGACGACGAGGAGATCGAGGAAGGGCTGCGTTGCGTGGCGGCGCCCATTCGCGACCATACGGGCCAGGTCGTCGCCGCCATCTCGGTCGCCGCGCCGGTGCAGCGCATGAGCAAGAAGCAGGTCCAGACGACGATCCCCAGCGTGGTCGCCGCCGCCAACACCATCTCGCGCCGGCTCGGCTACCTGCCGTCGCTGTCGAGTTCGGCTTCGTTCGCGGCCGACTGATGCCCTCGATCAAGCTCGCGGACGGCGCCGAGTACCGCTGCGCCGAGGACGACACGCTGCTTCGCGCGGGTCTGCGCGCGGGCCTGGGCTTTCCCTACGAGTGCAATGCCGGCTCGTGCGGCACGTGCAAGGTGGATCTGGTCGAAGGCGAGATCCATTCGCTGCGGCCCGATGCGCCCGGCCTCGCCGAGCGCGATCGCGCGAAGGGCCGCGTGCTCGCCTGCCAGGCGCAGCCGCGAACCGATTGCCGCATCAAGGTGCGCCTGCGGCCCGAGAACGTGCCGGCGCATCGGCCCGCGCGCTTCGAGGCGACGCTCACCGGCACCCGCGACCTCACCCACGACATGCGCGAGTTCCGCTTCAAGGCCGCCGACGGCGCGCCGGGATTCCTGCCGGGCCAGTACGCGCTCTTCTACCTGCCCGGCCTCGACGTGCCGCGCACGTACTCGATGGCGAACATCGACGACGGCAGCCGCGAATGGCACTTCATCGTGCGCCGCGTGGTGGGCGGGGTGGGCACCGTGACGCTCTTCGACAAGGTGCAGGTCGGCACGACGATCGAGCTCGACGGCCCCTATGGCCTCGCGTACCTGCGCGCCGACAGCCCGCGCGACATCATCTGCATCGGAGGCGGCTCGGGACTGGCGCCGGTGATGTCGGTCGCGCGCGGCGCGATCGCGGAGCCGAAGCTTGCCGGCCGCAGGATCCATGTGTTCTATGGCGCGCGCACCGCCGTCGACCTGTGCGGCGACGCGGATCTTTCCGTGCTGCCCGGCTATGGCGACCGGCTCACGTTCGAGGCGGTGCTGTCCATGCCGGAGTCGAGCCCGGGCGCGTGGACGGGCCCCACGGGCTTCGTGCACGAGCACGTGAAGAAGTTCGTCGGCGAGCGCTGGGCGGACTTCGAGTACTACTTCGCCGGCCCGCCCGCGATGGCGCAGGCGGTGCAGCAGATGCTCATCGAGAAGCGGGTGCCTTATCCGCAGGTGCACTTCGACAGCTTCTACTAGAAGATCCCGCTTCCATTTCGCGACAAGGCGCCCACAAGTCCCGTGTCCAAGCTGCGACTCTCCCTCGGCTGCTGGAACTACGACCGCACGCGCGGCCTGCTCGAAGGGCGCATCCAGCCCGACGGCATCGACCTCACGTACCTCAACATGCCGGTGGAGGAGACCTTCTTCCGCATGCTGCGGCATCGCGAATTCGACGTGGCCGAGATGTCGCTGTCGTCGTACACGGTGTCGCTCTTCAAGCCCGACCGGCCGTTCGTGGCGATCCCGGTCTTCCCGTCGCGGTTCTTCCGCCACTCGTGCATCTACGTGAACGCGAAGAGCGGCATCAGGGAGCCGAAGGACCTCGTCGGCCGCAAGATCGGCAATCCCGAATACCAGATGACCGCGCCCGTGTGGATCCGCGGCATCCTGCAGGACGAGTACGGCGTCCCGGTGGACACGCAGACGTACTACCAGGGCGGCGAGGAGGAGCCGAACCGTCCCGAGAAGCTCAAGCTGGAGCTTCCGCCGAACATCAAGGTCCAACCGATCGGGGAGCGTGAAACGCTGGCGGCGCTGCTGCGCGATGGCGGCATCGATGCCTTCTACACCGCGCGCATGCCCTCCACGTACCGGGCGGGCGGCGAGGGCCCCGTGCGGCGGCTCTTCGAGAACTACATGGAAGTGGAGCAGGCGTACTACCGCAAGACGAAGATCTTCCCGATCATGCACACCGTCGCGATCCGCCGCAGCCTCTACGAGCAGTACCCCTGGATCGCCATGTCGCTCTACAAGGCGTTCGTGCAGGCGCAGCGCGAAGCGTACGAGGACCTCTACGTGACGGCGGCGCTGAAGACGATGCTTCCGTGGCTCACCCGGCACGTGGAGGATGCGCGCGCCCTCATGGGCGACGACTTCTGGCCGTACGGCTTCGCGCCCAACCGCGCGACGCTCGCGACGTTCCTGCGCTACCACCACGAGCAGGGGCTGTCGAAGCGGCTGCTCCAGCCCGAGGACCTGTTCGCGCCGGAAACCATGGAAAGCTTCAGGATCTGATGGGGACGCACCCCGGGTCGAGTCTCGCGATGGCTGAGCCGCTCGGACAGAAGAAGCATTCGCTGCTCGACCACATGATGGGGGTCGATGGCTCGCACGTGCACGCCGAGGGCGACTACGACCACGATCACGACCACGACGACTTCGGCGAGTACGACCTCGAGCACGACGCGCTCTGGCAGCAGGACCACATCCAGCTGGTTTCCGTCGGCATCGACATCGGATCCTCCGGCACGCAGGTGATCTTCTCGCGCGTGCAGATGCGCCGGCTCGCGGAGGACCTCACCAGCCGCTACTTCGTCGTGAACCGCGAGACGCTGCACCAGTCGCCCGTCGCCCTCACGCCCTACCAGAGCGAAGAGCGCATCGACGAGCGCGCCGTGGGCGAGATCATCGACAAGGCCTACGAGAGCGCCGGCATCCACCCGGACCAGATCGACACCGGCGCCGTCATCCTCACCGGCGAGGCGCTGCGGCGCGAGAACGCCAAGGCGATCGCGGACGTGCTGGCCGACATGGGCGGCGAGTTCGTGTGCGCGACCGCGGGCCACCACATGGAGGCGCTGCTCGCGGCCTACGGCTCGGGCGCGGCGAAGAAATCGCACGAGCTGCAGCAGCCGGTGCTCAACGTGGACATCGGCGGCGGGACCACGAAGCTCGCGCTGGTGGAGAACGGGCGCGTGGTGCACACGGCGGCGATTCACCTCGGCGGGCGATTGGTGGTGGCGGAGGAGATTGGGTCCCGGCCCGTTGCGGCAGGAGCCGCGGCCGGGATGACGGCGGCGGACACGAATGCCGCGGCCGGGATGACGGCGGCGGACACGAATGCCGCGACCGGGATGACGTTGACGCGGCTCGATCCGACCGGCAAGCAGCTCGCGAAGAATGCCGGGCTCGACTGGCGCCTGGGCTCGCGAATCGCGGCCGGCGACCTCGACCGCGTCGCGGAGTGGATGGCCGACGCGCTCGTTGCCGCGCTCACGCTGGACGAGCCGCCGGCTGAAGTGCAGGCGCTCTGGCTCACGGACCCGCTCGAGCCCGTCGAGGGCATCGCGGGCGTCATGTTCTCGGGCGGGGTCG